>CAZVOI010000304.1:0-67176 GCA_964628275.1 uncultured Acidobacteriota bacterium | reverse complement strand
GTCTCGAATGGTTGGATCTCGATCGCATCGCTCGACAGCGCGACATCCTCGCGCGTGCCGACGTAGGAATGTCCGGTTACCTTCCCGGCGTCGACCTCACGAACCCTCTGGTGGTGCTTTCCTTTCTTCCGGTCGCCGTTGCATATTTTCTCTACTCACCTTTCCCGTGGCAGCTCACCGCGTTCCGGCGCATCGTCACGCTCCCCGACATGCTCGTCTGGTATTGGATGATCCCGTCGTTGTTCGCCACGATAAAGGCCACCTTCAGACTCAGCTCCAAGCAAGTGGCGCTGTTGATGGCCTCTGGCGTGCTGACGATTGCCTTCTCGGTGACCTCGTCGAACGTGGGCCTGGCCTACCGCTACCGCGCACAGGTAATTGCGCCTCTGCTGGTGCTGGCCGCCGGCGGGTACCTGCGCCGACGCGAGCGGAAGCTGCAACTCGTCCAACGCGTGAAGGTCGCCTTCGGGCCGCCGCGCGTCGCCTGAACCTTGGGCGTCCGCGTCCTTCGCATCTTCTCGCGTCTCAACGTTGGCGGGCCCTCGGTTCACGTCCTTCTGCTCACCGAGGGAATGAAAGACCGCGGCTACGAGACACGCTTGGTGATCGGGCAGGAAGCGCCGCGCGAGGGCAACCTGCTGCACGTGGCGGAGAGCCGCGGCATCGGCTACCAGAAGCTCGACGGCCTGGGTCGGGAGGTTCGGCCGTGGAGTGACGTGCGAGTCGTCCTGTCGCTCGTGAAGTTGATCCGGGAGTACCGGCCCACGATCGTTCACACACACACCGCCAAGGCCGGCGTGGTCGGCCGCCTCGCCGCGCGCTGGGCCGGCGTGCCGATCGTCGTCCACACGTACCATGGGCACGTGCTGCGAGGCTATTTCGGGGCCGTGAGAACGGCTCTCTACCGTTGCATCGAGCGGGTCCTGGCGCGTGGCACTGATCTTCTGATCAGCGTGTCGGAAGCGGTGAAGAGCGACCTGGTCGAGATGGGCATCGCAGCTTCGGAGAAGTTTCGAGTCGTTCCTCTCGGGCTGGAGCTCGACGGTCTCACCGGGACGCTTCCGAGAGGCGTGTTGCGCGCTGAAGCGGGGGTCTCGACCGACGCGTCGCTCGTCGGCATCGTGGGTCGGCTGGTTCCGATCAAAGACATCGAGACGTTCCTGCAGGCGGCGCGGCTGGTGCGTGAGCAGGATGCTCAGGTGCGCTTCGCGATCGTCGGAGACGGGGAGTTGAGAGAGGCGCTCGAGCTGAGAACCGGCGAGTTGGGCTTGGCGCGCTCCGTCTTCTTCCATGGCTTCAAGCGCGACATGGCCGAGGTCATGGGGGACTTGGACCTCGTCGTCAATTCGTCATTGAACGAGGGTACGCCGGTGGCGTTGATCGAGGCGCTGGCGGCGGGAAGGCCGGTCGTTGCCACGCGGGTGGGGGGAACGCCGGACCTGCTGGGGGAAGACGAGCGCGGGCTGCTGGTGCCGGCCCGGGATCCGGCGGCTCTGGCGCGGGCGATACTCGAGAGCTTGCGCGATCGTTCGGCGGCTCTCGCTCGCGCCGCTCTAGGGAAAGAGCACGTGCTCCAACAACACGGCCACGCGCGGCTCATCGACGACGTGGATCGAATCTACCGAGAGTTGATCGCGTCGAAAGGGCTCTCAGAGTGACGATCCTTGGGAAGATCGGCGAAGCGCTCTTCCTGCTCGCGATCGTCGCCGCGCCATGGCCGTTTGGAGGGGCGCCGGACGCCGCCGCGTTCGCCCTGTGGTCGGCGGTCCTGATCGCCGGCAGTCTCGGCGTCGCGGCGGAAGTGGTGACGATCCGGTGGACGCCCTTCGCGCTGGGCCTTCTGGCCCTCGCGCAGCTCGGGCTCGGGCGCACGGCCTCGCCCGTGCGAACGGTCGAGTCGCTCCTGGCCCTGGTCGCGCTTGCCCTCGCGTTCCTCTTCGCGAGCGACCGTTCGCGCTCGAAGCGGCTCGTCGTCGCCATCCTGTTCGTCGCTGCGGCGCAGGCCGTGTTCGGAGCCGTCCAGTGGTCGCTCGGGCCGCAGCGCATCTATGGTCAAGCGCGGACCGGCATCTCGATGCCGTTCGGGTCGTTCGTGAACCACAACCACTTCGCGGGCTTCGTCGAGATGGCGGCGCTCCTGGCGCTCGGTGTCGCGATCGGCCACGCCCGTCGCGCGCGGGCGGCGACGCCGGTGGCTCTGGGCCTGGGTGGACTGAGTTTGGCGCTGCTTCTGGCGCACCTCGCGAGCCGGAGCCGCGGCGGTCTGGTGGCTCTCGGCGCCGGCATCGTCGCGATTCTGTTGACCTATGCCGGCTCGGCGCGAAAGCGCCAGGGCAGTCGCGGGCTGGCGCTTGCCGGCGTGAGCGCCCTGATCGTGATCGGGTTCGCGTTGTTGGCCGTAGCACCCGATGCCGTGGGTCGTTTCACTCGGTTGCTCGGCCCGGGCGATCTGTCGGCGACCTATCGCTTCGACACGGCCAAAGCGACGCTACGTCTTTTCGCGGCCCAGCCCGGTTTTGGCTGGGGTTTGGGCGCCTACGCGGACACGGTCACGATGTTCAAGCAAGGACACGGCGACGTTCGTATCACACACGCGGAGAGCGACGCTCTCGAGTGGCTCGCCGAGACCGGCCTGCTTGGCGCTAGCCTGCTGCTGTTCCTTGGGATCCTCGCCGCGCGCCGAATCGCCCGGAACCTCCGCGAAGCGCCGGATCCGCTCGCGAAGGGGCGTAGCGTCGGCGCGTTGAGCGCCGTCGTGGCGCTCGCCGTCCATTCGTGCTTCGATTTCAACCTGCGCATTCCCTCGAACGCGCTCCTCTTCGCGACGCTCCTCGGGCTGGCGTGCGCCGAGGTTCCGCGCGACAGGGCTCGCTTCTCCGTGCGTACCCGCGCGATCGCTCTCTTCCTCGTCGCTGTCGGAGTCGCGGCGGGCTGGCGCGCCTGGGGAGCCGTCCAACTCAGCCGCGCGCTGGAGGCGCGCGACGCCCAGGAGCGGATCGCCCGACTGGACGGGACGCTTGCCCGCCACCCCTATCTCGCCGAGGCCTTCCGGCTGCGCGGCGTGCTATGGCGAGACATGGGTGGCGTCGGGCCGCTCCGCGCGACCCGCCTTCGGAGGGCGCAGGCGGATCTGGAGGCGTCCATCCATCTGCGCCCCTATGGCGCGCAGGCGTGGGCCGATCTGGCATGGGTCGAGGCCATGCGCGGGGACGGGGCGGCGGCCCGTCGGCACATCGATCAGGCTGCGGCGCTGGACCCGACGCATTCCGGCATCCGGCTCTACCAGAAAGAGTTGATAGCTCGAATCAGCCAGAAGCCGCTATAATCCAACACTCTTGCTCCGACAAGGTACTCCCCCGCCCTCCGGGGGCTCGGCACCGTTGGCCCGGTCGCAGCATTTGCCGAGACGGGCTCGCCAGCCGCGTAGTCGGGGACTTCGGCACCACAAACGTGAAGCGTCGCCTGCACAGCGGGTTGCAGCCGGAGGCTCGGAAGTATGAGCCATTGCATGAGGTGGGGTGCAAACAGGGGGGGGCGAGCGTTTGGGACGCGTGCCGTGGGGAATAGTTGCTGAGGGCCTGACCGCTTGGACCGCGTCCTGCTCGCCGGCATGGTCCTGATGGGAACGACGGTCGCGTCCGCTCTGCTCGTTCCCGTCACACGGCTGGCGGGGCGCCGCCTGGGCATCATGGACCAGCCCGGCGAGCGCAAGGTACATCAGGTTCCCATGGCCCGAACCGGCGGTTGGGCCGTCCTGTTCACCTTCCTGGGCGCGATCATGATCGGTGTCTGGGTGGGACCGAGCCTCGAGACGCTGCCGGGGGTGCAGGCCCAGGTGGGCAGCGCGCTGGCGATGTTGCGGGAGGCGTACCGAGTCGAGACGAAGCTCGTGGCGCTCTTCGTGGGCTGCGTCGTCGCCTTTTCGGTCGGGCTTGCCGACGATGTCCTGGGCTCTCGCTTTCCGGTGGCGCTCAAGCTGATCGGGCAGATCGCGGCCGCTTCGGTGCTGGTTGCGGCCGACGTCAAGACCTCGATCCTGCCCTACGACTGGATGAACGTGACGCTCACGATCGTCTGGCTGGTGGGAATCACCAACGCCTTCAACCTGCTCGACAACATGGACGGGCTGTCGGGAGGGGTCGCCTTTCTCGCGGCGTTCATCCTGCTCGTGAACGCGTGGCGGCTCGACGAGTACTTCGTGAGCTTGATCCTGCTCGCGTTCATGGGCAGCCTGCTCGGCTTCCTGTTCTTCAACTTCCAGCCGGCCACCGTCTTCCTGGGCGACTGCGGGTCGCACTTGATCGGCTTCGCGCTCGGGGCGATGACGCTGCTCGAGCGCTACGTGTCTCACGCGTCGGGCACCTTGTTTCCGGTGTTGATGCCGGCGATCGTGCTGGCGGTTCCGATCGTGGACAGCGCTTCGGTCATCATCATCCGCCTGCGCGAGGGCCGTCCGATCTACGTCGGTGACAGCCGGCATCTCTCGCATACGCTCGTAGCGCTCGGCTTTTCGCACCGGGCCGCGGTGTTGTTCCTGTATCTGGTCACGCTCAGCCTGGGGCTGGGAGCGGTGTCGCTCTCCGATGCGAACCTGTTCCAGAGCTTCCTGATCCTGATCCAAACCGCGGGCTTCGTCGGCGTGACGTTGATCCTGCTGTACAAGCGCGCGGGCCGGTCTCAAGAGGCGGCGTGATGATGGCGGGCCTGGCACTGGCGATGGTCCTTCAGGGCGCCGAGATCCTCGCGGTGCGGTGCGACGTCGTGCCCGGCGGCGCGGCCGTCAAGGTACTCGCCTCGGCGCCGTTCGCGGCCAAGTTCGAACGCGAAGGCGACCAGGTCCGCGTTACCTTGCAAGCCGAGCGGCCGGCGGGCCTCGAGTTGCCGGCGCCGCAGCCGCCGCTGCTCGCTCTCGCGGCCGAGACCGGATCGAGCTCGCTGGTGCTGCGGCTCACTCTCGCCGCTGGCGCCGCGTTCGAGCCGCGCCAGGAAGGCTCGCTCGTGACGCTCAGCGTCACGAACGCCGCCGCAGCGCCGTCGCGCGACGTGGAGCAACTCTATCCGCTGCTCTTTCCAGGATGGCTCGACGAAGCCCCCGCGCCGCCAGAGCCCGCTTCAGCGGTCGCCGAGAGCGGCGGCTCGGGGCGTCTCACGTTCGGCCCGTTCACGCTCCGGCCCACGCTGGTCGTGCGCTACGTCGACGCGACGTCGTCTTTTCTCGACACGCCGACGCCCGTCCGGGCGCGCTACTTCGAGTTCGGACCGACGATCGGTATCGTGAGCAGCGAGCTGGCCTATGGCGCCCGCCTCGCGCTCAATTACCAGCCCCAGTTCCGAAGACCGACCGACGACGCCATCCCGATCCTGAGCCAGCCGAGCCATTTCGTGAACGCCAGTCTCGACGTGCCGCTGGGCTCGAGCGGCTGGCTTTCGATCAGCGACCAGTACGGACGCGGCACGATCGAGACCCAGATGGTCGACCCGGGTCGCGAGTACTTCTACGACATCGGCCGCTTTCAAAGGAACCAGGTCTCCGTCTTGCTGCGTACCGAAATGGCGGGGCGCCTGGACTTCGACATGGGTGGATCGCTCGCCAAAGAGACCCTGGAGAGCGGGGCGGGCTATTTCGACAACGACCGAGAGGGCGTCTTCGCCGGCCTGCGCTACGAGCTGGCCAGGTCTTTGCGCTCGACGCTCCGTTATTCTCTGGATCGCGTGCCGCCCCAGGAGCAACGTCCGCTCGTCGAGATGACCGGGCACATGTTGAGCGTCGGCCTCGAGGGCGACCTGACGCCGCTCGTCAAGGCGAACTTACAGGTGGGATATCGCAGCGAGACCTACCCGCTCGCTCTCGCCCCCGGCGACCACTACAGCGGCCTGATGCTCGGCGCCACGCTCTCTCGCCAGTTCAATGACGGCGGCTCGCTCACACTCGGCGGCCTTCGAACCACCAACCTGTCGGCCTTCGACGCGAACGCATTCTTCGTCACGAGCGGCGCTTCGCTGTCGTTGAACCAGCCGCTGCCGCTGGGCGTCCGGCTGACCGGCGGCGTCTCGCACCAGTGGAACGATTACCGCCAGGTGGACGCGAGCCTCGGCGTGCCGCGCGCCGACCGCATCCTCGGCTGGACGGCCGGCGTCGGCCGGACGCTGACGCGCTGGTCGTACCTGCGCGCGGACTACACGCAGGAGCAGCGGAAATCGAACCTCGGCGAGTTCAATACGCGCTCGCATTCGCTGATCATCCAGCTCGGCATCGGCGTGTCGGGCGGGCGCTAGCATGACGGGCTTCTTTCTCTCGCTGGCGCTTCTGGCGCAGACACCGGCAGCGTCGCCATCTCCCCCAACCCCGCACGCGGGCAGCGACTACACCGTGGGCCCCGGCGACGTCCTCGAGATCACCGTGATCGGCAACGCCGACCTGACGCGCACGCCGACCGTGCAGACGAGCGGCACGATCACCTTGCCGCTCCTGGAAGAAGTCGGCGTCTCCGGCCTCACCGTCCTCGAGATCCGGCGCAAGCTGACGACGCTCCTGGAACGGGACTTCCTGGTGAACCCGCAGGTCGAAGTGCGCGTGCGCGAGTTCCAGAGCCAGTCGGTGATCGTGCTCGGCGAGGTGAATAGTCCCGGTCGCAAGGTGTTGCGCGGCCGCACCCGGCTCGTGGATCTCCTGATCGACGCCGGCGGCTTCAAGCCCACGGCCTCCGGCGACATCGTGATCACCCGTAGCGAGGGCACTTTCGACGGCGGCAAGGACCAGCTCCGGCTCACGATCGGCAGCAATGCCATGACGCCGCAGGACCGGGTCAACCTGGAGATCCCGCTCCGGAACGGCGACCTCGTGAACGTCGCGGCGCGCCAACAGGTTACGATCGAAGGCGAGGTCGCCCGGCCCGGTCGTTTCCCGATCGAGGCCGACTCCACGATCACGGCGCTGATCTCGGTCGCGGGCGGGCTCACGCGATATGGGAACGAGAAAGTGAAGCTGCGGCGCATCGATCCAAAGACCGGCAAGGCGCAGATCCTCGAGATCGACCTGGGGGAGATTCGCAGCGGCAAGAAGCCCGAGCTGAAGCTCGAGCCCAACGACGTGATCACCGTGTCGCGCCGGAAATTCTGATGGCGACCCTGGCGCCGCCGGGCTTCGATCGCTCTCCCACCGAGGCCGAGCTGGACGTCCGCTACTACCTGCAGGCGCTGTGGCGCGGCCGTTGGATCGTGCTCAGCTCCGCGGCGGTAGCGCTCGGCCTCGGTCTCTTGATCGCGTTCCTGCGCACGCCGCAGTACCGGGCTGCGACGCTGCTCCAGATCGAGCCGCCGACCCCGGCGTTCCTGAGCGTAAACGATGCCGCGGCCGGCGTCGGCGGCGCCTATTGGCAGAACACCGACTTCTACAACACCCAGTTCAAGATCATCCTGTCGCGTGGCATCTCGCAGCGCGTCGTTCAGAAGCTGCGCCTCGCCGAGCAGGCCCCCTTCAAGGGCTCGCCCGATCCAACTGCGCTCTTCCAGGCTCGCCTGGTGGTGGAGCCGATCCCGGAGAGCCGGCTCGTGTCGGTGGCGGTGTTGCACGAGAGCGGTTCGGAGGCGGCGCTCTGGGCCAACGCGCTGGCGGACGAATACATGGCCGCGAGCGTCGAGAACCGGGTCGAGGCGGCCCGGCGCGCCTACGACTGGCTCCAGGATCGGCTCCAGGCCACGCAGCGCGGGATGCGCGAAGCGCAGGACAAGCTCTTCAAGGGCTACCAGACGCAGGACCTGTATGTGCCCGAGGGCAGCGTCTCGGCCGTCAGCCAGTCGATCACCCGTCTCAACCAGGATTTCGTCGACGCGACGTCGCGGCGCATCGCGATCGAGTCGGCGCTCAAGCAAGCGGCATCGATGACCCAGCCCGGCGACAGCCTCGACCGGATCCCGCAGATTGGCGGCGATTCACAGGTGGCCAGCTTCAACGCCCAGCTCGTCAGCCTGGATTTCGACCTGGCGCGCCTCAAGGAAAAATACAAGGAGGGCCATCCGGAGATCCAGCGGCTCTTCGGCCAGCGCGAGCAGGTCACGAAGGCCAAGGAAGCGCGCGCCACCGCGATCCTCGAGGGCATGCGCGTCGAGTACGCCCAGCTCCAGAAGCGCGAAACCGAGCTACGCCGCGCCACCGAGCAACAGAAGGCGCAGGCGACCTCGCAGAGCCGGCGCATCACCGAGCTCGAGACGCTCAAGAAGGAAGCCGACTCCGCGAAGAACCTCTACGACGTCCTGCTCCAGAAATTGAACGAGTCCGACATCGCCTCCTCGATCCGCAACAACAACATCTCGATCGTGGAGCGCGCCACGCCGCCCTTGGCGCCGCTCTTCCCCAACAAGCGGCGCATCACGGCGATCGCCTTCGGCCTGGGCCTCGCGATCGGCATCGGCCTGGTCCTGGGGCGCGACTATCTGAACAACACGATCAAGGATCCTGAGGAGATCGAGAGCTACCTGCACATGGACCTGCTGGCGGCGGTGCCCCGTTACGAGGAGGGCAGCTCTCATCTGGTGACCGAGGCCTATCAGAACCTGCGCACCGCTCTCATCTTCGCGCGCCGGGACCCGGCCGGCCAGGTCGTCCTGATCACCGGCACGGTGCCGCAGGAAGGCAAGACCACGACGCTCGTCAACATCGGGAAGCTGTTGGCCGCCTCGGGCGAGAAGACGATCGTCCTGGACTTCGACCTGCGCCGCGCGACGCTCCACACCCAGCTCGGCCTGCAGCGCGAGCCCGGCCTCACCAACTATTTCGTGAGCCACGACACGGTGGCGAGCCTGATCCGGCCGACTCGGGTTCCGAACCTGTACGCGATGACCGCCGGGCCGATCCCGCCCAACCCACCGGCGCTCCTGGGACGGCCCGATCTCGGCGATCTGCTCGCCGAGTTGAAGCAGCATTGTGACTGGGTGCTGCTCGACTCACCGCCCCTGGCTTCGGTCACCGACGCGCTGCTGCTGGCGCGGCACGCCGACCTTTCGGTGATGGTGGTGCAGCACAACAAGGTCGACAAGAAGCTGGTGAAGCGGTCCGTCGCGGCGCTGCGCCGCGCGACTCCCAACCTCCTGGGCGCGGTCTTGAACGCGGTCGACGTCAAGTCGAAGGGCTATTACTACTACTACTATCACCACGCGAACGAGGCCGGCCCGCCGTTGCGCCCGCCGGGGCCGACGCCCGTCTCGGCCGCGAAGTCCTGAGGCATTGAGGCCCACGGCGATCCGGCGCTCCCTGCTTGCGGCGGCGCTCACGGCCGGGGTCGCCTCCGCCGCCAAACCGGCGCCGATTCCGATCGCGCGCGTGGCCTACGTGGACGGGCTCGTGGAACTGCAGTCCGGAAAAAGCGCCTGGACGCGCGTGGCCGAGGGCGGCGAGCTGCGCATCGGCGATCGTCTCCGCACCGGCGAGGCGGGATCGGCGCGCGTCGATTTCCCATGGATGTCGGTGGCGCTCTCGGGCGCGTCTACTCTCGCCGTGCCGGACTCGCTAGTGCTGGCTACGGTCCTCGAAGAGGGCCGCCTCGAACAGTCCGCTCCGAGCGGCGACCTGATCAAGTTGATCGCCGGCCCAGCGCGCATCCGCGGCGAGGGCAAGGTCGTCGTCCGGCGCGAGGGAAACGCGACCTTCGTCTCGGCGTTGGCGGGGCGATTCCGCGTCGAGAGCGCCGGCAGCTTCGTCTCGGTGACGGGTGGCGAGGGTACGATCGTGAGGGGAAATGCCACCCCGCAGCCGCCGCGGCCGCTCGCCGCGGCGCCCAGCGACCTCGATCCCGGCGACGATCCCCGCTACACGCTGCCGACCGAGTCGCTGACGCTTCGCTTCCGCTCGACCGCGCGCCACCACCACGTGCAGATCCTGGGCATCGAGTCGACGCAGGCGCTCATCGAGCGGGACGTCCAGGGCATCGAGGTGACGCTTGCGATCCCGTGGCCCGGGACGTTTCGCTGGCGCGTGGCTGCCCGCGACGGCGATGGCCTCGAGGGTCTTTATTCGCGCGAGGGGCTGATCGCCGTCGTCGAGAAGTAGCCCGGCCTATTCCTGGATCGGGCTCGCGGGCGGCTGCGTGACGGTGGTCGGCGGCGGCGGGACCGTCGTCACCGGCGGCGTCAGCGTCGTGACCGGCGGCACCGTAGTCGACGGAGGCACGGTCGGCGGCGTGGTGGTGGCCGGCGGCTCGGTCGACGGCACGTTGGGGGACGGCAGGGGCACGTAGGGCCCCCCGCCGGGCCCGGGTCCCGTGCCCGGATCGGGTCCAGGGTTCGGTTCCGTGCCCGGATTCGTCACATCGCCGCCGCCGACGTTGAGGCCCGCGATCAGCACGTCCGTCCGCAGCAGGATCTCGCCGCAGCTCTCGAGTGTCGCGTGTCGCTGCCGCCGGATGAACTCCATCGCTTGGACCGCCAGCGGCCGGGAGATCGGCCGGTCATCGCCGAGATCCAGCCCCAACCGTGCGATCGTCGAGAGATAGCTCGCGGCCGCGTCCTTCTTGCGCTCGAAACGGATCCGCTGCACCGCGGCGCCGTTGGCCAGCGTCATCACGAAAGCGTGCGGTCCCGCCGAGAAGTCGGCCGTCATCACCGGCCGCCAGCGCGGCGTCTCGGGCATTTCCTTGTTGGGGCAGAGCACCGACTTCTGGCAGGCGTCCGCCGTCCAGGACTGGCCCTGCCCCTGAAGGCCGTAGGCCGATAGCGTGTAGAGGCCGGCCTCGGGGAGATCCACGTGCGCGACGGCTTGCGTTCCCTCGGCCCCGCCTTCGAGCCAGACGCCCCCGGGATCGCTCTTCAAGCTGGCTTTCAGGGCTTGCGCCAGCGTGGGCTGGAACGTGACGCTCCCGAGCTCGATCGGCGACGCGGCGGGCGGCAGCTCGAACTCGAGATCGAGCGCCTTCAGTGCGGTGACCGCCACTTCGGCCGTGCGCGCGATCGCCGTAGGCGACCAGCCCGACTTCGGCTCGATCGCGTTGATGCAGGGCGGGATCACCTCGATGTTGTCGAGCGCCACGCCCGCCGGCAGGCCGACCGACAGGCTGTGAACACCGGGAGCGATCGGCACCGCGCCAGTCTCGGCGTTCAGGCCCACCGGCAGCGTCAGGCTGCGCACCGGCTTCGTCTCGCCTTCCGGCGTGACTTCGAAAGCGAACGGTTGGGCCGACATCCCGCTCGTCTTGATCCGGAAGCGGAAGTCGCCGCGTCTTCCGGAAGCCAGGCGGTAGGCAACCTCGCCGCCCTGGTCTTGGGCCTTGACCTGAGTCGGTGGCCCGGTCAGGAACGCGACGCCGGTATTGCGCAGCGTGCGCTCCAGGGGCATATTGATGCTGGTCCGCCACGCCAGCGAATCGAACGCGAGCGAAGCGCTGCTGCCGCGCACCAGCACCGACTCCATGTCGAGCGCCCGCAGCATCATCCGCGCCCACTCCGGATGCGTGACCGGGGACTGGCGCGGATCGCCGTAGAGCGGCACGAAGACGGCGGTGGCGACCACTGCGGCGAGCAGGGCTCGCTTGGCACTTTTCTTCAAGCGCAAGACGACTCCAAAACTTCGATTCCGAGAGCGCCTTCACTCATCCACGAGAGCCTCGGCGTGATTGTATCGCTCGAGCATCGGATTGACACGTCTTCCCCGGGGGGCATAGCCTCGAAACCGAGGCCATGGCGCAGAGCATCGGACGCGCGGAACGCGAGGTCTTCTCGGCTTACCTCGTGAAGAACGGGTTGAAGCGCAGCGACCAGCGCGCGGCGATCCTCGACGTCTTCCTGCGCTCCGAGCAGCACCTCTCGGTGGACGACCTGTATCGCCTCGTCAAGCGCCGCCGCTCCGACGTCGGTCGCACCACGGTGTATCGCACGCTGAAGCTGCTGCGGGCCGCGGGGCTCGCCTCCGAACTCGAGGTCGGCGGTGAAAGCCGCTTCGAGCGCGATTACAACCGCGCTCACCACGACCACTTCATCTGCCAGGGCTGCGGCGACATCTTCGAGTTCGTGAGCCCGGACATCGAACGGATCCAGGAGGAAGTGGCGGCCGGCATCGGCTTCACGATCGAAGGCCACCGCCATCAGATCCACGGCCGGTGCCGCAAGTGCGCGACGTCACCGCGCACGCGCCACTGACGAGACGACCCGAGAACGCATGATTCTCGAACGCATCGAGGTTCGGCGGCTCGAGCTTCCGCTGGTGGCCCCGTTCGAGACCTCTTTCGGTCGCGTCGACCGGAAACAGTTCCTGCTCTTGACCGTGTCGGCGGACGGGATCTCGGGTTACGGCGAGTGCGTGGCCGACGCGGACCCCTTCTACCTTCCCGAGACGAACGACACGGCGCTGCACGTGCTGCGCGACTTCCTGGCGCCGCTCGCCTTCGCATTGGAGATCGCCGATCCGCGCCAAGTGTTCCCCGCGTTCGCGCGCGTCCGAGGCCACAACATGGCTAAGGCCGCCCTGGAGATGGCGATCTGGGACCTCGCCGCGCGCCGCGTGGGCGTTCCGCTGTATCGCCTGCTCGGCGGCCGAGGCGGAGAGATCGCGAGCGGCGTCTCGATCGGCCTGCAGCAGAACGAAGCGGCGCTCCTGGAGAAGGTCGAGCGCGAGCACACAGCGGGCTATCAGCGAGTGAAGATCAAGATCAAGCCGGGCAAGGACGTGGCGCTCGTCGAGGCGGTGCGCCGGCGTTATCCGAAGCTGCCGTTGATGGTCGACGCCAACAGCGCCTACGCGCTCGGCGACGCCGACCACCTGGCGAGACTCGACGCGTTCGGGCTCACGATGATCGAGCAGCCGCTCGGCTTCGACGACATCGTGGATCACGCGTCACTGCAGCGGCGGCTCACGACCGCGCTCTGCCTCGACGAGTCGATCGGGTCGCCCGCTGCCGCGCGCCACGCGCTCGACATCGGCGCGTGCCGCGTGATCAACATCAAGGCTGGCAGGGTCGGCGGCATCGGGCAGAGCATGGCGCTTCACGACCTGTGCGCGTCGCGCGGCGTCCCGGTCTGGTGCGGCGGCATGCTCGAATCGGGCATCGGCCGGCTCGCCAACGTCCACTTGCAGACGCTTCCCGGTTTCTCGATGCCGGGCGACACCGCGGCCAGCGCGCGCTATTTCGCCGAAGACCTCGTCGATCCGCCGGTGGTCGTGTCGAAGACCGGGATGATCGCCGTTCCCGAAGCGCCGGGGCTGGGCCACGCCATCGTCGGCTCACGCGTGGAGCGCGCCACCGTTTTCAAGGAAGCGTGGCGGCGCCCCGCATAGAATCACGGCCGAAGGTGCTCGACCCTCGGATTCGGCTCGCCGGCCTCGTGTGTCTCGCCCTTCTGAGCGGCGGGACCCTCTCAGCGCAAAGCCCGGGCGTCGCGGGGCCGCCGAGCCCGGGAGGGCCCGTGGGTGGCACCGTGACCGACCAGCTCCGCTTCCGCGCAGGGCCGTTCGAGTTCGCCCCGTACATGAGGATCGGCGAGATCGCGCTCGACACCAACGTCTTCTACGACCTGGAGGGAAACCGCCGCACCGACGTGGTCGCCAGCGGCGGGCCGGGCTTGAAGGTGACGCTGCCGGCCGGCCGGGTGCGCTTCTACGTCGACGCCGCCGCCGACTACTACTGGTTCGCCAAGACCGTCGAGCAGCGCCACTTCGGCGGGCGCGCCGGCGGCGGGTTCGATTGGATCGCGGGCGGGTTCAGCCTCGGCGCCTCCCGCTACTTCGTGCGCACGTATCGGCGGCCGAACATCGAGATCGACCAGCGCGTGCTGCGCGACGAATGGCAGGACCGGGCGTATCTGAACTTCGCGGCCGGCGGCCGGCTGCGCATCAACCCGTACTTCACAATAAACAACAGCGAGCTGGTGGAGGACACGAGCTATCTGGGCACCGACCTGCGTCCGGCGCTGACCTACAAGATCTACACGGCGACTCTGGAAGTTAAGTACGGCCTGACGCCCAAGACCGACTTCCTGCTGTTGGGCGACCAACAGTGGGACCGCTTCCAGAGCGCCCGAACCCGCGACGCCGACTCCAACCGCCTCGGCGGAGGCTTCGAGCTGAAATCCTCCACCCGGCTCTCCGGCCGCGCCGTGGGCGGCGTGCGTTTGATCCGACCCAAGGTCGGCATTCGCGGGAACCTGACGCGGCCCTGGACCGATGCGAACATCACGTGGTTCATCGGTATCAAGACGCAGCTCGGCGGCACGTTCCATCTCGACTCGAACTACTCGGCCTTCGCGAGCGCCAGCCTGGAGCTTCCGCTCTACAGGGACCAGCGCACCACCGCCTTCTTCAACCGCCGCTTCAACCGCCGGATCGACCTCCGACTGACCGGCGAGCTGAGCCGGCTCGGCAACAACACGCCGGTGATCGTCGGGGGCCGCGACGACCCCCAGGTGCTGAAGCGGGACGACAAGTTCTACCGCGCGGACGCGGACCTCGGCTTCGAGATCTTCAGAAAGCTCCGGCTCGGGCTGATCGCCAACTACAGCGAGCGCCAGTCGAACTACGACGACTTCGGGATCGACGGCCTGCTGCTCGGGGCGCGCCTCAGCTTCAACCCCTGAGCGCCTCTTCCGCGGCACGCACCAGGAACTCGCAGCCGATCGCCAGCGCGTCTTCGTCGAAGTCGAAGCGCGGGCTGTGGTGAGGCTCGCTCTTGCCCTGCGCGGCGTTGGCCGAGCCCACGAACACGAAGCAGCCCGGCACGCGATCGAAGTAGATGGCCATGTCCTCGCCGCCCATCGTGGGCTCGGGCGAGACCGTCCTCTCTTCGCCGACGACAGCCACCGCCGCGCGCCGCGCGATCGCGGCGATGCCGGCGTCGTTGATCACCGGCGGGTTGCCGCGCTTCACCTCGACTTCGACTCTGCAGCCGAGGCCCGAGCCGACGCCGGCTGCGATTCTCTCGATGCGCTCGGGCAGCGAACCCCGCAGCTCCGGGTCGAACGTGCGCAGCGTGCCGGTGATCGTCACACTGTCCGGGATTACGTTGAACGCGTCGCCACCGTGGATCGACCCGAGCGTGACGACCGCCGCGGCCGCCGGCGATACCTCACGCGCCACGATCGTCTGCAGCGCTGTCACCACGTGCGCCGCCGCCACGATCGGATCCTTGGCGCGCTGCGGCTGGCCGCCGTGGCCGCCGCGGCCATGCACGACGATCTTCAGCCGGTCCACCGCGGCCATCAGCGGCCCCGCCTTGACGCCCAGCGTTCCCACCGGCAGCTCGTTCCAGAGATGGATGCCGATCACGGCGTCGACGCCGTCGAGGACCCCGTGCGCGAGCATCGCCTGCGCGCCGCCGTCGCCTTCTTCCGCCGGTTGGAAGAGCACGCGCGCGCTGCCCGCGAGCGTTCGTCCGGCGAGAACCCGCGCCGCCGCCGCGCCGATCGCGGCGTGGCCGTCGTGGCCGCAGGCGTGCATCGCGCCCGCCAGCTTCGATGCGTACGGAGCCTGCGTCTCTTCCTGGATCGGTAAGCCGTCCATGTCCACGCGTAGCAGCACGCGCCGTCCCGACCGGGTGGCGGTGTCGGCAACGACGCCGGTTCCCGCGAGACCGGTGCGCAGCGTGAGCCCGCTGCCCTCGAGGTAACGCGCGATCCGCGCCGCGGTTTCGGTTTCCTGGTAGGCCAGCTCCGGGTGCTGATGTATCTCGCGGCGCAGCGCGATCAGGGACTTGCGCAGCGACAGCACGTCCGGCGAGAGGCTGCTCACGTCCAGATTCTAAGGGTGCGCGGGCCGATGCTGTCGTTCGCGGAGCCGCAGCGCTTCGCCCACGAGATAGAGACTGCCGGCGACGACAACCAGCCCGCCAGGTCCCGCGAGCCGCCGCGCCAACGCCAGGGCCCGGCGCGGGTCGGCTTCGCGCTGGGCGCGCCGCGCCAGCGGGCCCACGCGTTCCTGGATCTCGCGAGGCGTCGCAGCTCGCGCGGAGACCGGCTGCGTGACGACGACGTGGCGCGCGAGCGGAAACAGCGTCCGGCCGAGCACGGCCACGTCCTTGTCGCGCATCACGCCGAAGAGCAGCACGAACGCAGGGAGCGTTCGCAAGTACTCGGCGAGAGCGCGCGCGCCGGCGGGGTTGTGCGCTCCGTCGAGCAAGAGCGCCGGCCGCCCCGTAACCATCTGCAGCCGGCCGGGCCAGCGCGTGCGGTTGATGCCGAGGCGGATCCGTTCCGGGTCGAACCGAAACCGGAGGCCGGCCGCCTTGGCGGCTTCGATGAGAGCGAGCGCCACGACCAGATTCGAGCGTTGATGCGCGCCCCTCAACGGATGCAGGCCGGCGTAGCGTGCCCGCGAGGTCGTCACCGACACGTCACGCGCGGACTCCACGATGGTCGTGCCCTGCGTGGCGTCCACCAGCCGCGCGTGCAGCGCGCGCGCGACGGCGCTGATCACTCGCCGAGCTTCCGACCGCATCGCGCCGATCACGAGCGTCCGGCCGCGACGGGCGACGCCCGCTTTCTCTCTCGCAATCCGGCCCAGCGTCCGGCCCAGGAATGACTCGTGGTCGAAGTCGATGCTTACGATCGCCGAAGCCAGGGGCTGGCTGAGGTTGGTCGCGTCGAGGCGGCCGCCGAGGCCAACCTCGAGCACGGCCACGTCCACGCGTCGTTCGCGGAAATGCTCGAACGCCGCCGCGGTGAGGGCCTCGAAGTAGGTGGGCAGTTCGGGGATCCGGCCTTTCTCCAGTAGGCCCTGGGCGCGATCACGGATGCGTGCGATCCAACGATCGAGGGCAAAGGGACCGATCGGGCGCCCGTCGACGACGATGCGTTCGTGGACGCGCACCAGGTGCGGAGACGTGTAGAGGCCGACGTGCAGGCCCGAAGCGCGGAGAGCATGGCTGACGTACGCCGCCACCGAGCCCTTGCCGTTCGTGCCCGCGATCAGCAGCGTGGGGCATGCGCGTTCCGGGTGACCGAGCGCGGCCAGAAGCTCGCGAGTGCCTTCGAGCCCGAAGCGCTTCCCGATCTCGCTGCGGGCCGAGAGATAGGCATGCGCTGCGCCACGGATCGGAGTTCGGTGCCGCATATCGCGAAGGCCGCGGAGCATACCAGTTCGCCCTGGTGGGGTAAGGTGTGGAAAAGTGGAAGAATCTGTGGAAGACTCCTAGCTCGCTGTGTTCAAAGGGAGTTATCGGTACAAAATCGACGCGAAGGGCCGCCTGCCGCTGCCGCCGGCGTTTCGGAAGGCGCTCGGGTCGCAGGGCAGCGCTCTGGTCGCCACGCGCCTCGACGGCTGCGTCGCACTCTACAGCGAGAGCGAATGGCAGCGCCTCGAAACCCAGCTCCGGCGGCTGCCGGCCTTCGCCAAACAGACGAAGGCGCTGACCCGCCACCTGGCGAGCCAAGCCGCCGATTGTGGCGTCGACACCCAAGGACGCGTTCTGATTCCACCCGCTCTGCGCGGGGTCGTGGGCCTCAAGCGGGAGGCGACCGTGGTGGGCGCCCTCGACCGCATCGAGGTCTGGGCGCCGGACACCTGGACGGATTTTTTGCGTGACTCCGAACGCCTCCTCGATGAAATGACCCTTGACCTCTCGTGGCCGCTCCCCGAACGCGCGAAGACGACCCCTTCCGGACCGGGATCCACAGCCGAACCCTAGCCGCACGTGCGCTTTCGCCTTGACACCCTCTCTGTCAGGCCTCTACACTCAGCGTGGCTTTCTGTGGACAAAAGTGGCTAATTGATGCTTCGCGGGAACCATCCGACCCGGGTTGACGCCAAGGGCAGGCTCAAGATTCCCAACGGCTTCCGCGTGGTGGTGGAGGCGCAGTTCGGCTTGGACCTATACGTCACGAGCGTGACGGGCGAGTACGTCCGGGTCTATCCGCTGCCGGTGTGGCTCGAGATCGAGAGAAAGCTGGCGGCGGTTCCGTCGGCGAGCCCCGCCAAGCAGCGTTTCCTGGATCGCGTCAACTTCTTCGGCCAGGTCGTGACGATGGACAAGCAAGGCCGCGTAGTGCTGCCCCAGATCCTGCGGGAGCCCGCGGCCATGGCGGGTGACGTCAGCGTGCTCGGTTTGCAGAACCACCTCGCCGTCTGGAACCAGAAGCGGCTTCAGGAGCGCCTGTTCAAGAAGGAGCCGTTCACCGAAGACGACGGCCGCGCGCTCGCGGAGTACGGGATCTGATGTGGCGACCCACGTTCCGGTGCTGCTGGCAGAGGCGTTGGAGCTGCTAGTGGTGAGGCCGGGCGGCTTCTACGTCGACGGCACCCTGGGCCTCGGCGGCCATGCTGAGGCGGTCCTCGATCGATGCGCCCCCGACGGAAGCCTTCTCGCCATCGACCGCGACGAAGACGCGCTCCGGCTCGCGCGCGCGCGCCTGGAACGATTCGGCACCCGCGTCGCTTTCGCTCACGACGATTGGCGCGCGCTCCCCGAGCGGCTCGGGGCCACGCGCCCCGACGGTGTCTTGCTCGACATGGGCGTGAGCTCGCTGCAGTTCGACGTCGCCGAGCGCGGCTTCAGTTTCCGGAACGACGGCCCGCTCGACATGCGCATGGACCGGAGCCAGGGACAGACGGCGGCCGAGGTCCTGCGGAACATCCCCGAAAACGAGCTCGCGGACGTGCTGTTCACGCTCGGAGAGGAGCGTCGCTCCCGCAAAGTCGCTCGGGCGATTGTCCAGGCCCGCGACAGGACGCCGCTCGAGACGACAGCCGCGCTCGCGCAAGTGGTCCGGCGCGCCATCGGCCGAGTGCCGCACGGCATCGACAGCGCGACGCGCAGCTTTCAGGCGCTCCGCCTGTTCGTGAACCGCGAGCTCGAAGGCCTGGGTGCGGCATTCCAGAAGATCGCGCGCTGCCTGACGCCCGGCGGTCGGCTGGTGGTGATCGCCTTCCACAGCCTGGAAGACCGCGAGGTCAAGCAGGCCTTCCGCGCGCTCGCCGGCCCGGAGTTCGCCGTGCTCACGAAAAAGCCGCTCGTCCCCGGCGCCGCCGAAGTCCGAGAGAACCCGCGTTCGCGAAGCGCAAAGCTGCGCGCCATCGGGCGCGTCGGAGTCGCCGCGTGAAGGTCGACAACTCGCAGGTCGTCCGCGAGGTCGATCCGCGCTCCTTCCGCGACCTGATCTCGCTGTTGGTGCTGGTGGCGGTGCTGGTGGTCGGGCTCGTGCTCTACGCCTGGCCGCATCTACAGGTGCGGCAGACCGGCATGGCCACCGAGAAGATGAACCGCGAGAAGGAGCGGCTGACCGAGCAGAACCGCAAGCTCAGGCTCGAGAAGGCCGCGCTCGAGAACCTGCGCCGGGTCGAATCGATCGCGACCAAGGAGCTCGGGATGAGCCCGCCGGCGCCGGAGCGAACCCTGGTCGTCGAAAAGCCCGAGGCGCCGCCCGATGGCGCACGCGTCGCGCGCAGCGAAAACGCGAGCCGCTCCCCGCGCAAGGACGAGCGCCACTAATGGACCGGCTCCCGATCGTCTCATCCGTCGCGACGCTGCGGCCGCCCTCGGCCGAGGAGCGGCTGCTGCGGCTGCGCTTGATGCTGGTGGCGCTCTCGATATCGCTGTGGGCCGTCGGCATCGGCGTGCGGCTGTTCCAGCTCCAGGTGCTGTCGCGGCCAGCGTTCGAGAAACAGGCGGCCCGCCAGAGCGAGCGCACGATCAACATCGACCCGCGCCGCGGCGCGATCCTCGATCGCCAGGGCCAGCCGCTCGCGGTCTCGGTGGACGCCGAGAGCGTCTACGCGGTGCCGCAGGAAGTCGACGACCCGCGCGGCGTGTCGCTGTTACTCGCGCGTGCGCTGGGCGCCGACGCGGCGGGGAAGAAGGAAATCCTGGCCCAGCTTCAGAAGAACCGGGCCTTCGTCTGGATCAAGCGCAAGGTCGATCCGGGCACCGCGCGGGCGGTGCGCGAGCTCGGGCTGCCCGGGATCGGCTTCGTCACCGAGAACCGCCGCTACTACCCGAAGCGCGAGCTGCTCTCGCAGGTGCTCGGCTACGTCGGCCTCGACAACTCGGGGATGAGCGGGATCGAGTACGCGTTCGACTCCGAGATGCGCGGTCGCGCCGCCAAGGTGGTGGTGCGCACCGACGCGCGCCGCAGCCCGCTGGAGGTGATCGAGAAACCGTCCACCGAGGGCCATTCGGTCGTGCTCGCGATCGACGAGGCGATCCAGTACGCGGCCGAGATCGAGCTCGAGAAGGCCGTCGACGAGACGGGTTCGATCGCCGGAACCGTGGTCGTGATGGAGCCGAAGACCGGTGAGATCCTGGCGCTCGCGAACAGGCCCACCTTCAACCCCAACCGCTTCGGCGCGTATTCGAGCGCGCGCTGGAAGAACCGCGCGGTGGCCGACGCCTTCGAGCCGGGCAGCATCTTCAAGGTCATCACCGCCGCGGCGGCGCTCCAGGAGAAGGTCGTCACGGCCGACGAGATCATCGACTGCGGCGGTGGCGGGATCGAGATCGCCGGCATCCGCATCAACGACCACCACGCCTACTACGACCTGCGCTTCCGCGAGGTGATCTCGAAGTCGAGCGACGTCGGCGTGATCCGGGTGGCGCAGCGTGTCGGCCGCGAGAACTTCAACCGTTACGTGCGCGCCTTCGGTTTCGGGCAGCCGACCGGCGTCGATCTGCCGGGCGAGGCCGCGGGCATCCTGCGGCCGACCAGCAAATGGAGTGCTTTGTCGCTGGCCTCGATCTCCTTCGGGCAGGAGATCGGCGTGACCGCGCTGCAAGTGGCGTCGGCGGTCGGGGCGGTGGCCAACGGCGGCTACTTGATGAAGCCGATCGTGGTGCGTGAGATCCAGGACAAGAGCGGCCGCACCGTGAGGGGATGGAAGCCGGTCGCGATCCGGCGCGTGCTGGAACCTGAAACGATCGACGTTCTGACCGAGCTGCTGAAGGGCGTCGTGCGCGACGGGACCGGAAAGCGCTCCGCCATTCCCGGGTTCACGGTCGCGGGCAAGACCGGCACCGCGCAGAAAGTCGACGCCAGCGGCCGCTACTCGATGATCGACCACGTGGCGTCGTTCGTCGGCTACGTGCCAGCTTCGCGGCCGGCGCTCGTGGTCTTGGCGTCGCTCGACACGCCCAGGGGGCCGAAGAACGAGGGCGGCGACGTGGCGGCGCCCCTGTTCGCTCGAGTGGCAGAGCGCGCCCTGCGCCAGCTGGCGGTGCCGCCCGACGACGCGAGCCGCGTGTTACGCGTCGTTTCCACGATCCCGGAGCCGGGCGCCGCGAAGCCCGCGGCCTACGTGCCCGAGGCCGTGTTGCTCGCGGCCGACGAGCCCGGCCGGATGCCCGACCTGCGTGGTAAGCCGGCACGCGAGGCCGCGCTCGCCGCCGCCCGCCGCGGCCTGATCGTGGAGCTCAAGGGCACCGGCAGCGTGATCGCCCAAAGCCCCGACGCGGGCACCGAGATCGAGGCGGGCGCCGCCTGCGTGCTGACGCTGGGGCGCGAAGCGACCGGGACCAACCCTTGAAGCTCGGCGAGCTCGCCGCCACCGTTCCGGGCGCGCGCCTCTTCGGCGACCCTGGCAGCGTCGTGCTCGGCATCGGGCACGACTCACGCACGCTGAAGCCGGGAGAACTGTTCGTTGCGATCCGCGGCCTGGTCGCCGACGGGAACCAGTTCGTGGAAGCGGCCCGCAAGAAGGGAGCCGCCGCGATCGTCTCCGAGCACGCAGCACCCCACGGCGCCGCGGCGCCCTGGCTTCAGGTCAAAGACGCCCGCGAGGCCCTCGCCATCCTGTCCGCGGCGTTCCTGGGCGAACCCGCGCGCTCGCTCGAGCTGGTGGGAGTGACCGGCACGAACGGCAAGACCACGACGACTTACCTGATCGATGCCGCGCTGCGCGCCGCAGCGAAGCGCGTGGGCCTGATCGGCACGATCCAGTACCGCGTCGCCGACCGTCTCAGCGAATCGTCGCGCACGACGCCCGAGTCCTCCGACCTCCAGGAGCTGTTCCGCGAGATGGTGGACGCGCGCTGCTCGCACGCGGTGCTCGAGGTCTCGTCGCACTCGCTGGCGCTCCGACGTGTTCACGGGTGCGCGTTCAAGATCGCCGTGTTCACGAACCTGACGCGCGACCACCTCGACTTTCACGGCGACATGGACGGCTACTTCGCGGCCAAGCGGCTGCTGTTCGCGTCGCTGTTGCGCGAGGACGGCGTCGCCGTGATCAACGCCGACGACGGCCGCGCCGCCGAGCTCGCTGCGGCGAGTCGCGGCCGGGTCGTCAGCTATGGGATCGAGAAGCCCGCCGACATCAGCGCCCGCGACGTGCAGCTCACGATCTCGGGCTCCCGCTTGGTGGCGCGCACACCGGCAGGCGATCTGCCGATCGACTCTGCACTGCTCGGGCGCTTCAACGTGCAGAACCTGCTGGCCGCGCTGGCGGCGGCGCTCGCGCTCGGCATCGACCCCGAGACGGCGGTGCGCGGGCTCCAGTCGATGCGCGGCGTGCCGGGCCGAATGGAACGCGTCGAGACGGGTCAGGACTTCGCGATCATCGTCGACTACGCGCACACCGACGACGCGCTCCGCAACCTGCTCGAGACGGTGCGCGATCTCGCCCCGAGCCGCATCATCACGGTGTTCGGTTGCGGCGGCGACCGCGACCGCACCAAGCGCCCGCTGATGGGCGCGGTGGCGGCCCGGCTCTCGGACGTGATCGTGATCACCTCCGACAACCCGCGCAGCGAGCCCCCCGAATCGATCGTGGAGGAGATCCTGCGGGGCGTGAACGGCGGCCGCCGCGCCGAGCGCCACGTGATCGTGGACCGCCGCGACGCGATCGCGCGCGCTGTCGAGCTGGCCAGGCCCGGCGACGCCGTGGTGCTGGCTGGCAAGGGCCATGAGGCCTACCAGGTGCTGCGCGATCGCACGGTTCCCTTCGACGACCGTCAGGTCGCACGCGAAGCGCTGCAGAAGTTGCTGCGCGGATCGAGGGCGTGATCGTGGCACTGCCCCCGACGTTGGTTCTCGAGGAACTGGTGGGCGCAGCGAACGGCAAGCTGCTGACCGGCCGGGCCGATCGCGAGATCTCGGGGATCTCGATCGACACGCGGACGCTTCAGCCCGGGGACCTTTTCGTGGCCGTGGCGGGGCCACGCTTCAACGGCCACGACTTCGTGGCGAACGCCTCGGCCAAGGGGGCCGTCGCGGCGTTCGTCTCGCAGGAGGTCATCGGTCCTCCCGGGCTCGACCTGGTGCGCGTCGAGAACACGACTCAAGCGCTCACCGACCTGGCGCGCCACCTGCGTCTCGCCTCTGGCCTGCCGCTCGTCGCGATCACCGGTTCGGTTGGCAAGACCACGACCAAGGAGATGACCGCGGCGCTGCTCGAGACGCGCGGGCCGGTGCTGAAGACCGATGGGAACCTCAACAACCGCTACGGCGTGCCGCTGACGCTGTTCCGCCTGAAGCCTGAGCACACCGCCGCCGTGCTCGAGCTGGGCATGTCGGCGCCCGGCGAGCTGAGCTTGCTCACACGGATGGCGCAGCCCGACGTGGCGGTGATCTGCAACGTGGCACCGGTGCATCTCGAGTTCTTCGACTCGCTCGAAGCGATCGGACGCGCCAAAGCGGAGATCCTCGAGGGCCTGCGGCCTTTCGGCGCGGCGGTGCTGAACTTCGACGACCTGCGCGTGCGAGCGATCGGCGAAGGCCACCGCGGCGACGTGGTGTGGTTCGGCCGCGACCGGCGCTGCGACGTCTCGGCCGAGAGCCTACGCGGAACCGCCCACGGCGTGCGCTTCGATCTATGGCTCGACGGCAAGGGCTTCGACGTTGCGTTGTCACTGGCGGGTTTCCATTTCGTCTCGAACTTCCTGGCCGCCGCCGCCGCCGCGCTCCGGCTCGGCGTCGATGCCGAGGCAATCGCCGAAACGGCTTCTCATTTGGCGCCCGCGCCGCACCGCGGCCAGACGCTGCGGCTCCGCCAAGGCGTCACGCTGATCGACGACAGCTACAACTCGAACCCGGTTGCCGTCGAGGCTGCGATCGCTTCGCTCGAGCTGGCGGCGCCCGGCCGACGTGTCGCGTTTCTCGGCGACATGCTCGAGCTCGGCAAGGACGCGATCCGGCTGCATGAAGGGACCGGGTCGAGCGTCGCCCAGGGCCTTCAGACGCTCGTTGGTGTCGGAGCACTCTCGGCCGCTCTCGTCAAGGGCGCGGGCAAGGCGGGCTTGCAGACCTCGGGGCTCCACTGGTTTCCCGATGCCGCGCAAGCGGCGGAGGCCATCGGGCTCGTCGAGCCCGGCGACGCGGTGCTCGTGAAGGGCTCCCGCGGGATGCGCATGGAACAGGTCGTCGACGCGCTGGTGGCGCGCTTCGGCCTGCTCGAGGCATGAGTGCTCTACCACTTCTTGACCGCCTTCCGGCACGAGCTGACGGTCCTGAACGTCGTTCGCTACATCACCTTCCGCACCGCGCTGGCGAGCCTGACCGCCCTGTTCCTGGTTCTGCTGCTCGGGCCCTGGATGATCGAACGGCTACGCGCTTTCCAGATCGGCCAGTACATCCGCGACGAAGGGCCGCAGAGCCACAAAGCCAAGGCCGGCACACCGACCATGGGCGGCGTGCTGATCCTGGTTGGGATCCTGGTCCCGACGCTGCTGTGGTCGGACCTCACCAACCGCAACGTCTGGATCCTGATGCTAGCGACGCTCGCCTTTGGAGCGATCGGCTTCTGGGACGACTACACCAAGGTCGCGCGCAAGCAAAACCTCGGTCTCACGGCGCGCCGCAAGCTCGTCGGACAGTTCGCGGTGGGGCTGTCCGTCGGCGGCGTGATCTACGCGCTCGCGCAGAGCGACCCGACCGCCTATTCGACGCGCGTAGTGTTGCCGTTCTTGAAGACGCTGCGGCCGGATTTGGGGCTGCTCTACATCGGGTTCGCGGCGCTCGTGATCGTGTTCGCGAGCAACGCCGTCAACCTGACGGACGGCTTGGACGGTCTCGCGATCGGGACGACGCTGATCGCGGCCGCGGCGCTGACGGCGCTCACGTACGTGAGCGGGCACAAGATCTTCTCGGACTACCTGGACTTCTTGTTCCTGCCCGGCGCCGGCGAGCTGACGGTCTTCTGCGGCGCGATGGTGGGCGCGTCGATGGGGTTCCTTTGGTGGAACTGCTACCCGGCGCAGATCTTCATGGGCGACGTCGGCAGCCTCTCGCTCGGCGGCGCGCTCGGCACGCTGGCGATCCTGATCAAGCAAGAGCTGCTGCTGTTCCTGGTGGGCGGCCTGTTCGTGGTCGAAGCCTGCTCGGTGATGCTGCAGGTCGCGTCGTTCAAGCTGACCGGCAAGCGCGTCTTCCGGATGGCGCCGCTCCACCATCACTTCGAGCTGATCGGCTGGAAAGAGCCGCAGATCATCATCCGTTTCTGGATCGTCGCCTTCATCTTCGCGCTGTTTGCGCTCACGACGCTGAAGCTTCGATGAGCGGAGGGGAATGAAGGCTCCATGGATGTGGCGGGGCAACGCATCGTGGTGGTTGGTCTTGCGCGGTCGGGCGTTGCGGCGGCGCGTCTTCTCGCGAGCCGGGGCGGGCGCGTCGTCGCCGCCGACCGGAAGCCGGCGCAGCAGCTCGCGGAGGCGGCCCTGAGTCTCGCCTCGCTGGGCGTCACGCTCGCGCTCGGGCCGCACCCGCCCGCTCTCTTCGAAGCGGCGGATCTCGTGGTCGTGTCGCCCGGAGTGCCGTGGCAGCTGGCGGGGCTCGCTGCCGCGCGCGCTCGCGGCACGCCGGTGCTGGCGGAGCTCGAGCTGGGCGCGCGCTTCATCGAGGGCGGCATTGCCGCCGTCACCGGCACCAAGGGCAAGTCCACGACCACCGCGGCACTCGGCGACATGCTGCGCGCGCGCGGAGGCGACGTGCGCGTGGGCGGCAACATCGGCCGTCCCGTGACCGGGCTGCTGGAGGGCGCCACGGCCGCCACCACCTTCGTCCTCGAGGCATCGAGCTTCCAGCTGGAGGGCACGCGAGACTTTCATCCGCGGCTCGCGGTCTTCACGAACCTCTCGCCCGACCACCTGGACCGGCACCAGAGCTTCGCGGAGTATGCGGCCGCCAAGGCGCGTGTCTTCGCGAACCAGACAGCCGAAGACTTCGCGGTCGTCAACGCGGACGATCCGCAGGTGCTGGCGCTGGCTCGAGCCGGACGCGCCCGCCTGGTCCGGGTCGGCGAGCGCGACCCGGGCGACGGCGACGCGGCCTTCTTCGAAGCGGGCATGGCCTGGGCGCGCCTCGCCGGCTCCAAGGAGCGGTTGTTCGCGCTTTCGAGCGTGAGACTGCCGGGCCGGCATCTCGCCTTCGACCTGCTGCTCGCCGCCAGCGCCGCGCGGCTGCTCGGCGCTTCATCGGGTGACGTCGCGCGCGCGGTCGCGTCGTTCGCGGGGATTCCGCACGTGCTCGAGCGCGTCGGCGAGAGGAACGGCGTCGTCTTCTTCAACGACTCCAAGGCCACCAACGTCGCGGCGGCCCGCGAGAGCGTGCTCGCGATGGATCGCCCGACACACCTGATCCTCGGCGGCCGCTACAAGGGCGGCGAGTTCCGCGACCTGCGCGAGCTGGCCTCGCGGCTAAAGCAGGTGCTCGCGATCGGCGAAACGCGCGACCGCATCAGCCAAGCGCTCGGCGAGGTCGTCAGCGTCGTTCGCTGCGAGTCGTTGCGCGACGCCGTCGAACACGCCTTCGCTCTGGCCAAGCCGGGCGAGGCGGTGCTGCTGGCGCCGGGCTGTTCGTCGTTCGACATGTTCGCGGACTACGCCGCGCGCGGCGCCGCGTTCCGGCAAGCGGTCGAGGCGCTTCGTGGCTAAGAAGCTCCAGAGCGACCAAGGCCTATTCGCCGTGACGGCGGCGCTCCTGGGCCTGGGTCTGGTGATGGTGTGGAGCGCCAGCTCGGCGCTGGCCCAGGAGAACCACGGCACGCCGCATTACTTCCTGATCCGTCAAGGGCTGTGGTGCGCGCTGGGGCTCTGCGGGATGGCCGTGGCGATGCGGACCGACTACCGCAAGCTGCGCGACCCGCGCTGTGTCTACGGCGCCGTGATCGTGACCACGGCGTTCTTGGTGCTGGTGTTGTTCCTGCGCCCGGTGAATGACACCCACCGCTGGATACGACTGGGCTCGCTTTCGTTCCAGCCCGCCGAGATGGCGAAGCTCGTGGTGATCTTGTTCCTCGCCTACCACCTCGAGCGAAAGGCGACCCGCGTCAACGAGTTCTTGCCCTCGGTCTTCCCAGCGCTCTTGCTGCTGGGCTGGTTCGCGTTTCTCATCTACATCCAACCCGACCTCGGCACGGCGGCGACGATCTGCGGTGTCGGCGCGGTGATGCTGTTCATCGCGGGTGTGCGGCTTCGCTACTTCGCGGCACTCGCTGTCCCGGGCGCCTTCGTTCTGTATCGCGCGGTGATGGGAGCCGCCTACCGGCGCGACCGGATCGAGGCGTTCTTGAATCCGGGCTTCGACGCGCTCGGCGCGGGCTACCAGATCATCCAGAGCCTGATCGCGGTCGGCACCGGCGGCGTGCACGGCGTCGGTCTAATGGAGGGCCGGCAGAAGCTCTTCTATCTGCCCTACCCGTACAGCGACTTCATCTTCGCCGTGATCGGCGAAGAACTGGGCCTGCTCGGGGCTGTGGCCGTGGTCTCGGCCTTCATCTTCTTCCTGTGGCGCGGCGTGCGCGCGGCCTGGAAGGCCCCTGACCGCTTCGGCACGCTCCTCGCGATCGGCCTCACCCTCGAGATCACGCTACAGGCGCTGGTCAACATCAGCGTCGTGCTCGGCCTGCTGCCCACCAAGGGGATCCCGCTTCCGTTTCTCTCCGCCGGCGGCTCTTCTCTCTTCATCACGCTCGTGGCGGTGGGCGTGATCCTGAACGTCTCCCAGCATGGCGACTGAATGGCGCGGACGATCCTCATCGCTGCGGGCGGCACCGGCGGCCATCTGTTTCCCGGCATCGCCGTCGCCGAAGAGATCGAGCGCCGCGATCCCGCCGCGCGCGTCGTCTTCGTGGGAACCGCGCGCGGCCTCGAGGCGCGACTCCTGCCGAAGGGCGGGCGCGCGCTCGAGCTGCTGCCGATCCTGCCGCTCAACCAGGTCGGGCTGCTTCGGTTGCTGCGCGGCTTGCTGGCTTTGCCGTGGGGCCTGCTCCGCGCCGCGCTGCTCGTCCGCCGCACGCGGCCAGACGCGGTTCTCGGCGTCGGCGGCTACGCCGGCGGCCCGCTCGTGCTGGTGGCGGCGTTTTTCGGAGTGCGCACGGTGATCCTCGAGCCGAACGCCCGTCCCGGCTTCACGAACCGCGTGCTGAAGCCCTTCGTCGGCAAGGCGGCCTGCGCCTGGGAGGAAGCGGGCGCCTACTTCGCGGCCAAGGGCGTCGTCACCGGCAATCCGGTTCGCGGCGGCTTCGCCTCGAGTCCGGCCAAACCACATCGCGCGCCGTTCACGCTGCTGGTGTTCGGCGGCAGCCAGGGCTCGCGGATCCTCAACGACGCCGTCGTGGCTGCACTGCCTTTGCTTCCGACCGCGGACATGCTCACGGTCGTCCACCAGACCGGCGAGGCCCTGCGCGAGAGCGTCGCGGCCGCGTATGCCCAGGCTGGCCGCGCCGCCGAAGTCGTGGCGTTCCTGGACGACATGGAAGCCCGGCTGGCTGCGGCCGATCTGGTGGTGTGCCGCAGCGGCGCAACCAGCTGCGCGGAGCTGCAGGTCGCCGGAAAGGCCGCGATCCTGGTTCCGTTCGGGCGCTCGGCGGAGGACCACCAGCGTAAGAACGCCCGCGCGATGCAGACGGCCGGCGCCGCGCGCATGATCGAAGAGCCGGACCTCACCGGTCGCCGGCTCGCCGACGCGGTTCGCGAGCTGCTCGCCGACCCCGCGCGGCTCGTGGCGATGGAACAGGCGGCCCGGCGGATGGCCCGGCCGGATGCGGCCGCCCGCGTCGCCGATCTCCTGGAAGGAAAGGCCGCGTGACGTGGCGAGAGATCCTCGGCACGTCCACTTCGTCGGCATCGGAGGCTCGGGCATGAGCCCAATCGCCGAGATCCTGATCGGCCGGGGCGACGTGGTGTCGGGGTCCGACCAGCAGTGCTCCGCCACGACCGATCGGCTGCAAGCGCTCGGCGCCACGATCGTCGTCGGCCACGCGGCCAGCAACGTTCATGGCGCACACGTCGTGGTGACGACGAGCGCCTTGACCGCCGACAACCCAGAAGCCCTCGAAGCGCGCCGGCTGTCGATTCCCGTAGTGCCGCGTGCCGAGATGCTCGCCGAGTTGATGCGCGGCAAGCGCAGCGTCGCCGTCTCCGGAAGCCACGGCAAGACCACCACCACGGCGATGGTCGCCTCGGTTCTCGAGAGCGGCGGCCTGGATCCGACGCTGGTGGTCGGCGGCCGTGTCGGCAACCTGAACTCGGGCGCTCGTCTCGGCCGGAGCGAGTTCGTGGTCGTCGAGGCCGACGAGTCCGACCGTTCCTTCCTGAAACTCACGCCGACTTTCGCGGTCGTCACCAACATCGACCGCGAGCACCTCGACACGTATCGAGACATCGACGACATCAAGCAGGTCTTTCTGGACTTTGCCAACCGCGTGCCGAAAGAAGGCGCCGCCATCTTGTGCGCCGACGACGCTCCGACGCGCGCGCTGATCAGCAAAGTGGCCGGACGCAGCATCAGCTACGGGTTGAGTCCGGCGGCTCGCGTTCAGGCGCGCGACGTGAGGGTTCTCGCCACTTCGGCGAGCTACGCGGCGTTTGTCGAGGGTCGCCCGGTGGGCCCGGTCACCTTGCAGGTGCCTGGAGCGCATAACGTCGTCAACTCGCTCGCGGCGGTGGCGGTGGCTGTCGAGCTCGGCGTCGCTCCAGAATCGATCCGCGCCGGCCTCGCGGCCTTCCGCACCGTCGACCGGCGCTTTCAGCGGCTCGGCGCGGCGGGAGACGTCGTCGTGATCGACGACTACGGCCATCATCCGACCGAGATCGAGGCCACGCTGCGCATGCTTCGGACGTTCGCGGGGGCGCGTCGCACCGTAGTGCTGTTTCAACCGCATCGCTTCACGCGTACCCAGGCGCTCTGGAACGAGTTCGCGACGGCCTTTGGCGACGCCGACGTGCTGCTGCTCGTCGACATCTACGCGGCCAGCGAAGCTCAAATCGACGGCGTCGACTCGCGCCGCCTGGCCGTCGCGATCGCGGACGCCTCGGGCAAGAGCGTGATCTTCGCTGGCGACCTGTCCGCGGCCGGAGAGCGGCTCTTCGAGACCGTGCGCGCGGGCGACGTGGTGTTGACGCTGGGCGCCGGCCCGGTGCATCGGGCCGGCGAAGCGTTGCTGGGTCGCCTCGAGGGCAGGGCTTGATGCCCGAAACCCGCACCGGCAAGCCGCAACTGCGCCTGGCGCTGCCGCCGCGTCCGATCGAGGATGTGCAACCGGCGGGCGCAGAGGAGGCGCCGTTCTTTCGGCCCAAGAGCCGGACCCGCACCAAGCGAGCCCGCCGCGGCGTACTAGGTCGCGTCCTGCTGGCGCTGCAGCTGGGCGCGCTGGGCGCGCTGCTGGTGAGCGCCCTTTGGACCGGCTACGCGCGCGTGATGGCGAGCGAGAAGCTGAAGGTCACCCGGCTGCTGGTGCGCGGCCAACGCTTCCTTTCCGAAGGCGAGGTGCGCCAGCTGATGGGGCCGGCGCTCGGCGAAAACATCCTGACCGTCGATCTCGACCAGCTGAAACGACGGCTGCGCGGCTCAACATGGGTGGCCGACGCCACGCTGAGGCGCAGCCTGCCCGACACGCTGCACGTGGAGATCAAGGAGCGCGTGCCGCTGGCGCTCGCCGAGGTCGATCGGCTGTATCTGATGGACGGCGACGGCACGCTGATCGACGTCTTCGGCCCGCGCACCGCGAGCTTCGATCTGCCGATCGTGCGCGGCCTCGCCGGCTACGACGGCGACGCGCGGCGCGACCGTGCCGAGCGCGCCGGCGTGCTGCTGCGGGATCTCGGCGACTACGCTCAGGCGCTCTCCGAGGTCAAGGTCGAGGACTCGGGCGACCTGCGCATCGTGATGCGCGGGCCGGGGGAGGTGCTGCGGCTCGGCGCGCCGCCGTATCGAAAGAAGTTCCTCACGTTCCTGGCGCTGCGCCAGGACCTGGTCGAGCGCTGCCCGAACGCCGAGTACTTCGACCTGCGCTTCCGGGACCGCATCTATGCCAAAGAGCCGCTCGCCAAACCGGAACCGAAGAGCGCCGAGCTGAAGACCGAGATCAAGAAGCCGGATCCGCCCGCCCAGGCTCCCGAGCTCGTGCCGCCGCCGAAGCCGCAAGGAACCTTGCCCGGGATCGAAACCACGCATGGATAGGAAAGGCGCGAGGTAAGAGTGGCCAAGAAGAAAGACCGCTACATCGTCGGGCTCGACGTCGGCACGCAGAAGGTGTGCGCGATCGTCGCCGAGATCACCGAAGAGGGCCGCCTCGACATCATCGGCATCGGCCAGACCGAGTCGAAGGGGTTGCGCAAGGGCGTCGTGATCAACCTCGAGGCGACGATCGACTCGATCAAGCGCGTAGTCGAGGAGGCCGAGCTGATGGCCGGTGTCGAGATCGGCTCGGCCTACGTCGGCATCGCGGGCACGCACATCCGCAGCTTCAACTCGCGCGGCGTGGTCGCGGTCGCGAGCAAGAACCGCGCGATCGATCGCGATGACATCCGGCGCTCGATCGACGCGGCCAAGGCCGTCTCGATCCCGATGGACCGCTCGATCCTTCACGTGTTGCCGCAAGAGTTCGTGGTCGACGACCAGGACGGCATCGGCGATCCCACTGGCATGACCGGCACCCGGCTCGAGGTCAACGTGCACGTGGTGACCTGCTCGCAGACCTCGGCCCAGAACACGGTGACCTGCGTGAATCGTGCCGGCCTCGAGGTGATCGACACCGTGCTCACCCAGCTCGCGGCCTCGGAGGCGTGCCTGACGCCCGACGAGAAGGAGCTGGGCGTCGCGATCGTCGACATCGGCGGCGGCACCACCGACCTCGCGATCTTCGAGAAGGGCTCGCTGTGGCACACCGCTGTGCTGCAGGTCGGCGGCGAGCACTTTACGAACGATATCGCGGTCGCGCTGCGGACGCCGGTGGGCGAAGCCGAGAAGATCAAGAAGAAGCATGGCTGCGCCCTGACCTCGATGATTCCCGAAGAGGACTCGATCGAGGTGCCCAGCGTCGGCGGGAGGAAGCCGCGCATCATGGCGCGCCAGGTGCTGGGCGACGTGATCCAGGCGCGTGCCGAGGAGATCTGCCAGCTCGTGCTGACCGAAATCCGGCGCGCCGGCTTCGATCGAAACCTCAACAGCGGCGTCGTGCTGACCGGCGGCGGCGGCATCCTCGAAGGCTTGCCCGAGATAGCCGAACAGATCTTCGACATGCAAGTGCGTCGCGGCACGCCGAGCGGTATCGGCGGCCTGGTGGACGTGGTGGCGAGCCCGGTCTACTCGACGGCCGTCGGGCTGGTGCTGTGCGGCTATCGGAATCGACTCGGCCTCGGGGCTGGCAGCGACGCCGCGCGCGCGCAGGGGACGGGAACCTTCGGTCGTGTCGCAGGACGTTTGAAGACGCTGCTGTCGGACTTCTTCTGAGAGGGAGCCTGAATGGAGACCAAAGACGAGGGGCCGGCCTTGCCGCAGATGCCGTTCATCCGTCACTCGGCTCGCGAGGCCGCGGGGCGAAAGGCGCGCCATCTGCGTGAGGCCGGAGACCCGCGTTGCGAGATGTGCGGCAGCGCCGTGATCGCCCACCACTGCAAGCGCATTTGCCTGAAATGCGGCTTCATGACCGGCTGTTCGGAAGGGATATAGTTTAGGAGCCTCCAAATGAACCAATCGAACCAAGGGCCTCGGATCGCCTTCGCGGACGACGAGACTCGCGGCGCCCACATCAAAGTGGTGGGTGTCGGCGGCGGTGGCGGGAACGCGCTCTCGCGGATGATCGCCTCCGGCGTGCAGGGCGTCGAGTTCATCGCCGTCAACTCCGATCTGCAGGCGTTGCGCGCCAACCGAGCGCCCGTGAAGATCCAGATCGGCGGCAAGCTCACCAAGGGCCTCGGGGCCGGCGCCAATCCCGACTTGGGGCGGCAAGCGGCGGTCGAAGACACCGAGAAGATCTGCGATGCGCTCGAGGGCTCCGACATGGTGTTCATCACCGCCGGTCTCGGCGGCGGCACCGGAACTGGCGCCGCGCCTGTCGTGGCGTCGATCGCGAGCCAGCTCGGCGGCGATAGTGGCAGCGTGCTGACCGTCGCTGTCGTCACGCTGCCGTTCAGTCTCGAAGGCAAGAGACGCATGAGCCAGGCGCTAGAGGGCCTGGCCCAGCTCAAGGAGTGCGTCGATTCGGTGATCGCGATACCCAACGACCGGCTACTCCAGACCGTCGCCCGCAACACCCCCGTGTCCGAGGCGTTTCGTGTCGCCGACGACGTGCTGCGGCAAGCCGTGCAAGGCATCAGCGACATCATCACGATCCCCGGCCAGATCAACCTCGACTTCGCGGACGTGCGCGCGGTCATGAAGGGCATGGGCGCGGCGGTGATGGGCACGGGTATGGGCGAAGGCGAAAACCGCGCGGTGGACGCGGCGCAGCGCGCGATCTCCAACCCGCTGCTCGAAGACAGCTCGATCGAAGGCGCGCGCGGCATCATCGTGAACATCACCGGCGGTCCCGATCTCTCGCTGGCCGAAGCCGCCGAAGCCACCGCTCTCATCACCAAGGCCGCCGACCCCGACGCCAACGTGATCTACGGGATCGTCACCGACGATTCGATGGGGCAGGCGGTCAAGGTCACCGTGATCGCGACCGGCTTCACCCGCGGCAGCCGCAAGGTCGCGTCGACGCCGGTCGATCTCGGCAACTACGTCGGCCCCAACGCGGTCACGGCGCCCTCTCAGCTGACGGCGGCTGAGGCCGGCGGCTTCTATCGCAAGACGCCGAACCCCAAGGCGGCTACCGGCACCGGCGGCCGCTTCGACCTGGACGTGCCGGCGTTTCTCCGCAAGCAAGGAACGAACGAGTAGCCGACCGGCTAGAATGACGATTCGCCGCGACTGACGCGGCGAATCACGAATGAGCCGTCGCCTCCTCCAGGAACGCCACGAAAGACTCCGTCCGGCGGAGCTCTGGCTGCGCGAGCCCAAGACGACTGGCGCCTTCCGGATCGCGCTTTGTTATCCCAACCTGTACTTCGTCGGGATGTCCAACCTCGGCTTCCAGGGCGTGCACGCGCTCCTCAACGACCAGCCAGGAGTCGTCTGCGAGCGAGCATTCCTGCCCGACGACATCGACAAGGACGACCTCGAGAGGAGCGGCGCACGCCTCCTGAGCTTCGATACCGGCGCCGACCTGGGCCGCTTCGACGCGATCGCGTTTTCGATCTCGTTCGAGAACGACTATCTGCATGTCTTGCAGATGTTGAAGCTCGCCGGAGTGCCGCTCCGCGCCAAGCACCGAGGCGCGCGTGATCCGCTGGTGATCCTGGGCGGCGCGGCGATGTTCCTGAACCCCGAGCCGCTGGCGCCGTTCGCCGACGTGATCGCGGTGGGCGAAGGCGAGACGCTGGTGCCGCGGCTGACCGAGGCGCTTCTCGGCGGAAGCGACGCGCGCGCCGCGATCGCGACATTGAAAGAGAAAGACGGCTTCTACGTGCCATCTCGCTACGAGGTGCGTTATCACGCGGACGGCACCGTCGATCGCTACGACGGTCCGGGCAGCGTGCTGCGGCAGCGCGGCTGGCCCGAGACGATGGGGCTGCCGCAGACCACGATCCTGACGCCGCACACCGAGATGTCGATGAAGTTCATGGTCGAGATCTCGCGCGGCTGCCCGTGCATGTGCCGCTTTTGCTGGGCCGGCTACAACTATCTTCCGGTGCGCGGCTTCTCTCGGGCCAAGATCGTGGACCGGGCGCGCGAGGTGCGCGCTCACACCAACAAGATCGGCCTCGTCTCGACCGCCGTTTGCGACCACCCCGAGATCAACGAGATCGTCGACGACCTGGCAGCGCTCGACTACGAGGTCTCGGTCGCGTCGCTGCGGCTCGACGATCTGACGCCGGAGTTCGTCTTCAAGCTGGCCGACACTGGCGTGCAGGGACTGACACTGGCGCCCGAGTGCGGCAGCGACCGGATGCGCAAGATCCTGAACAAGCAGTTCACGAACGCCGAGATCCTCGACAAGGCGGAGTGGATCTTCGAGAACGGCATCGAGAACCTGAAGCTCTATTACATGGTCGGCTTGCCGTGGGAGGAGCACACCGACGTCGAGGCGATCGTCACGCTCACCGCGGCAATTCGCGAGCGAATGCTCAAGGTCGCGCGCGGTCGCGGGCGTATCGGCCGGCTGCACCCGTCGGTCAACCCGTTCGTGCCGAAGCCCGGCACGCCCTACCAGTGGCTGCCGATGGAGGACCCGAAGGGCACCGACGCGAAGCTCCAGTACCTGCGCAAGGCGTTCGGGCGCTTGCCCAACGTGGACGCCGTCTGCAAGAGCGCGCGCTCCGGCGTCGCGCAGTCGATCCTGGCCTTGGCCGACCGGCGCGTGGCGGATGCGCTCGAGATTGCCGCGGTGGAAGGCGTCGACCTGAAGCGGGGCATGAAGGCGGCCGGTCTCGACTCGGGCTTCTATCTCTTCCGCGAGAAGGGCCGCGAGGAGGTCCTGCCCTGGGATCTCATCGACAACGGCGTCAGCAAGGCCTACTACCTGCGCGAGCTGGACAAGAGCCGCGCCGAGCGCGCCTCTCCGCACTGCCCCGAGATCCAGGGTTGCATCCGCTGCGGCGTCTGCGAAGAAGCGCCCAATCCCTCCTACGCTCTCCCCGAGAAGTGGAAGCATCTCGGGACGTCGCCCCGCTACTTGAAGGTCGTACCGCCCGTGCCCGTGGCTTGACGGTCTACAATCCGCCTACTCGGGTGAGCCATTGTCTGGGACTCCCAAAAGCTCGAACGCTTCGCTGATCGGGGGGTTGGCGGCCGCGGTCGCGCTAGCGCTGGGTGTCGGCTTTCTCGTCTACCGGCAACCCGCTTCAGCGCCGCCTCCGGCTTCGCTGCCGTCGCCGAGCCGCGCAGCCGAGGCCACTCCCGCGCCGGGCGCGGGCGCTGCCGCTGCCGAAGGCGCGCCTTCCCCCGTGAGGTCCACGGGAGCCGGCGCGAAGCCGGCGGCTCCACAACCCGCGGCCGGCAAGCGAACCACGGCCAGCAAGCCGGCTGACAAGGCCTCGCTGGGTGGCCCGCGCGGGACCTCGGGAGCGCCGCCCCCGCTCACGTCGCAGGCGATGATCCGGCGCAGCTTCGTCGCGAGCCGCACCTCGTCCGAGAACCTGAAGGGCGGCGCCTCGAAGCCACTCTCGGGATTCGACGGGAAAAAGGGAAAGGACGTTCATGTCAAGCGCGCTCCGGAGATCGACGGCCGGATCGAGTTCAGCTCGACGCCGCAGCGTGTGAGACCGGGCGACACGTACAAGATTCGCGTCGCCTTCGTCAACGAGGGCAAACGGACGATCGAGATCAAGGAGCTCGTGCTGACGACCAAGCTCAACGGCAAGCAGACCCGAGAGGCCGTCCAGCCGCTGGCCCGCGAGGTCGCGTCCCGGCAGAACGAGGTGCTCTACGAGATCTCCGGCACCTGGGACAAGAGCACGACGACCTGGTCCGTCCAGGCCGAGATCTTGTCCAATCACTTGGACGCCTACCGCAACCAAATCGTCTGGAAGTAGTTCCCTCGCGAATTATCTGAACCCCAGCCCCGGGTTCAGACGTCATACGTGTGTCAACCCGAGGGGAGACTCATGCGCAAGGGTGTGGTCGTGACCGCGGTCGCCTTGCTGGCCGCGGGCGTTTCGGGCGCCGTCTACAGCCGGACGCTCCATCCGAAGGATCCGGGTTGGAAGACCGTGCTCGTGACCCGCGGCGGCGTCACGGAAAAGGCCCTGGCGGTCGGCGCGATCCGGCCGAAGAAGGAAATCCAGGTCAAGAGCAAGATCTCCGGTATCGTGAAGAGGTCGTTCCGCGAGGTTGGCGACCGCGTGCGTCCGGGCGATCCGCTGTTCGAGATCCTGCCCGATCCGACGCCGCTGGAGCTGACCGAGGCGCGCCGCGAGGTGGAGATCGCCAGGAACGTCCACGATCAATCGAGCAAGCGCTATGAACGGAACAAGACGTTGAAGACGCAGGGCATCGTGTCGAGCCAGGACTGGGAGCAAGCCGAAAAGGACATCCAGGACGCCCAGATCCGCCTGACCCTCTCGACCGAGAAGCTGGCGCTGATCGAGAAGGGGCGCGTGAAGAGCGAGCACCTGAACGTCGAGTCGATCATTCGCGCGCCGATCGCCGGCACGGTGCTGGAGCTGCTGGTGAACGAGGGCGACCCGGTCGTGCCGCTCACGTCGTATCAAGCCGGCACCGCGCTCACGACGCTCGCCGACATGGCGACGTTGGTCTTCAAGGGCACCGTCGACGAGATCGACGTCGGCAAGCTGCGCGAGGCCATGCCGGCGCGGATCAAGGTCGGCGCGCTTCCCGACGCCAAGGTAGACGGCAAGGTCTACAAGATCGCGCCGAAGTCGAAAGTCGCCGAGGGCGCGACCCTCTTCGACGTGGAGATCGAGCTCTTGCCCGGAAAAGATGTGACGCTGCGCGCCGGCTACTCGGCCAACGCCGACATCGTGGTGCGCGAGAAGCAGGACGTGCTGCTGCTCCCCGAGCGGCTGGTGACGCTCGCCGGCGGCAAGGCCACGGTGGAAGTGCCGGGCCTGGGCGACGCGGTGCCCGCCAAGAAGGACGTCAAAGTCGGGCTCTCCGACGGCATCCAGATCGAGATCGTGGCCGGCCTCGAGGAAAAGGACGCCGTCGTCGAGCGGCCGCCGAAGAAGATCGAGTAGCCGCCGTGACGGCCTTCTCCTTCCTGCGCCAGATGCTGCACGACGTGCGGCATCAGAAGATGCGCACGCTTCTGACGCTGTTCGGCATCACCTGGGGCACGGTGTCGGTCGCGCTCCTGGTGTCGTTCGGCGAAGGCCTGCAGAAGCGGATCGTCAAGAACCAGCGCGGCCTCGGCGAGAACATCGTGATCTGCTGGCCCGGCCGCACCGCGCTGCCCTTCCAAGGCCTCGGCAAGGGCCGGCGGATCCGTGTCAGCGAGGACGATCTCGAGGCCTTGCGGCGCGAGATTCCCGAGGCCAGCTTCTCGGCCGAGTACGAGCGCGGCAAGAGTTCCTTCCGCCGCGAGCGGGTCCGGCTCTCGCCGGGCATCTCGGCCACGAGCCCGGCTTTCGCCGTGATGCGCAACCTCATCCCGGCGAGCGGGGGCCGTTATGTGAACGATCTCGACGTCGACCGCAAGCGCCGCGTCCTGTTTCTGGGCGACAAGCTCAAGCAAGACCTCTTTGGTGACGAGGCAGCCGTCGGCAAGACGCTGATGGTCGACAACGTGCCCTTCTTGGTGATCGGCGTGATGGAACCGAAGGCCCAGGACAGTAGCTACAGCGGCCGCGACCAGGACAAGGCTTTCATGCCGGAATCCACCTACCGTGGCCTCTTCACCCAGCGCTACGTCAGCAACTTCATCTTCCAGCCCAAGGGCAACGCGTCCCAGGTTCCGATCGTCACACGACGCATGTTCGAGGTGCTGGCGGAGCGCCACAAGTTCGATCCGAACGACAAGGAAGCCATCGGCACCTGGGACACGACCGAGCAGGAGAAGTTCTTCGCGGTCTTCTTCGGCACGTTCCGCGCCTTCCTGGCGGTGATCGGCTCTTTCACGCTGATCGTGGGCGGCATCGGCGTCTCCAACATCATGTACGTGGTGGTCGAGGAGCGGACCCGCGAGATCGGCGTCAAGCTGGCCGTCGGCGCCAAGCCCCGCTTCATCCAGGCCCAGTTCCTGATGGAAACGCTGCTGTTGACGGCGATCGGTGGCGCGCTCGGCTTCCTGATCACGCTCTTGGGGCTGGCGGTCTTCCCTGCGTCGCTCGACCAGTACGTCGGCACGCCCGTGGCCTCGCCGCTCGCGATCCTGGTGACGGCGGCTCTCTTGGGCGTGATCGGCCTCGTCGCCGGCTACTTCCCGGCCCGCCGGGCGTCGCTGCTGGATCCCGTGGCGGCGCTGAAACTCGCATGATCTCTCGCGCCGAGATCGCGATGGTGTGGCGGCTCTTCCGCTCCGACGCCGCCCACAACACCAAGCGCATCGCGCTCACCGTGATGGCGATCGCCTGGGGAACGCTGTCGATCGTGATGCTGCTCTCCTTCGGCGAGGGTTTGAAGCGGTCCTTCCACAAGAGCACCCGTGGCATGGGCGAGGCGATCGGCGTGCTGTGGCCGGGCGCCACCACCAAGCCGTTCCTGGGCCTGCCCTCGGGCCGGGCGATCCAGTTCCAGGACGACGACGCGGACCTGTTGCGCGCCCGCATCCCCGGGCTCGTGGACCTGAGCCGGGAATACGCGCGGCGGCTTCCGGTAAGCGTGGGCCCCAAGACCATCAACGCGCGTACCCGCGGCGTCGATCCCGGTTTCGGCGAGCTGCGCAACATCATCCCGCAAGCCGGCGGTCGCTTCCTGAACGAGCTGGACCTGCGTGAGAAGCGTCGTGTGGTGGTGCTCGGCGACGAGCTGGCCCAGGACCTCTTCGGCAAACAGGACGTCGTCGGCCTGACGGTCCAGATCAACCAGTCGACGTTCCTGGTGGTCGGCGTAATGCAGGCGAAGCCGATGATGGGCATGTACAGCGGGCCCGACAAGAAGCAGGCTTCGATTCCCGCCACGACTTTCAAGGCGATGTTCAACGATGCGCGCGTCCAGAACATCGTCTACAAGCCGGCGACGCTCGAGCTCGGCGACCAGGTGAAGACCGAGATCTACCGGGTGCTGGGCGGCAAGTACCGCTTCGCCCCCGACGACCGACGGGCGCTCGGGATCTGGGACACCCGCGAGAACCAGCGTGTCACCGTGAACATCGCGATCGGCATCCAGATGTTCCTGGGCGTGATCGGCGCCCTGACGCTGTTCGTGGGCGGCATGGGCGTCGCCAACATCATGTACGCGGTCGTGAAGGAGAGGACGCGCGAGATCGGCGTCAAGATGGCGATCGGGGCGAAAGCCCGCCAGATCATGGCCCCCTTCGTGCTGGAGGCGCTGTTCATGACGGTGGCCGGCGGCGTCCTCGGCACGCTCGTCTCGCTCGGCGTGATCGCCGTGATCGGCGTGCTGCCGCTGAAGGGCGAGGCGTTCGATTTCATGGGCCGGCCCACCTTCTCGCCGGCGATCGCCGTCGCCACCGCGGCAGTGCTGGGCGCGATCGGCATGCTGGCCGGCTACTTCCCCGCGCGTCGCGCCGCGTCGGTCAACCCTGCAGTGTCCCTGCGCTACGAATGAGCACACCGATGATCGAGATGCGAGCGATACGCAAGATGTATAGCACCGGACGCGTCGAGGTCGAGGCCCTGCGTGGCTTGGATCTCGACATCGGCGGGAACGACTACGTCGCCATCGTCGGCCCTTCGGGATCGGGCAAGTCGACACTGATGAACATCCTGGGCTGCCTCGACACGCCGACCTCGGGGGAGTACGTGCTCTCGGGCGAGCGCGTCGCCGGGCTCGATCGCAACCGGCTGGCGGAGATCCGCAACAAGCACATCGGCTTCGTGTTCCAGAACTTCAACCTGTTGCCGTACGCGTCGGCGCTGGAGAACGTCGAGTTGCCGCTCTTGTTCGGCGGGGTCTCCACGAAGGAACGCCGCCGCCGCGCGAGCGAGATGCTGGAGCGAGTCGGCCTCGCCGACCGCGTCCACCACAAGCCGACCGAGCTGTCCGGCGGCCAGATGCAACGCGTGGCGATAGCCCGAGCTCTCGTGAATCGCCCCGCGATGGTCCTCGCCGACGAGCCCACCGGCAACCTCGACTCGGCGTCCGGGACCAGCATCGTCTCGCTGTTCGCCGAGCTCCACGCCGCCGGGCAGACGATCGTGATGATCACCCACGACAACGGCATCGCCCGGATCGCGTCGCGCGTCGTTCAAATCCATGACGGAGCGATCGTAGAAGACCGCCGCGTCGCGGCCTGAGCAGGATCAGGACACCTTCTCCGTCACCAGGAACAGGCTCCTGCCGATCTTGGTGAAGAACTCCTGATACAGCGCCGGCTCATTCAGCGATTGAACCTGCTTCAGCCGCTGGTTGCCGTCCAGCACCTTCAACTGGAAGCTGACTCGCAGCCGCGTCTCGCCCCCGCCGTCGGTGACGTTGGCGGTGGCTTCCAGGACGCTCGCGCCCGAGCTCGGGCCGGGAAGCAGCGCGCCCATCCCGTAAGTGACCGCGATGAACATGATCCGCCCGAGCCTGGCCGCATCACCCACCGGCCGCACGCCTTCCTTGGTCGCCGTGATCAGGCCCAGCTCGGTGTCGGCCGAGCGCACTAGGAAGCCGTCGTCCTGGAGCGTCGCCAGCACCGCCTTCATCACCGACTTGGTGTCGCTCGCTGGATAGCTGCGCGTTTGCAGCGCGCGCGTTTCGAGCGAGCTTCCTGGAACGAGGGACTGCGGTCCTCCGCTGGCGCAAGCCGCAAGCGGCGCAAGCGAGAGCACGCCGACGAGACGCATCGTGCGAGTCATGGCGCCCCCTTCAGAACCGCGTGGCGTGGAAGCTGAAAGACTCCACCCTCGCATCGGCGCCGAAGCGAATCACCACGGTGAGCGTTCGCTGCGTCGAGCTCGACTTCTGATTGCGGACGTGGCCGCTCAACACGCCGAGCAGCAACGACGTGCCGGGCGCGCCGAGCCCGCCGCCCCCGCCGCCGAAGCCGCTGCTCCGGGTCTGGGCTTCCGTCGCGATCTTGTCGTAGACCCAGGCCTCGCGGCCCTGGCTGTCCCGCGTCAGGATGTTCGGTGAGCCGATGGAGGCAGCGACGTCCGCCTGCGACATGCCCGTTCGGACCTCCTTCTGAACGAGACCCAGCGTGAACTCGCGATCATCGGGACCGCGTTTCACGCCCTCTGCCCCTGCCGAGCCCGCCACTGCCATCGCCAGAACCAACCAACCGAGATGATTTCCCCTCAAGGTCCCTCCTTGTCGAGACAGGAGTGGCAGGAGTCGTGCCGACAGTAAGTCCTTGACTCCACGAGCTCGACCGGCTGTGCCGCCCACCCCTTGGGCGAGCTGCGCAGGGAACGCCCAGTTGTTGGGCGCCGCGTCAACGCCCGGCGCGGGTCGTTCGGCCGCGCCAGATCCTGTCGTAGGCCTCCCACTCGGCCGGGTCGGTCGTCCACTCGGCGTAGAGAGCCACGCCCTCGAAGGTGCCGCCGCCGCCCAGCCCGCGCAAACCGGTGACGACTCCCACGAGCGCGTTCTCGATCGTCTCCACGCCGCCACGGTGCATGATCCCGGTTTCGTCGTAGGTGGGCACCCCGACCAGGAAGCGCGCGCGCGCCCGCGATCCGACCAGCGCGCCCTGGACCGCCGCCGCCGCGTAGCCGACGTAGCGCTGGTACAGCGCCGGCGTCGGCAGGCCGGTGTCGTAAGCCATGATCACGACCTGGTCGGCGATGCCCGCCACGCGCGCGTAGTAGTCCGGCGTCCACAGGAAGTTGGGCGCGAACGGAACCGCGATCGGTCCCGGGCGAATCATCGAGAGCGAAAGCGCCCGCTCGGCGCCCACGGCGCTGCGCAGCGCGCGCAACAGCGAGAGGAAGTCGACGTTACCGTCGGCGATCGGCTCGATGTTCAGGTGAATTCCGTCGAAGCCCTCGTCGATCAGACCGCGGCACTCGGCCACGATCCGCTGCCGCTGTCCGAGGTCGGCGAGGTCGATCGTGCCCGCCCGCGTGCGGCGCACGCCGACGCGCAGACCGCCGACCCAGGGCAGGACCTTCAGGTTCGGCGCGACGCGACGCGCCGAGGCGAGGAACGCTCGCATCTGCTCGCGGCTGTGAACCGGCAACCGGCCCGCGCCGTTGAACGGGATCAGGTGCGGGAAAGCGTAGTTGATGCCGCGCTCGTGGAGCTTGCTGAAAAGCGCATCCATCTCGGCGTCGTCGTGCGAGCGCTCGAGCCAGCGATGCTCGAGCCACACCGCGTTGCGGTCTTGATTGAAGGGATGCGGCCGATCGTCGGACACCGGCAAGCGTCCCAACCAAAGTGCCGCGGCCGCGAGCCCGACCAAGAGCCCCGTCGTCACAAGCGCCAGCCGCCGTGCCCAACGCTTCACGCCGCTGCGCTCACCAGCAGCACCGATGCGGCCGCGTGTTCGCGGCCGTGCGTCAGGCTGACCAGGACTCGATCGGCTCCGAGAGCGTGCAGGCGCTGCTGCGCTCGCGGAGACGCCCGTAGCTCCGGCGGCCTCCCCGGCGCGCGCGAGATCTCGAAATCGCCCTCGGTGCAGCCCCCGCCCAGGAGCCGGGCGGCGCCGCGCTTGGCAGCGAGCCGCGCCGCGAGCCGCCGCTCCGGGTCGCTCTTGGAGCGTGCGAAGCGCAGCTCGCCCGCGCTGAACGGAGCCTCGTCGGACCCCGCGAGCAGGGCACGGGCTTCGTCGACTGCGACCAACTCCAGGACCGACGCCACAACGCCATCTGCATCCACGAGGGCAGTCTACGGCTCGGATAGGATACGGGTCGCACATGAATGCTGCCCAAGTGTCGGCGCTCGCCTCGATACCGGGACTGGCGCACGGCTTCGAGCGTCGGCGCGGGCCCGCCGGGCACGAGGATCGCGACAGCACGCGCCGGCGCGTGGCCGCCGCCCTCGAGGCGGAAGGTCGGTTCTTCTTGATGAAACAGGTCCACGGCGCGGAAGTTCGGCAGGCGCCCTGGGAGGGCCGCCCGCAGGGGGATGCCGCGCTCGCCAGCGCGCCGGGTCTGTTGCTCGGGATCGAGACGGCCGACTGCCTGCCGCTGCTGCTCGTCGACCCGGAGCGACGCGTCGTCGCCGCCGCGCACGCGGGCTGGCGCGGCACCGCGCAAGGCGTGGCGCGCGCGGCTATCGGCGCGCTCGTCGCCATGGGGTCGCGCCCCGCTGACCTCCTGGCCGCTCTCGGGCCCGCGAACGACGTCTGCTGCTACGAGGTGGACGACGAGCTACGCGAGCATTTCGGCGCCGAAGCGGCCCACCTGTTCAAACCGGGGCCGCGGGCCAAGCCGCACCTCGACGTTCGCCTCGCCAACGTCCGGCAGCTCCTGGACGCGGGGCTGGTACCCGATCGAATCCACCACGTCAAGGAGTGCACGTTCCATCAGCCCGACCTGTATCACTCGTATCGGCGCGAGGGCCCGGACGGAGGCCGAATGATCAGCTGGATCGGGTTTCGAGGCTAGTCGAGCTTCGAAGCCTTGCGGTCGAGCGCTTCGTTCGCCAGGCGATCGGCGTCGCGATTCTGCTCGCGACGGACGTGTGCGATGCGCGCATCGGGGATCCTGGCCAAAAGCGCCCGGGCCTGGCGATGTAGCGCCTGCATGTCGGGATGCTTGACCTTGTATTGGCCGTTGATCTGCTTCACGACCAGCTCGGAATCGGAGAAGACGCGCACCGCCGTCGCGTGCCGTCCGAGAGCGAAACGCAACGCGTGGAGCAGCGCCTGGTATTCGGCCACGTTGTTCGTCGCTCGGCCGAGATAGCCGTAGAGCTCGGCCACCAGCGTGCCGCGACCATCTTCGACGTACACGCCGAAGCCGGCATCGCCCGGGTTGCCGCGGCTGCCGCCGTCGATGTGGATGTGGAGAACACCCGAGCCAGAGGCGCCGTTCACGGCTGGTGCGCGACGACCGGCACCGGAGGCTCGTAGAACAGGATCCGGTTGCACGCGTTGCACTGGACGATGGCGTCGTTTTTCTTCAGGTCCACGTACAACTGCGGCCGCAGCTTCACGTGGCACACCAGGCACATCTCGTCCTTGACCTCGGCGACTCCCGAACCGCGCAGCTTGGCCACCCGCTCGTAGAGCGCGAGCGTGTCTTCGGAGACGCCCTTCGCGACCTCGTCGCGTTCGGCTCGGAAGCGCTGGACCTCGGCTTCCAGGGAGCGCACCCTCTCGTCGAGCGCCTTGGCGTCGGCGCGGTGCTGCTCCTCGACCGCCTTCAAAGCGGCTTCCTCGCTCTTCACCTCGGCCTGCAGCGTCTCGGTGCGCTCCATCTCTACCAGGATCTGGTCTTCGCGCGCCTTGACCTCTCGCTCCACGGTCTCGATCTCATGGAGCATCGCGGTGTATTCCTTGTTGGTCTTGACCTCCATCAACTGGCCCTTGTAGCGGGAGCGTTTGGTTTCGAGATCCTGGAGCGCGCCCTCGTGCTGGCGCCGTTCTTTTTGCGAATCGGCGAGGCCACTCTTGGCGGTCTCGAGCCGGCTCTTCTCGTCACGAAGCCGTGCGTCGAGCAGAGAGCGTTGGTGGGGAGCGTCGGCGAGCGCCGTCTCGGCGCGCTTGAGCTCGCTGTCGGCTTTCTGGAGCCGGATCAGCTTCTCAATGTCGGGGTTCATCAGGCGACGGAGAGTTTAGCATCGCCCGGTGCGGCTCCGGCTTCGGCTCCTCAGGGAGACCCTCGCGGTCGCGCGCCTCCCGGCGCGGGCGAGAGTTCCCGCCTGGGCCCAGGGGTCGCCGACGGCGGTCGCGCGCACGGCCGACGAGCTCTCGATCGTGTGCCGCGCGGACCGCGTGCCGGAGCGCATCAAGCACACCCCGGGTTGGCGCTGCTTGAAGCTCGAAGGCGTTTTCGACTTCGGGCTGGTGGGCGTGCTGCTCTCGGTGCTGGCGCCGCTGGCGCGCGCCCGGGTCGGGATCTTCGCGTTCTCTACCCACGACACCGACTACGTGATGATCCAGCAGCGCGATCTCGGGCGTGCGCTCAGGGCGCTGCGGAGCGCGGGCCACCGGGTCTCGCGTTCGCCGCGGCGAGCACGATCGGCTTCTCGATGAGCCGCGCGACACTCGCCTTCGGGTCGTCGGGCAGGAAGGCCGAGGGCGTAAGGGCACGTTCGTCTTCCCGCCGCGCCCGCCAGCGCCGCGGCACGCGGTCGAGACCGATCGGGTAGAGCGTCAGCCCGCCGTCTGCGCCGATGTGCATGCGCAAGAAGTTCTTGTGGTCCTGGATGCGCAGCGACGAGAAGGCCTCCTCGCTGTGGCGGCCGAAGACGCTGAACGACACCAGCAGGTAGAGACCGACGATCAGCGAGCCCGAGATCCAGCCGGCCCAGAAGACAATACTCGCGCCCAGCACGAGCTGGAGGAACGGACTCGTCGGGAGGAGCGAATACACCAGAAACGCGGATCCCCAGCCGATATAGAAGAGCGCCGCGTAGTGCGCGAAAGCGTGGCTGAGCCCGCCCAGCCACTTGTAGAGCCGCGAATGGGTGTCGGTGAAGAAGACGAAGCCACCCAGCACCGATGCAAACATCAGGAACACGTCCGGGTGATCGCGGAAGGCGCGGCCGGTCTGCAGCAACGGATCGAACAAGTGCCGCGGCGGTTGCCAATGCACCGTCGCCCCCATCACCCAGGACGCGAGCAGGTACAGCGTGGCGGGAACCACGCCGAACCAGGGGTTGAGGAACGGGAACAGCAGATTCCGGAGCGCCAGCCAGCGCGAGGTCGCGGCGCTCGGGAAGGCCGCGCGCACCGCGAAACGGCGTCCCGCGTCATCGGCCCGCTCGGTCTGTTCGACGATCTCGTCGACGTCCGCGCCATGCGTCGGATGCAGGAAGGCCCCCCCGCCCCCGGCGGTGACCTTCTGGACAGGCGCCTCGGGAGACACGGGGTTCCTCTCCTCGTGACGACGGTAGTGGTGGAGGTCTCCGGACAGGAAGACCTGTACCGAGACCCCCTGCGGCTCGAGGATCTGCTTCAGAAGGAACAGCAGGTCGGCTTCGTCGTAGCCGCCGTACTTCGCGTACTTCGCCGCGTAGATCCAACTCGGGCTCGCCAGGCAGAGGATCACGCGCTCGCCACCGCGCATCTGGCGCTCGGCGATCTTGCGGAAGTACTCGATCTGGCCCTGATCGATGTCCGACTGAAGTTGCCCGTCGGCCCCGAACAGCCAGTATCCCTGTGGCAGTTTCAGGGCAAAGTAGCTGCGAGCCTGGTGGGTGCGCCAGCCCGCGAAACGCCGGTCCGTCACGCTCGAGCAGAACAGCCGCGACCAGGCCGCCAGGCTGTCGTACCAATCGTGGTTGCCCGGGATCGCGAACACGTGGGGCGGCTCGGCGGGCCGGTCGTCGCCGAAGGCGGCGGCGTAGGGAGCGACCAGCCGCTGTTGATACGCCGCGCGAGACGGCGTCGGATACACCTCGTCGCCGCCGAAGACGAGCAGCGCGCCACGCTCCGTTTCGTGAACGGTGTCCCCGTCGCTGACCACCAGGCGCGGCTGAGCTACGACCCGGGCCACCGCGTACGTGGAGTTCCAGCCGTCGCCGGTGTCCGCGACGAAGTCGATCCAGATGTCCGCTCGCGGCCGCTCGCGATCCGGCTCCAGCGGGCCGCCCTGGGAGAAGTGGCAGGTGTAGTCGTAGTAGCCGTGATCATGGCGCGCGAGGGCTTCGAGCAGCCGCCGATCCGAGTGAGCCCCGATCACCCGCGAGACGAGCGCCTGCATGCCGGTGTGGAAGAGTTGTCTGGGATCGAACCACCCGGTCATTCGCGTGGTCGGGGGAGTGTTGCTCACATCGGCGCAAACGTTAGCATTCGTCCGAGATGGGTCCCAGCGAGCGCGCGCGTGTGAAGGTGTGCTGCATTCGAAATCCCGAGGAGGCGGCCCTGGCGGTGCGCGCCGGCGCCTCCGCGCTCGGCTTGGTGTCGACGATGCCGAGTGGCCCGGGTGTCATCTCGGACGCGGAGATCCGGGCTCTCGCCAGGCTGGTTCCTCCCGGCGTCGCCGCGTTCCTGTTGACGAGCCGGGGCGATGCGCAGGCAATCGCGGCGCAGGTCCGCGCCGCTGCGGTCGACACGGTCCAGATCTGCGATCGACTGGCGAGCGGTGGCTACGCAAACATTCGCGCGGCGCTGCCGAACGTCAAGATCGTTCAGGTCGTCCACGTCACTGGCGCCGCGTCACTCGATGAGGCGTGCGCCGCCTCCGCGGGCGTCGACGCAATCCTGCTCGACTCTGGGAACCCGGCGCTCGCTGTGAAGGAACTGGGCGGCACCGGTCGGCGCCACGACTGGTCGCTCTCCCGCGCGATCCGGGAGAGCGTCCCGGTGCCGGTCTATTTGGCGGGCGGCCTCACGCCGGCAAACCTGCGCGAAGCCATCGATACCGTGTCACCCTTTGGCGTGGACGTTTGCAGCGGCGTGCGCACGAACGGCGTCCTCGATCCGACGAAGCTCGAGGCGTTCTTCGCTGCGGCGCGGGCGTAGCTCGGACCGAGTCGCCGACTACTTGCTACCGAACAGCGTGCCCAACGCCCAGTTGACGATCGCGATCACGAGGCTCCCGAGCATGCCCGACCAGATATCCTGCACGACGTAGCCAGGGATGAAGTAGCGCCCGGCGAGCCAGAGCAGGAGCCCGTTCATCACGAAATAGAAGAGCCCCAGCGTCAGGATGATCGCCGGCAGCGACAAGAACACCACCAGCGGCCGCACGATCAGGTTGAAGAGACCGAAGACCGCGCCGGCCGCGATCAGCGTCAGCCAGCTCCCGGTGAAACGAATGCCGGGCACGATGGTCGTGGCCAGGAGCGCCACGGCATTGGCCAGGATGCTGCCGAAGATCTGGGCCATCGAGCACCTCCGGAGAAGAGCTTATGCGAACTGCCGACCGAGTGCTCGTTAGGTGCCGGCCCTGGGCTGGACAGGCGTCGCCCCTTCGGCCTATTCTTTCGGCCCTCCCCCGGAGCGACGAAAGGCGAAGATGTGAAGAAGAAGCCGATCGATTCAGTTACGTTTCGGCAGTCACTTCTCCAACTGCTGGAGGCGCATCCGCCGCACGAGGAGGCGTTCCTCACTCAGTTCGAAGCGATGCGCGACCGGGGCGAGCCCGTCTACTCGCAGGTGCTCGCGATCCTGACGCATCTCTCGTTCGGCGAGTCCGAGGCGCGCAAGCATTGGCGGAGGGTCCTCTCGCACCGGACCTGGCTCAAGACCGAGCTGGGTCGCGACGTCGGCCTGCGCGTCGCGTTGCTCGACTATTTCGTCAACGTCAACCAGGCGCTCAAGAACCCCAAGGTGATCGAGATCGCGATCTACGAACGCACCGAGCGTTCGGCGGTGAGCGACGGCCTGACCGGCCTCTTCAACCATGCCTACTTCTTGAACGCGCTGCGCCGCGAGGTGCAGCGGAGCCGGCGGAACGCCTATCGGTTCTCGCTGATCCTGTTCGACCTCGACAATTTCAAGAAGATCAACGACACCCGCGGCCATCTCGAGGGAGATCGCGTTCTCATAAAAGCCGCGGGGCTCGTCAAGGAGACGCTGCGCGAAATAGACATCGCGGCGCGTTACGGGGGCGAGGAGTTCGCCGTGATCCTGCCCGACACGCCGAGCACCGGGGCCTTCGTGGTGGCGGACCGCATCCGGCGCAACATCGAGGAGAAGTTCCGGCGCAGCCGAAAGGGGCTGCTGGTGACCGTCTCGGGCGGCGTCGCGACTTTTCCCGAGGACGCCGCCACGCACGAAGAGCTGATCCAGACCGCCGATAAGGGCCTGTATCGCTCCAAGGCAAACGGCAAGAACCGGATTACGCTCGCCTCGGGCGAACGTCGCCAGCATCGGCGTGTCCTGGTCAGCACGAGTGTCACGCTCGACGGCGAGCACGTGCCCAAGGTCGCCGCGCGCGCCAAGAACGCCTCCGAGACCGGATTGCTGGTGGCGCTGAAGCACCCCGTCCCGGTCGGTTGCAACCTGAACCTGGTGATCCCGTCGGCTACGGGGTCGCGTCCGGCGCGCGCCGAGGTCGTACGCGTCTCGCCGCCGACGGATTCCGACTCGTTGTACGAGGTCGGCCTCAAGATCCACGACGATCCGGACGAGGAGATGCTCGCGCTCGGCCGCCCCCGCCGTGCCTGAGCGAACGCCGCATCGATCCATACAGTAGCGCGCGTCCTGCTACAGGAACGCGTTTGTTGCAGGAGATCCTGAAGCCTTCAAAACCGTCGGAACGCCCTGCCGCATCACCCGAGACGGCCGAGGCGACAAATCCCTGAGAGCCCGAGAGTTGAGAGGAAAGCGAACGTCGCCTCCATGGCGCGCACGCTTCTTGCTACTCGAAATGCAGATCGCACGCGAACGTGTGCGGCAACCACCTGAGGAGGTCGTTGATGACACCGATCGACGGAGCGGACACCGCATGGATGCTGATCTCGACCGCGCTGGTCCTGCTGATGACGCCGGCGTTGGCGTTCTTCTACGGCGGGCTCGTGCGCGGCAAGAACGCGCTCAACACGATGATGATGAGCGTCGTTTCTTTCGCTTTCGTCGGCGTGGCCTGGGCGCTCGTCGGCTACTCGCTGGCGTTCGCGGAGGGCTCGCCGCTTCTCGGTAGCTTCGCGCGGGCCGGCCTCCGGGGCGTCGGCCTCGAAGCCAGCGGCGGCAAGATCCCGCACATCCTGTTCATGGCCTATCAAGGCACCTTCGCCATCGTCACGGCTGCGCTGATCTCCGGCGCGATCGTGGAGCGCATGCGCTTTTCGGCGTACGCGGCATTCATCACCCTCTGGAGCCTTCTCGTGTATGCGCCGGTGGCGCATTGGGTCTGGGGCGGGGGCTGGCTCGCGACGCTGGGCGCGCTCGATTTTGCCGGCGGCACCGTCGTCCACATCAACGCCGCTGCCGCGGCTCTGGTGGCCGCCGCGATCATGGGACCGCGCAAGGACTATGCTCGGCAGGCCATCCTGCCGCACAACGTCCCGTTCACGCTCCTGGGAGCGGGCCTGTTGTGGTTCGGTTGGTTCGGCTTCAACGGCGGCAGCGCCTACGCCGCGAACGCGACCGCGGCGCTCGCCTTCAGCAACACGTTCCTGGCGCCGATGGCCACGCTGCTCGTCTGGACACTCCTGGATCTGATGCGGACCGGCCGGGTGACGGCGGTTGGGGCCGCCACCGCGATGGTGGTGGGCCTGGTCGCGATCACGCCGGCTGCCGGGCTCGTGAGCCCGATCTCCGGCCTGCTGATCGGGGGCATCGCCGCATTCCCGAGTTACTACGGCATCCTGTGGCGCGCGCGGACGCGGCTCGACGACTCGCTGGACGTGGTGGCCGCGCATGGCCTGGGCGGAACAGTGGGCGCTCTACTGACGGGCGTCTTGGCGGAGAAGACCTGGGGCAGCCCGGCGGACGGCCTCCTGTTCGGCAACCCGCGCCAGTTCGGGATTCAGCTGGTGGCGGTACTGGCTGCGATCCTGTTCAGTGGCGCCGTCTCGTTCGTGCTGCTGAAACTGATAGCACTCTTCGTGCCGCTCCGCGTCTCGGCGCGCGAGGAAGGTTCGGGTCTCGACGTGAGCCAGCACGGCGAGGAAGGCTACGCACGGGGCGAAGGCGCGCTCTTGATCCTCCCCGAAACCAGCAAGCCGACGCCGACGACCGCTCTCGTGGGCGGACTGCAGCCTGAGGGAGGCCGGTCATGAAGCTCGTGGTCGCCGTGATCCGTCCCGAGAAGCTCAACGACGTGCTCGAGGCGCTGTTCCGCGCCGAGGTGCGCGGCCTGACGATCAACCGCGTGGAAGGCCACGGCGGTGAGACCGAGCGGGTCGAGAACTATCGCGGTACGACGGTGAAAATGGAGCTGTCGGAGAAGGTCCGGATCGAGATCGGCGTTTCCGACCACTTCGTCGAGCCAACCGTGAAGGCGATTCTGGCCGCCGCCGCCACCGGCGATGTCGGCGACGGCAAGATCTTCGTGCTGCCGGTCGAGACGGTCTATCGCATCCGTACCGGCGAACAGGATCAAGCGGCCGTCACGCCGGTCGAAGCGGCGCTCGCCTAGCGCTCGCTACTTCTTCTTGACGATGTCGAGCAGCTCGATCTCGAACACCAGCGTCGCGCCGCCCGGGATCGTCGGCGGGCTGCCCTGGTCGCCGTAGGCGATCTCCGAAGGACACACGAGCCGCGCCTTCTCGCCGACCTGCATCTTCTGGACGCCCTCGGTCCAGCACGGCACGACGCCGCTCAACTGGAACTCGGCGGGCTGGCCGCGCTTGATCGAGCTGTCGAACTCGGTGCCGTCGATCAGCGTGCCGCGGTAGTGGACCCGCACCGTGTCGGTGGCCTTCGGGCTCTCGCCCTTGCCCGGCTGCGTCGTCTTGATGATGAGGCCGGTCGGCGTTCTCTGCGCGCCCTGCTCCTTCGCGGCGCTCTCCAGGAACGGCTTGCCCTTCTCCTTCTCGGCCCCGGCGCGGCCCGCGGCGCGCGCCTGGAGCAGCGCCTGGATCTTCGGGCCATACGTCTGCAAGTCGACTTGCGGGGGCTTGCCTGCCGCCGCGTCCGCGAGACCCCGCTTGGTCGCTTCCAGCTCGGCCGGCGACAGGTTGAGCGGCGCCAGGTTGCGGCCGAGCATCAAGCCCGCCGCGTAGGCGGTCTTCTCGTCTTCGGTGCCGAGCGCGCCTGCCTGCGGGGAAGCGGCAGGTTTGGCGGCGTCTTTCTGGCAGGCGGAGACGAGCGGGAGCAGAAACAGGGCTGCGGCAACGGCTCTCTTCATGCGGCTCCTTCGTGTGATGCGATCGCGAACGCGCGAAAGCGCGACACTATACACGGGGAGACGCGCTCCAGCCACGCGGCCGCCAGCGCTTCTCAGCTGGCTTTCTTGATCTCGACGCTGCCGTTCACGGTGCGAACCTGCAACTCGCGGCCGCCCTGGCCGATGACGCCGCTGAGCTCGCGGCGCGTCTTCTTGGCGGGCCCGCTCAGGGGGAAATCGTTGGCGATCGAGCCGTTGACGGTCTCGACGCGCAGCAGCGTGTTGGCGCCGCCGGGCAGCGCGAGACTGACGCTGCCGTTCACGGTCTTGAACGTCGCTGCTTCCTTCCAGTCCGCCTTGCCCATCGCGGCCTCGATCGAGCCATTCACGGTCTCCGCTTCGACGTGACCGTCGGAGGTCACGTGCACGCTGCCGTTGACCGTGTACGCTGCGACATCACCGCCGAGGCCCTGGGCGTCGATCCGGCCATTGACGGAGCGGGCGACGAACGAAAGCCCGGCGGGGACGCTGACCTCGAAATCCACCACCACGTCGTTGTTGCGGACACTGCTGCGGCCGGCTTTGCCCGGCTGGCACTCGTTCGGCTTGGAGCCGTCCCGGGAGGGGTAGACCGCGCACACCGTCAGGCCGCCATCCTTCTCGACGAAGGCGATCTCGACTTGCTTGGGGTCGTTGCGTCGCCCGCGCTTGAACGCGACGAGCTCGATCTCCTTGCCGGTCGAGGGCCGCGCGCTGATCCGGCCATTGACGCCTTTGATCTCGAGAGTGGCGCCCGGTGCTATGCGGCCGTGCCACCGGAACTCGTCCTTTCTCTGCGGCCCCATGAAGAAGTCCGCGAAAATGGACGACCAGTAGTCATGGTTCTCCCGGTGATCCTGTGCCCGAGCGGGGCCGGGTGCGCCGAGGCAGACGATCAGAGCGGCAGCAGCGGCGCGCATACGGGAACCTCCAGTGGCTTCACTCCAGTTAACGGCAGAGCGCGGCCCGAAGTTCCGTCTATTGCCTGAGAATCACGTGGCTTACGGCCGACGCGGCTCGCGGCGATGCGGCTCGCGGCGATGCGGCCGCGGCCCAGCGGTTTCCCGCGGCGCGGCCGGCGGTCGCTTCGATTCGACCGCCAGGCACGCGGTCTTGAATCTCAGCGCCAGCGCCTCTCCAGCCTCGCCGGGGACCGAGCCGGCTTTGGCCCAGGCGGCCTGGGCCTCTTCGATGGCCGTCATCGCCTCGCGCCAACGGGCCTCCGCCACCGCCCGCCCGCCCATGGCGTTCGTGGCGAGCGCCTCGCGCAACTGCTCGGCCAGCGACATAGCGCTCGACGCCGTGCCGGCCTGGGCTCTCGCGGCGCTCTCGGCCTTGGCTACCAGCTTCTCGCGCTTCTTGAGGTTGGCTTCAGGGTCGAGCTCGGTGCCCGCAAAGGCCGCGGGCCATCTCGCGATCAACGCGTCGCGCGCCGCGAAGAAGCGCGCGTCGGCGTCAGCGGCCGGCGACCCAGAGGCCTGGCGCCAGCGCGAGACGACGTCCTGGATGCGCCCAGCCAATCCCTCCGGCGCCACCTCCGCCTCCGCCGCTGCGAACGCCTGGAGCTCGGCCACCAGGGTTTCGCGCGCGGCCTGGTGCGCTTCGGCCTCGATCGAGTCGCGGAGCTTGTAGCGCTCGAAGAAGGCGTCGCAGGCCGTCTTGAACCGCGCCCAGATCGCATCCGCCTTGTTCTTGCGAACCGCCCCGGCCGATTTCCACGCGGCCTGCAGCGCGCGGATCGCCTCGGCGGTCTTGTCCCAATCCGACGCGTCCTTCAAGGCCTCTGCCTGGGCGATCAGCGCCTCTTTCCTTTCGAGGTTCTTCGCCCACTCGTCTCGGCGCTTGCCGAGGTCTTCCTTGCGCGCCGTGAAGAAGCGGTCGCACGCCGCGTGGAAGCGATCCCAGTGGGCTTTCTGCTCGCGCCGCGGCGTCGGGCCGATCGCCTTCCACTCGGCCTGCAGCGCCTGGACCGCTTCGGCGGTCTTCACCCACTCCCGGGAGACCGCGAGTGTCTCGGCCCTCTCGATCAGGGCGAGCTTCTTCCTCTGGTTCTCGGCTTCCTCTTGCTTCCTTTGCTTCTCGACCTCGTCGAGCCGCGACTGGAGCTTCTCGCGCGCGGTCTTGAAGCGCGTCCAGAGCGCTTCCGCCTCTTCCTTGCGCGCCTGACTGAACTGGCGCCAGCGTTCGCTGAGCGCGTGAAGCTCGCTTTCGGCCGCCGCCAGCACGCCGGTCTCGGCGAGCGCCTCCATCTTGGCGACCAGGTCTTCCTGCACCTGCGTGTTCGCCCAGCGCTTCCAGTCGTCGGCGTCGCGAAGCTCCTGCAATCGCGGATACAGCGCGGCGCGAGCGCCTTTGAGCTTCTCGACCAGAGCCTCGGCCTCCTTCTTCGCCGGAAGCTTGGGAGCGTCGTCGAGCGCCGCGCGGATCTCGCGCATCGCCCGGTCAGCCTCTTTCAGAGCCAGCGTTTCGGATTTGGCCAGCGACCGCGCGCGTACGACGGTTTCGCCGAGCCGCGCCCGCAACTCCTTCTCGGCCTTCTGGCGCTCCGCTTTCTCACGTTCGATCTCCGTCCGGGCCGCGTCCGCGGCACCGGCGCGGAGCTTCTCCTGGCTCTCCTTCGCGGCCTGCGCCTGGGCGTCGCGCAGTGTCGCCACTAGCCCCCGGAAGCGATCTCCGAGCGCCGCGACTGCCGGGTCTTCGAAAACGGCGAGCCGTTCCCAGGCGGCTTCCGCGTCGACCAGGCCGGCCTCCACGTCCTCACCGGAGAGAGCTTCCACGCGCTCCAGGATGACGCGCCTAGTCTCGAGCGCGTGGTCTCGAGCCTCGCGTCGGGCGCGCGCTTCAGGAGTCTCGTCCGGATCGGGAGGCGTCTCCGTGGGCGCGGGCGCCTGCGGCTTCGCAGAAAGCGCCTCGAGGATCGCCTGGGCTCGCCGCGCCGCGGGCTTGGCGCGGGCGTGCGCCGCAATCTCACGGAGCGCCCTTTCGTCTTCGAGACCCTCGAGCGCCGCGAGCGCCACGTCCTTGTGGTCGCTCTTGAGCGCCACGTCGACGCGGGCCGTTGCGTCGAGCCGCCGGAGCGCCGCCAGCCGCAGCTTGGCGTCCTCGGCGGTCTTCGCCACGACGGCGACCGATCGTTCGTCCGTGAGGCGCGCGAGCGCTGTTTCGCGAACTTCGGCGACGCGTGCCGTTCGGGCCATCGCGACGAGGTGTCGCGGCTCGGTGAGAAGCGCGCCAGCCTGCGCCGCGCGGGCGGAGTCGAGCTCCTCGATGGCAAAGCGCAGCAGCATCTCGCGCGCTTCTTCCTGCACCGAGGCCTCGGAATCGCGCAGCGCTTCGGCGAGCACCGCGATTTCGTCGATCCTCTTGAGCGCGGCGCGTCGCACGACCACGTCCGGATCGCTCCGAAACAGCGACGCCAGGCGCTGGCTCTCGCTCGCCGGCAGCATTCGGACCGCCTCGGCGCGGACGCCGGGATCGTCGCTCTGCAGCGGGTCTTTGGCCGGCCGGAATCGGTCGAGGAGGGCCATCGAAAAGCGGAGAACTATACCGCTCCCAGCCTAGCGAACGGCAGGCAGGCCCAAGAGGACCGATGCGGCGATCGAGGCTGCCGACAGCAACAGGCACACGAGCGCCGCCACCACGTGGTCGCCGCGCTCGGGCAGCAGCGGATCGAGAAACCGCCCGGCCAGGTAGCCGCCGGCGAAACCGCCGATGTGCGCCCAGTTGTCGATGCCCGGCATCAGGAAACCGAACACGATCCCGCCCATCGCCATGCTCCGGGCCTGCTCCGAGATCAACCGGCTGCCGCTGCGGCGGCCGTAGTAGACGAGCGCTCCGATCAGGCCGAAGACGGGCGCCGAAGCGCCGACGGTGAAACCCGCGCCGCGCAGCGCGCGCGGCATGAACGTCAGGTACTCACCTGCCAGGCTGCTCGCGGCGAAGCCCAGGATCGACGCGATCGTGTAGAGGATGACGGTGCGCGCCGAACCGTACAGGTGCGTGATCACTGGAACCAGATCGCGCACCCACATCATGTTGAAGACGATGTGCAGCAGGCTCCCGTGCAGCCACGCCGCCGAGAGCACGGTCCACCAGCGGTCGTATCGGAAGACAGGAATCGCGCCGCTCGAGCCGAGAACGTAGAGACTGGACACGCTCGGTGCGACCAGGCCGAATAGCCCGCTCATCCGGACACCTTCGAGGTCCATCGCGAGCGACGCGATGTACAGGGCGCCGCAGCTCCACAGGATGAGCGGCGCGAAGCCGGCCTCCAGACCGATCGAGCGCAGCAGCGGCGCGAACCCCCAAAAGCCGGGGTTGCGCCGGCCGCAGTGGTAGCACTGCGCATCGTTCACGCCGGCGAGCTGGCCACACGACGGGCACAGCAGCGATCCCGAGGTCTGACGCATCGGCCTCAGAATAAGCGAAGCCGTGGTTTTCCTGTCCGACATCGAAGCCGCACACGCGGCGATCGCGCCGCACGTCTTGCGCACGCCCTTGTTGCGATCCACACCGCTGTCCAGGGCCGCGGGCGTCGAGCTCTACTTGAAGCTCGAATGCCGCCAGCACACAGGCTCCTTCAAGCCGCGCGGCGCGCTCAACAAGATTCGAACGCTCACTCCGGCCGAGCGCGCTCTGGGCATCGTGGCCGCCTCCGCGGGCAACCACGCGCTGGGGGTCGCGCATGCCTGTGAAGCGCTCGGTCTCCTGAAGGCCGACGTATTCGTCCAGGGCAACGCCGCTCCCGCCAAGATCGCCAAACTGCGCCGCTACACGGTACGGCTTCACCTGATCGGCAAGACCTTCGAAGAGGCCCAACAGGCGGCGCTTGCTCATGCCCGCGCCACGGGTGCTGTCTTCGTTTCGGCCTACGACGATCCGGCGGTGATCGCCGGCCAGGGAACGGTCGGGCTCGAGATCGCCGAGGACGCCGGTCCGGCGGATGCGGTCGTGGTTCCCGTCGGCGGCGGCGCGCTCCTGGCCGGGATCGCGGTCGCGATCCGCGCGCTCCGCCCAAACGCGCGCATCGTCGGCGTCAACCCGGCAGCGTCGCCTTCGGCGCTGTTGTCGTGGCAGCGAGGCGAGGCGATCGACCCCTACGACCACGCAGAGACTCTCGCGCACGGTCTCGCCGGCGGCTTCGGCAGGACTCCGTTCGCCGTGGCCCGCCATCTCGTGGACGAGATCGTGCTGGTCAGCGAGTCCGAGATGAAACGCGCGATCGCGGCGCTGATCGACGCGGAGCAGGTTCTCGCCGAGGCGTCCGGGATCGCTGCGGTCGCCGCGGTGCTCTCCGGGAAGATCTCGGGCCTCGAGGGAAAGCGCGTAGTGGCTGTCGTCTCGGGCGGCAACATCGACGCCGCCACGCTCAAGGCGATCCTGTGAGCGTCAGTCCTTGCCGCGGATGATCGCTTCGACGGCTTCCTGCGCGCGCTTTTTCTGGAACTCCTGCAGCACCTCGCGCACGCGCGGGTAGCGCTGGTTGATGTCGTCCAGCGTCGCCTTGTCCAGCTCCAGCATCTCGACCTCGGTGGCGGCGGTGATCGTGGCGGTGCGCGGCTTGCCGGTGAGCACGGAGACCTCGCCGAAGAAGTCCCCGTCGCTGAGCTCCTTGATCTTCATGTAGCTGCCCTTGCGGTCGCGCACGTAGGCCTTGGCCTTGCCGGACACGATGATGAACATGCTGTCTCCCGGCGCGCCTTCGCCGACCAGCACGTCACCGGGCTCGGCGCCCACGAACGTAAGGCCGCGGATGATCGCCGCCAGCTCTTGCTGCTCGAAACCCTCGAACAGCGGCGTCGTCAGGAACGACTTCGCGGCCTGGGTCGCCGAGGTCGGCAGCGGGGCCTCCTCGATCTCGATCGAGTCCATGCCCTCGAGATCCAGCATGCCGTCGAAAGCCGGGTCGGCCGGCGTCGACACCGACTCGCCGCTGCCGAGGGAGATGTCCTGGCTGGGGTCGAACTCCTCGAGCCCGAACGACGGCGACGACGAGTGGGATGGCGCCGGAGCCGCCCTCACCTTCTCCTGGACCAGACGCGCCAGCCGATCCTCGACATCCTGCCGGCCGGGCTCCAGCTTCTCGATCCTCTTCAGGAATGCGATCGCCTTGGCGGTGAAGCCTTCAGTTGCCTGATCGTCCGCCAGCGACATCAGGATCGGGATCGCCTCGCGGTTGCGGTTGGCGAGGATCAGGGTATCCGCGTGCTGCATGCGAAGTCGCGCGTCCCTCGGGCGCTTCTTCAACTCCGCGTTGATCGCCTCGATCGCCTTGGGATAGTTCTTCCTGGCGATCAGATCCTGAATCAGGCTCGACATGCCGGAATCAGAGAGTAAACCGGAAATGCCGCTGGGGCCAAGTGCGCGGGCTCACCTCGCGTATCATCAGGCGCGGTGCCCCTTCGGCCCACGCTCCTCGTCGTTCCGTCGCTGGCGGCGGCGATCGAATGGCCGCGCCGGCTGGCGGCGGGCGGCAAGGCGCTCGCCGGGCTCTATCCGTGGAAGCCGATGGACCTGGCACGGGCCATCGCGGAACCGGCGCTGCTCGGCCAGCGCCTCAAGACCTGGGACACCGGCCATGACGCGCTGATCGCCGCGAAGCTCCTCGCAGAGCCCCACGGACTGCGGCTACCCGAAACCGTACCCCGGGCGCGCGTGGCGCGAACGCTGGCCCGCACGCTGCGCGAGTTGCGCCGCGCCGGCACCCTGCCCGAGAGCCTTCACGCGTTGGCGGAGGCGGCGCTTCCGGGGGACGCGACGCGTCTCCATGCCCTGGCCGATCTCCTGGCGAGCTATCTCCTGGAGGTCGAGGGTCGCTTCGCCGATCCCGTGACGCTGCTGCGGGTGGCGCGCGTGCGTCTCGCGGAAACGTCGTGGCTCCGAGGTGCGAGCGGTTTCGTGGTGGGCGACCCCGAGCTCGACCCGATCGAGCGCGCTCTGGTCGAGGCGCTCGGCAAAGTGATTCCGCTGCAGATCGTCGCAGAGCGCCCGCCTGCGAGCCTGCGTCACGGATCGCTCGCCGCCTGGGCCGAAGGCGGCGCGTCGGTCCGCGTCGATCCGGCCGGAACGCCGTTCGCATCGCTGGCCGGCTCGCCGCTCGCGCCGTCGCTACGCCGGTTGCGCGAGCGGCTGTTCGAAGCGCCACACGGAGACCCTGTGACGGACGCTTCAGTCGAGCTGCTGACCGCGCCGGGCGAAGCCGCCGAGGTACGCGCGATCGGCCGCCGGCTGCTGCGAGCCGCGGCCCGCGGCGTGGCGTTCGAGGAGATGGGCATAGCGCTCGCGCGTCCCGACCTGTACGCGCCGCTCTTCACCGACCTGCTCGACCGAGTCGGCATCCCGCACAAGCTGCACCCGTCGCTGCCGCTGCGCTTCGGGCGCTCGGCGCGTTCGCTGTTGCTGCTGTTCCGCTGCCGCGACCTGCCGCGCGGCGCGGTGATGGAGTTCCTGACCTTCGCGCCGATCCCCTTCGCCGAGATCCTGGGCGACGGCGAGGCGCCGCAGCCGGCGCGCTGGGACGCGCTTTCGCGCGACGCGCGCATCGTCTCGGGTCTCGACCGTTGGATCGTCGGGCTGCGCGCTCACGCCGAGGAAGAACGCTCCGCCGCGGCCAACGAGAGGACGGCGGAGCGCGCGGCGCTGCGCGAGCTGGGCGCCAAGGACGCCGAGGCGCTGTTGCGCGTGGTCGAGCTGCTGAACCTGACCCTGGACACGCTCTCCGGGGAAGCCGCCTGGTCGGAGTGGTCGGAGGGCCTGCGCCAGGTGGTCGCGCAATGGCTCGGCGAGGAGCGCGACCGTGAGGCCGTGCTCGGCGTGATCGCCGATCTCGCCGGGCTCGATTCGCTCTCGGCCCGCGTGCCCTGGGTCGAGGTCGAGAGCGTGCTCGAGGCGCGTTTCGAATGGGAGCGGCTGCCGCTGGATCCGCCGCTGCGCGGCGCCGTGCACATCGGCGCGCTCGATGCCATCGCGGGCCTGCCGTTTCGGCTGTTCGCGATCCCCGGGCTCGTCGAGGGCGGCTTCCCGGGCGTTTTTCGGCCTGACCCGCTGCTCCTGGACGCGGAGCGCGAAGCACTCGCGCCTGCCCCGGTCGTGCCAAGGCCGGCCGCGAAGGCGAAGCGACAGCTCTCGCTCTTCGACGCGCCCGCGCCGGCGGCGGAGGCGCCTGCCGACACCGCGCCCAGCCCGCTCGTGACGACGCAGGATCAGCTCCGAGAGGCGCGCCGGCTGTTTCATCGCGCGGCCGCGCAGGCCACCGAGACGCTGCTCTTGTCCTACCCGCGTGCCGATTCGCGCTCCGGCCGCGAGAAGCTGCCGTCGCTCTTCTTCGCGGCGGCAGCGCAAGCCCTCCAGGGCCGGCCGCTCTCCGCTGCCGAGCTCCAGGCGCTGACCCTGGAAGACGATCCCGAGACATTCGCGCTGCCCGACGCTCTCGATCGAGCCGAGCGCGACCTGACGCGGGTGCGCCTCGGCGGCCGCGACGCCGCGCTCCAGATCGCGGCGGGATCGCGGTTCTTTCGGCAGTCGCATCTCGCGTCCGAAGCACGTGCCTCGCGCGATCTCACGCCCTACGACGGGCTGGTCGCCTTTTCGCCGAAGGATGGCGATCTCGAGCTGGCCCAGAGCCTGCGCGATCGGCTCGATCCGATGCGCTGGGCCCATCCGGTATCGGCCAGCCGGCTGGCGCGCTACGCGAGCTGCGGCTTCCAGTACTTCCTGGAAACGGTGCTTCGGCTCCAGCCGGCGCTCGAGCCCGAGGAGCGGCGCAAGCTCGACCCGCTCGAGCGCGGCACGCTCTTCCACGACGTGGCCGAGCGCTTCTTGCGCGAGATGCGCGACCACGGGCTCTTGCCGGTGCGCGACTCGGAGGCCTCACGCGTTCTCGTCCTGCAGCTCGCCGACGAAGCGCTCGACGGGCTCGTCAAGGGGAGTCCGCCCCGCTTCACGTTGCTCTGGGAGCGCGAGCGCCGCCGTTTCCGTGAAACGTTGCTGCTGTGGCTGCAACGGGAAGCCGCCGCCGCCGAACGCTCGACACCGCTCTACTTCGAGGTCGGCTTCGGGATGGCGTCGCCGGGCGCCGTGGGCGAGCCGCACCGCGCCGAGCCGTTGGCGATCGACATCGGCGACGGCCGGACGCTGCGTGTCCAGGGCAAGATCGACCGCATCGACAAGCGCCCCGACGGCACGCTGCTGTTGCGCGACTACAAGACCGGCAAGGCGCCGCGCGACGACGGCAGCATCTTCCGCGGCGGCAAGCAGCTCCAGATACCGTTCTACATCCTCGCCGCCGCCCAGATGTTCCCCGGCCAGCCCGTGGTCGAGGCGTTTCTCGACTACGTGGATGCCGGGCGGCAGGTCGCCGTCAACCCGAGCGTCGTCACCAGCGACAGCTTCCGCCAGGTGCTGAAAGGGCTGGTCGACGCGATCAGCTCCGGCGTCTTCGTGCAGGACCCCGCGGTCTGCGACTGGTGCGATTTCACCGAGGTGTGCGGACCGAAAGGCCTGATCAGCATCCGCCGCGAGCGGAAGTCGCAGGATCCGCGCCTGCGCGACGCGCAGCGGCTCAGGACTCTCGGATGACGAAAGAAGCGCCGCCGGTCGATCACGAAGCCCGCGAGGCCACCCGCCACAAGCTCGGCACCAGCTTCGTTCTGGAAGCGGGTGCCGGCACCGGCAAGACCACGCTGATCATCGATCGCATCGAGGCGCTGGTGCGGACCGGGCGCGCGCGGCTCGAGGAGATCGCCGCGGTCACCTTCACCGAGAACGCGGCCACCACCATGAAGCTGCGGCTGCGCGAGCGCCTGGAGCGCGCGCGGCTCGACACGGCCGCCGGCGAAGCCGAGCGCGAGCGCGCGGCGGCCGCTCTGGACGTGATCGAACGCGCCCAGATCTCCACGATCCACGCGCTGTGCGCCGCGATTCTCCAGGAACGTCCGCTCGAGTGTGGCGTGACGCCAGGCTTCCGGATGGGCGACGAGGCCGACGCGGATCGGCTGTTCGCCGATGCCTGGGAGGATTGGCTCGCGACGCGCCTGGTCGGCGAGGACGCGCTCCTGGTCGAGGCGCTCGATCTGGGCATCGCTCTCGAGCCGGTGGGACCGCAGCACGAGCGCGGCACGCTCAAGGGCCTGGCGCGAACCCTGATCGAGCAGCGCGACCTCGAACCGCTGGTCACCGAAGACACGGTCGACGCACCCCGCTGGCGCGAGCAACTGCTCGCGAAGGCGGCACGCGCCGGCGAGCTGATCGCCGACGTGAAGGTCGGCGACGCGCTCGGGGCCAGGCTGCAGATGTTGATCGGTTTCGGGGAACGCTCGCGCCCGCTCTCGGGCATCGACCTGGCCTCGTACCTGGTGCGCATGGACGGCATCCCGAAGAACTTCGGGTTCAGGCCGCACTGGCCGTCGAGCGAGGCGCTCGAGGAGGCCAAGAGGATCGGCGAGTGGACGAAGTCGGCGCCGATCGAATGGCAGCAGGCCTGGGGCGCGTCGCTCCACGGCCGTCTGGTGAGGGCCCTGGGCGGTGTCGTGGCGCTCTACGAAGAGAAGAAAGCCGCGGACGGGATGCTCGACTTCCTGGACCTGCTGCTCTTGGCGCGGAACGCGCTGCGCGACCACGAAAGCGTTCGCCGCGCGCTGCGCCATCGCTTCCGGCTGCTGCTGATCGACGAGTTCCAGGACACGGATCCGTTACAGGTCGAGATCGCACGCTTCCTGGCCGGCGACGCGCCGGGCGCCTTGGTCGTGGTCGGCGACGCCAAGCAGTCGATCTACCGCTTCCGGCGCGCCGAGGTGCGCCTGTTCGAGAAGGTCGCGGAAGAGGCGCGACAGCGCGAGGGCCATGAAGTCCTGAAGCTGACCCAGAACTTCCGTTCGCGACCGGCGATCCTGCGCTTCGTCAACCGCGTGTTCGCGGAGCTGATCGTGGGGAACCCCGAGACCGGCCAGCCAGCGTATCAGCCGATCGCACCCCTGCCCGGCCTCGTCGACGAGCCGTCCGTGCTCGCGCTGCGCTTCGATCCCGGCTTCGAACAGGACGCGCTCTTGCCCATGGAAGCCGCCGCCCTCGCGACCTGGATCGCGCTCGCCGCCAAGGGCCGCGTGATCGTGCGCGATCCGGTCAGCGGGAAGGAGCGCGCCAGCCGGGCCGGCGACGTGATGGTGCTGGTGCGCCGGCTGACCCAGTTGCGCCACCTGGAGGCGGCGCTCGAAGCCGCGGATCTGCGCTACACCGTCGACGGCGGCAAGTCGTTCTTCGACCGGCATGAAGTGCGCGAGACGCTGGCCGCGCTGCGCGCGATCGACGACCCCTCGAACCGCGTGGCGCGCGTGGCGGCCTTGCGCTCGAGCCTGTTCGGCGCCTCCGATCGCGACATCGCGGTGTACGTGCTCGCGGGCGGCTCGCTCACGGGTGACGCCGACGCCTCGCGGCCCGGGGGGGCGGTGATCGCGCCCGCGCTCTCGGTCATCGAGGCGCTGCACCGCGAACGCACACGGATCTCGGTGCCGGCGCTGCTCGAGCGTCTCTACGACGAGACGCGGCTCTTCGCCGCGGTCTTCGGGACGCCTCGCGGCGACGCCCAGATCGCCAACCTCGAGAAGGTGGTGGCGCTCGCGCGCCAGGCCGGCGCCGACCGGGCGCTCACGCTGCGCGGCTTCTGCAACGTGCTGGTCGACCGGATCGAGAACGCGCGCGAGGAGCCCGACCTTCCGGTGACGCGGCCCGGCGATCCCGACACGATCCGGATCCTCTCGATCCACAAGGCCAAGGGCCTCGAAGCGCCGATCGTCGTGCTCCACGACACCGCCGACAGCGGCTTCACGGGCATCGACGTGGTTCCGCTGTGGGAGGAGGGCCGCGTCGCGATCGGCTTCAAGAAGGGCTGCCAGCCGCCGGGCTGGGATGCCCTCACGCAGCGCGAGCAGGGCCGCGCACGCGCCGAGCAGAAACGGCTCCTGTACGTCGCCTGCACACGCGCGCGCGACTACCTGGTGATTCCGCGCCCAAGCTCTGCCGCGCCGATCGGCGATTTCTGGCGCGACCTGCTCGACCGGCTACCGACGGCTTCCGACGCGGACGTGCGCGTGGTGGACGAGGAAACGCTGGGGCTTCCCGAAGGCGGCAAGCGCCGCATCGACCTGCGCGCGATCGCTTCCGCCGACGGTCCCGATCCGGTGGCGGAGCGTTGGCACAAGCAGCGTGCCGAGCTGCTGGCCGGCGCGGCCAGCCAACCGCTCACGCCGATCTCGGCCACCCGCGCCGCCGCCCGCGAGGCCCCGCCGCCGGTCTCCGAGCCGAGCGGCGAGACCGGCCGGCATTTCGGCGCGCTGGTGCATCGCATCCTGGAATGGATCCCGCTGGATGCGCCCGAGCGGGCGGGTCCGATGGCGGCGGCGCTGGCCCCGGCCTTCGGTCTCGACAGCGCGGCCGCCGAACGCGCTGCGAAGGCCGTCGCCGGCGCGCTCGGCCTGCCCGTTCTCGACCGCGCGCGGCGCGCCACCGGGTGCTGGCGCGAGCTCCGGGTGTGGCTGCCGCAGGACGGCGAGCTGATCGAGGGCATCGTCGACCTGGTGTTTGAGGAAGACGGCGCACTCGTGGTCGTCGACTACAAGACCGACCGCATCACCGCCGAGCAGGCGATCGCGCAGGCCGGCCATCACGCCCCGCAGCTCCAGCTCTACGGCCGCGCGCTCGCACAGGCCACCGACCAGAAGATCAAGGAGCGGCTGGTGCTGTTCACCTCGCTGCCGCAGACGGTGCAGGTCTAGCCGGACCTGTCGCAGCGCACGCGCGTGCTAGCGTGCGAAGCGGTGGTGAAGGAGTTCTCGTGGTCGGCGTCTCGGCACGATTCCTTCGCGAGCTGTCGCCGCCGCTACTTCTATTCGTACTACGCCTCCGCCGACGATCCGGAGATCCACCGGCTGAAGAAGCTGTCGGCGCTGCCGATGTGGGCGGGCAGCGTCGTTCACGAGACGATCGAGAACCTGCTCCGCACGCACGACACCATGCCGTCGCCGACCGAGCAGGAGGCCATCGTTCGCGCTGCCGTCCATTCGCAGATGCTCACGGAGTGGAACGAAAGCGAGGCGGGTCCCGCTGGCTTTCGCCTGTTCGAGCACGAGTACGCGGTTCCGGTCGAGCAGGAAGACAAGAAGATCGCCGTCTCGACGGTGATGCGCTCGCTGCGCCACTTCTTCGCGAGCGACACGCTGCGCCAGGCCTTCGCGGCTAGTCGCGAACGCTGGCTCACGATCGAGGACCTCGTCTCGTTCGAGGTCTCCGGCACCACCGTCTTCCTGCGCATGGACCTCGCGTATCGAGGCGCCGACGGCAAGGTCGTGATCGTCGACTGGAAGACCGGACGGAACGAGGGCCGCTTCAACGAGGTCCAGCTCGCGGGCTACGCGCTCTACGCGACGCAGCAAGGCTGGGTCCAGGAGCCCGAAGAGATCGAGACCGAGCTCGCCTACCTGGTGATCCCGCGCTACGTGCGCCGCCGCGTGGACAAGAAGAAGGTGGAGAGCGCGCGACGCTTCATCGAGAAGAGTGCCGGCACCATGAAGGCACTCCTGATCGACCCGGCGGGCAACCTGGCGCGGCTCGAGGATTTCCCGATGATCGACCGGCCCCGCGTCTGTCGCCGATGTAACTTCCGCCGGTTGTGTTTTCCGCCGACGCAGCAGTCGAGCAAGGAGCCTAACGTCGGGCGATAGCGATACGCGGACCCTTAATCCGTGTTTTGCTTCGAAGTGTCCCTCTAAATTGCCAAAACTGTCTGGTACACGTAGTATATAAGCGTATAACGCTAAGATTTTGAAACCATGCGATCCATCGAGTTTTTTGCGGCCAACCCTATCTTCACGCACAAGGAGTACCTCTCGGCGCACGGAGCTCGTGGTGATCGAAGCCCCCGAACGGCCGACAGCCTGCTCACCCGACATGCTGCTACCGGCAAGCTCGTTCACGTCCGCCGTGGCCTCTACGCGGCGGTGCCGGCAGGAGCGACGGCAGGCACGTTCCAGGTGGATCCCTTCCTGCTGGCGACGAAGCTCGCCCCGGACGCGGCCGTCGCCTACCACGCTGCCCTTCAGTTCCGGGGCAGGGCGTATTCGGTCTGGAATCGCTTCGCGGTGCTCACCCGAAGTCACCTGCGCTCGCTGAGCTTTCAGGGCAGCGAGTTCGTTGGCGTTCGCCCTCCGCGCGCGCTCGACGGGTTGCCTGATCTCGGCGGCGGCGTGGTCACCGAGGCCCACGCTGGCGGGACCGTTCGGGTGACGACCTTCGAGCGCACGCTGGTCGACGTGCTCAACGCCCCCGACCTTGGCGGCGGGTGGGAAGAGATCTGGCGATCGCTCGAAATGGTCGAGTACTTCGATCTCGCCGGCGTCGTCGGCCACGCGCTCGAGTCAGGCTGTGCCCTCACGACCGCGCGCGTGGGCTTTTTCTTGGAGCAGCATCGTGAGGCTCTCTTCGTCGAGGAGCACCACCTGAAGGCCCTCCGCGAACAAGCCCCTCGTCAGCCGCGCTACCTGGATCGCAAGCGCGAAGCCGGGCGGCTCGTGAAACCATGGAACCTCGTGGTTCC
>CAZVOI010000303.1:0-2724 GCA_964628275.1 uncultured Acidobacteriota bacterium | reverse complement strand
CGATCGCCGTCCTCGTGAAGATCGGTCTCGAACGCGGCGGCCTGTCGCGCACGATGCTGAGCGGTTTGGGAGCGGTGCTCACCTTCTTCTGGCTCGCGCCCGATGCCTACGCGCGCGCGCGAATGCGCTGGGAACGCGGGCCCTGGGTGGACGTTCAGAACTGGGCCCGCCAGTCGACGCCGAAGAGCGCGATCTTCCTGACGCCGCCGCGCGAAGCTGGGTTCCGCGTGTTCTCCGACCGCACGGTGGTCGGCGAATGGAAGGACGGCACGCAACAGTACTTCGACGATCCGTTCGTGCGCGAGTGGGGCCTTCGGATGGAGATCCTGGGTGACCTTCCGAAGCGCAACGACGAGGAGCTACGCGAGACCGCCCAGCGCTTCGGAGTGACGTATCTGGTGTTGCCCGCCCGTCAGGGCCGCCCGTTCCCCGAGGCGTACCGGAACGGCAGCTTCGTGGTCTACAGGATGCGCTAGTCGAGGCGCCGCGATCGGCCTCGGCTCGCCGACCTTCCTGTTCCATACCGCGGCGCACGCGACCGTCGCCCTGCGGCTCGGCGTCCTGCCCGTCCGACAGAGCCGGCTGTTGCCCGAGGCGCGTCTACTTCTTCAGGCCGGCCGTCCAGTTCAGGACCACCGTGATCGGGGGAGGCGCGCTGTCGACAGGTGCGAGCACGAGGAAGCGCTGGCCATCGGCCGTGACCGCGTACCGATCCCCCAAAGGGGGCCTGAGTCGCGTGGTGAACAGCTTCCGTGGGACGCCGGGCTCCAGTGTCGCCTCCGCCCTGACGTCCACGGCCATCAGTGTCCCCTCGGGAGTCAGATAGGTCAGCTCTCGACCGCCCTTTGTCCAGCGCGGCTGCTGCCCACCCTCCGTCGAGAAGCGAGCCCTCGTGCCCGCCGACGGAAAAGCCTGGACATAGACCTCGAAGCGGCCCGCTTCGTAAGACATGTATGCCAGGAAACGGCCGTCAGGCGAGAGCTGCGGCTCGTCGTTGCCGACGGGGCCCTGGACGAGCGGAAACGCCTTCCGTTCGCCGGCTAGCGGCACGGCCCAAAGTCCATCGCGGCCGCCGAGTCCGGCGCCATAGAGCAGCAAGCGGCCGTCCGGTGACCAGTTCTCGACAAAGGACCAGCCCGCCGATTCCGGTAGCACACGTTCGGCGGGGCCGCCGCCCAGTGCTTTGTGGAAGATCGCAAGCTGGGGCTCGCCCTCGCCCCGCGCGGTGAAGGCGAGCCGGCGACCGTCCGGCGACCAGACGGGATCCAACTCGGTCCCCGGATCGGAGGTGAAGCGGGAGAGCACACCCTGCACGAGGTCGAGGAGCCAGATGTCGCCGGTCTGGAGACGCGGGTCGATCCGCTGGACCGCGGCTTGCCGCTCGTCCGGCGAGAGGGCGATCGCCGCGTAGGGACCCGGTTCCCCGACAGTCCGAAGCGGGCTTCCGCTCCGGTCGAACCACGTGGGCTGCGTGATCTCGGGAGGGCTCGAGGTGAAGGCCAGGACGCCGGTCTCGGACGCCGAGAAGGCTCCGGGATCGACGGCCTCGGTCACCACGGAAGGCTCGCCCGCCAGCGCCAGGCGCACCTCATCGAACGGGTGGGCCACGAGCGCGCGGCCACGACGCGCGAACAGATAGCCGGGCCAGGCGTAGGTCGCCGGCTGCTCGCCCGCAAGCAGCAGCCTCGTCTCCGGCGATTCGATCGAGCCGAGGCGGACGCCTCGGTGTGCCGAGTCCTCGCTTCGAATGTAGTAGATGAAGTGGCGGCTGTCGGGCAGGAACTGCGGGGACAGGTGAGAACGCTCACGCCGCGAGTGGTCGAGCTGAGTGAGGGGCGTCGCTTCTCCGCCCGATAGGGAGACGCGGTACACGGAGCCGACGCCGACAGTGAAGATCACGACTCCCTCACGACTCCAGGCGCCGGTCTTCACGTAGTCGCGAGCGGACGGAACATCGCAGATGATCTGAGGGGAGCCGCCGGAGATCTCGATCCGCTTCAGCTTGTCGAGCGTAAAGAAGGCGATCGATCGACTGTCTGGGGACCAGAAGGGCGTCCCGAGCACGTCCTCGGTGCCGGACAGCGCTCGCGCCTCGAGGGCGTTCAGCGGATGCACCCACAACTGGCCCTTCCCATCGGAGCCGATCCCGACGAAGGCCAGGTGTGTTCCATCCGGGGACACGCGGATGTCGGAGACGCGGCGCACTACCGCCGGCGGCGTCACTCGGAACCGGACCTCGCCTCGAGGTGCCAACTGTGTTCTCTCGTCCCCGACGAAACCGGCTCGCCGGCCAACGAGGAAGGCCGCCGCGATGGCGCCAACGAAGAGGATCGCCACAAGGGTCTGCCCGGTCCGTGGCTTCCACGACAAGCGCGGAGGCGACATCACGCCGGGGTCGGACTGCCCAGAGAGCGCCTCGAGGCCGAAGGCCAGGTCACGGGCCGACTGGAAGCGCTCCTCCGGGGTCTTCTCGAGACAGCGCCCCACGATTCGCGCGAGCGCCGGCGACACGCCGTTGCTCAGGGCCGATCCCAGCGCTGGCGGGTCCTCCTTGAGGATCGCCGTCAGCGTGTCGGCCGCCGTGTCGCGCCGAAACGCCCGCCGCCCCGACAGCATCTCGTAGAGGACGGCTCCCAGCGCGAAGATGTCCGAGCGTGCGTCCACCGCCTGGCCTCGCACTTGCTCCGGCGACAGGTAGCCGACCGTCCCCAACAGCGTCCCCGG
>CAZVOI010000302.1:0-2391 GCA_964628275.1 uncultured Acidobacteriota bacterium | reverse complement strand
TTCCCGAACGAGCCCGCGGTCAAGAATCTCGCCCACTCGTACGACTTCGACTGCGCGCCGCTGTCAGGCCCTCACAACGCCTACACGCGTGACAACCCCTACCGGCAGTTCTTCAGGTTGACCAAGCGGAGCTGATGCAAGCCCCTGGCCCGGTCGCGAGCGTGGTGATGCCGTGCCTCAACGAGGAGCGGACGCTTCCGAGGTGTATCGCGGCGGCGCGGCGGGGGATCGACGCGGCCGGCATCGTGGGCGAGGTGATCGTCGTCGACAACGGCTCGACCGACCGCTCGGTGGCGGTGGCCGAGGGTCTGGGGGCGCGCATCGTGCGATGCGACCGGCGCGGCTACGGCAACGCGCTGCGCGCGGGCTTCGCCGCGGCGCGCGGGCGCTTCATCCTGATGGGCGACGCCGACGAGTCGTACGACTTCGCCGAGCTTCCCCGCTTCTGGAAGGAAATCGAGGCCGGCCACGACCTGGTGATGGGCTCGCGCCTGCGGGGCCGCATCGAGCCCGGCGCCATGCCCTGGCTGCACCGCTACGTCGGCAACCCGGCGCTGTCGGGGATGCTGCGCCTGCTGTTCCGCGTCCCCGTCTCCGACGCGCACTGCGGGTTGCGTGCCTTCACGAGGGACGCGCTGGTCCGGATGGACCTGCGCACCGGCGGCATGGAGCTCGCGAGCGAGATCGTGATCAAGGCCGGCGCGGCGGGCCTGCGCATCGGCGAGATCCCGATCACGCTCCACAAGGACGCGCGCGACCGGCCGCCGCACCTGCGCTCGTTCCGCGACGGCTGGCGTCACCTGCGCTACATGCTGATGATGGCGCCCAACTGGCTGTTCTTCCTGCCAGGGCTCGTCTCGATGGGCCTCGGCGGGATCCTGATCGCCGCGCTCCTGCCCGGGACGCTGCGGGTCGGCGGGGTCGGCCTCGACGTGCACTCGATGCTGCTGGGCATGGCGCTGTTCCTGCTCGGGGTCTACCTCCTGCTGCTCGGCTGCTTCGTCAAGGCTTTCGCCTACACCGAGCGCCTGGGGGCCGGCGGTGAGGCGACCTTCACCGCCGCGCTCCGGCGGGTCAAGCTCGAGCACGGCCTGCTCGCGGGCGGGGCGATGATCGCTGTCGGGCTCGCGGGCGACGTGTGGTTTCTCGCCGACTGGATCACGCACGGCGCCGGGAGCCTGGATCCGGTCGTCACGCTGCGGCCCGCGATCCTGTTCACCACGCTGCTGGTGGCAGGGCTGCAGGTGTTCTTCGGGGCCTTCTTCCTGAGCATGCTCGGGATCAGCCGCGGCGAATGGGTCGCGGACTCCACGCAGAGCGACGCCTGAGCCGACCGCTCCTGCTCTGGCGCGGTCACGGGCGCCCGCGACTGCTCGGAAGATCGCCGTTGGCCATGGCTCAGAAGTAGCGTCTGAGGATGAAGCAGAGGCAGTAGAGGTGGACCGAGCCGGCCAGCACGAGTAGAAAGGCCGCGCGGCCGGCCCCGGAAGGCGCCTCGGCCTCTGGAGACGTGAGCTCAGGCGATCGATGGTCGAACGCGAGCGCCGCCCCGACGACGCTCAGCATCGCAAGGTACCAGCCGATGAGGTAGCGGCCCCCGAGAGCCAGCGGGAGGCCTTGGGTCGATAGGGTGTAGAGGACGAGCGAGGCGACGCTGCCGACGCCCAAGGTCAGCAGCCAGAGGAACCGCCGCACCTGCTGGTGCCGTCCGATGTGAATGAACAAGGCGACAACCGCAAGAGCGACGAGAACCACCACCAGCGCTTGAAACGGCGGCTTCGGCATCGTGTCCAACCAACCGAAACCCACCCAGAAGGACGAGGCGAGCAGGAAGTTCGGATGCGTCAGGCGGAACATCGTGACCATGGTGCCGAGCACCGCCGCGACTCGCTCTGGGGCCGTGAGCGGACGCGGGGGCCCTAGAGCGAGCTGGGGATAGTCGATGCAGAGCGAGGCTGCGAGTGAGACCAGCACCAGCACCACCAGAGCCACTCCCGCGCAGCCGGCGAGCCCCCGTGTGGATCGCGCCATCCTCTCGCCGACGGCTTCGCGCCAGGGGCGCAGAGCCGCCTCAAGGAATGCCGCTCCCAAAACGAGGCCCAGCAGGGCGGTGCCGTAGCCCAGGAGCCACTCCGAAGCCGGCTGCAGAAAATCCGGCACAAAACGTGTGTGGACCCGCACCATCCGGACGTAGTCGTCGTTCAGCAGGGGGTAGAAGACGGCTGCCCCTGTAGCGAAGCCGGCCCAGAAGACAAGCGCACTCCGTCGCATGCCCGGTAGGCCATGCGACCCGAGCACGACCCGACCCAGCAACGCGGCCGCCACGAGACCCGCGAGCGGCCAGGGCGAGCGACCGCCGGCGAGCATCAGTCCCGTGGCGAGCCCCAGGGG
>CAZVOI010000301.1:0-3233 GCA_964628275.1 uncultured Acidobacteriota bacterium | reverse complement strand
GGCCGCAGGGGAACACGCGCCGGCCTTGCTGCTCGGCAATTTTCTGGAACGCGATGGGGTGTCCCTGCCATGAAGCCGCGGCCGAAGCTCTCTCATCTCGACGCGCAGGGCGTCTCGCGCATGGTCGACGTCTCCGCAAAGGCCGTCACCGTCCGCGAAGCGGTCGCGCGAGGCCGCATCCACATCGCCCCGGCGGCGATGCGCCTGGTGCGCGAGGGCAAGCTCAAGAAGGGCGGTGTCACCGAGGTGGCGCGCCTGGCCGGGATCCTGGCGGCGAAACGCACCGCCGACGTGATTCCGCTCTGCCATCCGCTGGCGCTCTCCCACGTCGACGTCGAGCTGCTTCCCCGGCGCGACGGCTTCGTGATCGAGGCCCGGGTGCGTACCGAGGCGAAGACCGGCGCCGAGATGGAGGCGCTGCACGCCGTGGCCGTGGCGGCCCTCACCGTCTACGACATGGTGAAGGCCGCAGACAGGACGATGTCGATCACCGACATCGTCCTGGTCAAGAAGACCGGCGGCAAGAGCGGAGACGTTCGCCGCAAATGAAAAGGGCCCCGGGGCTTGAACCCCGGGCCCGCGAGCGTCCTTCAAGGCGCTCAGGCGGCGGTTAGAAGCTCCAGCGGGCGCCGAACGTCACCTGGCGTGGCGCCACCACGGAGGCGGGGGCCCCGAACTGCACGTCGAACCCCTCGACGCTGCGGCTCGGATAGCGGGTCTGCACGTCGTCGATCCACGAGCTGTTGAACACGTTGAAGACGTCCGCGTAAACGCCCAGCCGCCCGCCGGGCACGCTGAACGTCTTCTCGAGGCGGAGGTCGAGCAGGTTCTCGGCGTCGAGGCGCCGGCTGCCACGCGGCTCGAGCCATGGCTCGCGGCCGGCAGTTGCGGGGAAGTTGATCACACCCGAGCTGAAGCGTTGGTACGGTGTGTACGTATAGCCGCTGATCCACCGGTAGTAGGCGTTGACGTTCAGCTCGATCACGGGAATCTCGTAGGTCGCGAACAGCTTCAGCTCGTGGGGCCGGCTGTAGAGGAACGGGCCCTCGACGTTGACCAGCGCGAGTGTCGGCGTCTCGAACTGGCGGCCGTAGCCGAGGTTCTCCGCGTAGGTGGGTTCCACCGTGCCATCGTTCTTCGAGAGCACATAGGAAAGCTTCACTTGCCAGCGGTTCGACAGGCGTTTCTCGAGCGAGAGGATCAAGGCGCGATAGCGGGCCTCGGCCTTCGTCGTGCCGAGCGGGTTGCCGTCCGGGTCGCGGAACACGAAACCGTGTGGGTTCGTGATCAGCCGGTCGTTCTCTGACTCGTCCGGGTTCTCCCAGCTGTAGACCGTGAGCGGTTGGCCCGTGAGCCCGTTGTCGACCTCGATCGGGACCCAGCGCGCCGAGGGGATCACAGAGCCGATGAAGTTCTTGTTGTCGCGCAGCACGCCGGTAGCGGAAAAGCGCAGGTCGTTGGTGAGCGCCCGCTCGAAGGACACGTTGAACTCGTCGACACGCGGGTGCTTGATGTCCGGGTCGATGCGATACGCGCTGCTGCTGAGCGGGTCCCGGCTGAGCTCCTCGAACACGCCGTCGTTTATGTAGTAGCGGACACGGTCCTGGTTCCCCGGCAGCAAGCGGTAGTACTGGTACTGAAGCAGGGCCTCGTAGTACTGACCGTAGAATGCCCTGAGGACGGTCTTGTGGTCGCCGGTCAAGTCGTACGCGACGCCGATTCGCGGGGCCAGGTTGCTGGTCTTGTACACCGGCTCGCTGATGTCCGGATGGACACCACGCAGCCGGTCGAGGCGTAGCCCTGCGTTCACCGTCAGGCGGTCGCTGAGCTTCCACGAATCCTGGACGTAGAAGGACTCCCGGTGGTTGTCTCCGGTGAGGTCATAGCCGTAGCTGTAAGCGTAGGAGTACGGGCCGTAGGTATAACCGCCGTAGTCGTAGCTGTAGTTGTCGTAGTAGTAGAAGCCGCCGATGTAGCCGAGCCGGTCGCGCGTGCGGCTGCGCTCGATCTCCACGCCGAACTTGAAGTCGTGACGTCCGAAGGCCTCGGCGTAGTGTGAAAGCGAGGCGTGCAAGGTGTTCTGCTTGCGGTCCGCGTAGGAGTAGTAGCCGCCGCCGCCCCCGTACTCGCCGGTGGCGTAGTCGTAGTGGAGCGGAGCCGACACCTTGGGGTCGTAGTAGTCCTTCGCGGTGTAGCCGTGGTACTTGGCTTCGAGGAACGTGCGTGAGCCGAACAGGTGCCGCCACTGCAGGCTCCAAAGCCGGTCGGGGGCGTCCTCGTTGAAGCTGAGCGCGTCGGTCGTGAGCAGCGAGCCCAGGAACCACGAGTTGGAGCGGCCCGTGTAGTTGTAGTCCTCGCCCTGGAAGGCGGCGGTCAGCGAGTCGCTCGAGCGCGGCTGCCAGGTCAGCTTCGCGTTCAGCCGCGGTGTCGTCTGGTCCAGCTTCTCGCGCGGTCCCGAAGGGTCCGTGGTCAGCTTGTAACGCTGGGCGCTCAGGAAGAAGAAGAGCTTGTCTTTGACAAGCGGACCGCTGAACTGGGCCGTCACATCCAGGAGCTTGGTGGTCTTCTCCGATTCCGCCAAGGTCGGGTTCTGCTCCGTGACTTCGCTGCTCACGTTCTGGCTCGCCAGCCCTCCGGTCGAGTATTGAGCATCGAACAGCGCAGAGAAGCTGTTTCCCCCCGACCGGCTCACGTAGTTGACGACAGCGCCGCGGAAGCTGCCGTACTCGGCTGGAGCTCCCAGACCCTGGACCTGGAAATCCTCGATGATGTTGTAGTTCATGTACACCCAGTTGGCGCCGCCCCCGGGGCTGCGCGTGCTGACGCCGTCGAGGTAAAAGCCGTTGGCCGTATCGCCGCCGCCAAAGGCCGAGTAGTCGTTGATGCCCGGCGTGTAGTTGAGCAGCGCGGTCGCGGAGCGGCCGAGCGGCAGGTTGAACAGCAGGTCTTGCGAGAGCGATTCGGCCGTGGCGCTGCTCGTCACGTCCACGAGCGGCGCTTCGCCGCTGACCTCGATCGTCTCGGTCACGCCCGCGAGCTTCAGCGTGAAGTCGACGGTCAGCTGCCGGCCGATCGCGATCGTGAGGCCATCGTGGCGCTGTGGCTGGAACTGGCCCAGCGCGGCTCGCGCCGAATAGGCGCCGGGGTCGAGCGTGGGGAAACGGTACACGCCGCGAGCGTCGCTGGTCGCGGTCTGGGAGCCGGTCTTGCCGCTGAGCGTGACCGTGGCTCCT
>CAZVOI010000300.1:0-2489 GCA_964628275.1 uncultured Acidobacteriota bacterium | reverse complement strand
CCTGGTCTCGGACGGGTTCCTGACTGGCATGTCAGCCGGCAGCGGACTGAGCTTCGACCTGCGCCGCATCGCCGATGCCAGCACCCGGGCCGGGGTCGTCCTGTACGCGCTCGACACCCGCGGCCTGATCGCGGCGCCGCCAGCGGCGAGCGCTTCGAGCACGGCGCGGATCCAGCCGGGCACGATCGGCATGATCGAGGCGATGCAGCGGCGGAGTTTCGAAGCGACGAAGGACGCGATGCACGCGCTCGCCGCGGACACGGGCGGCTTCCTGGTCGAGAACTCGAACAACCTGCGCGCCGGACTGCGGAAGATCCTGGACGACACCGAGACCTACTACGTGCTGGCCTACGAGCCCGCCAACACGAAACGCGACGGCGGCTTCCGCAAGATCGACGTGCGCCTGCCCGGCCTGCGCGACGTCCGAGTGAGGGCGCGCTCGGGATACCTGGCGCCCGACGACCGCAGCGCGACCCAGGCGGCGGCGGGAACCCCCGAGACGGCCGCGCGACGGGCCGAGCAGCGGCAGGCGGAGATGCACACGGCCCTCTACTCGCTCGCTCCGCTCCGCGCGATACCGGTGCGCGTCTCCGCCGACTTCGTCAGCGTCGACCGCGGCGTGACGCAGGTCGTGGTGAGCGGGCTCGTGGGCGTGGAGACGCTGCCGTTCGTCAAGCTTCGCGATCGCTACCAGGCCACGATCGAAGCCGTGGCGATTGTGCAGGACGAGCAAGGAGCGGTCGCCGCGACCCTCCCGACGGAGCGGACGGTGATGGACCTGAGCGAGGCAGAACACCGGCAGGTCCTGGCGCGGGGTGGTCTCCCCTACCAGAGGGCGGTCGTCCTGCAGCCGGGACGGTACCAGGTGCGGCTCGCCGCGCGCGAGGACGGCCTGGGACTCCTGGGAAGCGCCTGGCAGCGGGTCGATGTCCCCGAACTCGCCCCGGGTCGGCTCACGCTCAGCAGCCTGTTCCTGCTGAGGGCGAACGAGTCGGCCGCGGCCTCGCCCGACCCGCAGGCGGCCCCCGACTTGAGCAGCGCCCAGGCGCTGCGCCACTACCGCCGCGACGAGAGCCTCTACGCGCAGCTCTACGCCTACAACCCGAAGCGCGACGACTCGGGAGCGACGAACCTCGTCTCCCAGGCGGAGATCCTGCGCGGAGGCGTGACGCTCGGAACGGCCGCGCCTGAGCCGATCGAGCAGGGCCCGCCCCAGGGCCCGCCCCAACCCCACACCACGCGGATCAAGCTCCAGCGCTTCGAGCCCGGCGACTACGAGCTTCGCTTGACCGTCACGGACCGCAACGCCGGTTCGCTGTCGTCACGTCGAGTCGCCTTCAGTATCGAGTAGGACGCGCGCTAACGGACGAGCCAGTCGCCTTCGTACAGGATCTCCGCTTCCCCGGTCTGCTCGACGCTGCCGCCCTCGGGCCACGCAATCTCCAGCGTGCCCCCGTCGCAGACGGCCTTCAGCTTGCGGCCGGTGCGGCCCGTGATGATCGAGGCGACGGCAGCGCTCGCCGAGCCTGTGCCCGACGCCATCGTGTAGCCGACGCCGCGCTCCCAGAAGCGCACGCGGATCTCCTCCGGCCCCAGCACCGTGACGAACTCGACGTTGGTGCGCTTCGGGAAGAAGGGATGGCGCTCGAGGAGGGGGCCGAGCTCGCGCAGCAGCTCGTCATCCGCGGCCTGCTCGAGAAAGACGGCACAGTGCGGGTTGCCCATCGAGGTCGCCGTGACGAGTACGCGGCGGCCGCCCGCTTCGAGCGGGTGGTCGATCACACGGGCCGCGGGCGGCTCGAGCGCGACCGGCACGTCCCGGCTGCCGAGCGCGGGCGGCCCGAGATCCGTCAGGATGCGGTAGCGGCTTCCCTCGAGCAGGGTGACTTCGACCGCCTTTGGTCCGACGACGGTGCTCACCACGTGGCGCGACGCCACCCATCCGTTCCGCACGCCAAGCGCCGCCAGGCAACGCAGGCCGTTGCCCGAGATCTCGCCCGGCAGGCCGTCGGCGTTGATCAGTCGGAACGACATGCCGTCCGCGGTCGGCGCGTGGAGGACGACACCGTCGCCCCCAATGCCATGATGGCGATCGCACAGTCGCACCGCCCAGCTCGATGCTTCCGCGACGGACTCTCCACTCGAGACTGCCGCCGGCGCCAGGTCGGCTGCCACCAGGATGAAGTCGTTGCCAAGGCCGTGGCCTTTGGCAAACCTCATCGGCGCCGCTTCGGCTGCAGCTGCACCTCGGGCGCGGGAAAGGTCGCCACGGTCAGCACATCCTGACCCGCGAACCCCGCCGGTTCCCAGTGCTCGCCCGTGTCGCGCGTGCGGAAGAGCCCCTGGTCGGTGGCGAGGAAGGCTTCGAGCCCCGCGGCCGGAGCGAGCGGGAATAGCAGCCGCCGGGGCCGGCCCGGGCTCGCGGAGAGCCGCTCCCAGCTGTCCCCCGCGTTCTGGCTGCGGAAGAAGCCGGAGTCCGCCGCGGCGTA
>CAZVOI010000299.1:0-4700 GCA_964628275.1 uncultured Acidobacteriota bacterium | reverse complement strand
TGCGCTTCGCCCACTCGCCGAGACCGACCCGCTCGAGCCAGGCCGGCAGCCGGCGCCGCGCCACGTCGCGCGGGCAGCCCTTGATCTCGGCCAGGAACACGAGCTGCTCGTCGAGCGCCATCCGCGGGTAGAGGCCGCGTTCCTCCGGCATGTAGCCGATCGCGTCGCGCGCCCGGTCGTCGCCGGTTCGGCCGAGGATCTCGACAGCTCCCGAGTCGGGGCCCAGGATGTTCATCACCATGCGCAAGGTCGTCGTCTTGCCCGCGCCGTTCGGGCCGAGCAGGCCGAAGATCGAGCCGCGCGGGACCTCGAGCGAGAGGTCTTGGACCGCGACGTGGCCCGCGAAGGCCTTGCGCACGTGGTGCAGCCGGATGGCAGCTTCAGGCAAGACACGGAACGATACGACGAAACCCTCCGCGCCGTTCCGTTCGCCGCGAGCGCGGATGTTACGATGAAGACTGGAGCACGCGCTTTGGCCCTCATCTCCGTCGCCGGCGCGACCAGCCGGGCGGGGAAGACGGCGCTGGCGGCGTCGCTCCTGCGCGGGCTCGCTCCGGGCTCGGCGTCAGCCGTGAAGTTCACGACGACCGAAGACGTGTTCGAGCGCTGTCCGCGAGGCACGCCGTGCCTGGTGTGCGACATCGACCGGCCGTTCCGGCTCGTCACGGAGGAGAGCGTGCTGCGTGAGCCGGGCACCGACACCGACCGTTTGGCCGAGGCCGGCGCACGCCGCGTCGTCTGGGCGATTGCGCGGCGATCCGCGGTCGCCGCGGCCTGGGCCGCGGTCACGCCGCTGGTCGCCGGCGGGCCCGTGGTGATGGAGGGCTCGACGATCACATTCGAGGCCAGGCCGTCGCTGACGTTCTTCGTGGTGCACCCGTTCCTGGACCCCGCGCGCTGGAAGCAGAGCTCGGGCGCGCTTCTCGAGTCGGCCGACTGCGTCGTCGTGAATCGGCCCGCGAACGAGACGCGCGAGCCTGCCGCCGCGGTTCTCGAAGCGATTCATGAGCGCCGTGGGCACCGCGACGTTCGCGTGGCCGATGTGACGACGCCTCTCGCCACGTGGGCTTCGGACTGGGCGGCTCGGCTCGGAGCGCTATGAACTCCAAGATTCCGATCACGATCGCGCACAGCCCGGACAGCGACGACGCCTTCATGTTCTATGGCCTGGCCAAGGGCAAGCTCGACACCGGCGGCCTCGAGGTCACGCATGTACTGCAAGACATCGAGGCGCTGAACCGCGAAGCGGCGAATGGCCGCTACGAGGTGACCGCGATCTCGTTCCACGCCTACCCCTACGTCGCCGACAAGTACGCGCTGATGCCGTGCGGCGGCAGCATCGGCGACGGCTACGGGCCGCTCTTGGTGGCGCGCGAGAAGCTCGCGCTGGGAGACATCGCGTCGAGAGTGGTGGCCGTGCCCGGCACCCTCACCAGCGCGTATCTGGCGCTGAAGCTGTTCGCGCCGAAGCTGGAGACACGCGTCGTGCCCTTCGATCAGATCCTCGACGAGGTGCAGGCCGGCCGCGCCGACTTGGGCCTGATCATCCACGAGGGCCAGCTCACCTTCGGCGGCTTCGGCCTGCATCAAGTCCTCGATCTGGGCGCCTGGTGGAAGCAAGAGACTGGCCTGCCGCTGCCGCTCGGGGGCAACGCCGTGCGCCGCGATCTCGGGCCGGAGCGGATGGCCCAGCTCACGCGGCTGGTGCGCGAGACGGTGCGCTACTCGCTCGCGCATCGCGCCGACGCGCTCGCCTACGCGATGAGCTTCGCCCGCGGCATGCAAGGCGCCATCGCCGACCGTTTCGTCGGGATGTGGGTGAACGACATGACGATCGAGACCGGCGAACGCGGCCGGCGCGCGGTGCAGCTCCTTCTCGACCGCGGCTTCGAGGCCGGGATCATCCCGAAGCGCGTGACCGTCGACTTCGTGCCTGCCTGATGCCGGTCACGAGCGGCGCCTTCCCCGACTTCCGCATGCCGGATCTCGGGGGTGAGCTGCGCGCGCTATCCGAAGCCTGGCAGGCGGGCGAGGCATTGATCCTGATCGGTCACAAGACGTGCAAGACGACACGCCAGACGCTCCCCTATGTCGAGCGCATCTCGCAGCGGCGCGGGCCAGGGTCGAGCGTGCTGGCGGTCCTCCAGGACAGCGCCGAGGACGCGCGACAGGCGGTCCTCAATCTGAAGCTCACGCTGCCGATTCGCCTGGAGAGCGATCCGTATCCGCTGGCGCAGGCGCTCGAGATCACGACCGTGCCGACGCTGTTCTTGATCGCGAAAGGCGGCGCGATCGAGCGCGTCTCGGAAGCCTTCGATCGCGGCGACCTCGAAGCGTTCGCCGCACGCCTCGGCGTCACGGGCCCGCTCTTCGCCCCCCAAGACAAGGCGCCGGCGATGAAACCCGGTTGAATGCCGCGCGAAGCCTCGGCGAGGTGACATGTCGATCGCGCTCCTGACGCTCGCACTCGTGGGCACGCTCACGTTGCTCGGGTCGATCGTGAACGGCTATCTGGTGCCGGCCAGCAAGGCGGCCATGACACCGCACTTCGTCTGGTCGTTGACCGCGACGCTGCTGCTCGTGGCGGCCCACTCGTTCATCATGTTCTTCCTGATCGCGACCGGAGTGGAGATGAAAGAGATGGAGAAGCAAGGCGCCTGGGGCGACTCGTTCCGCCGCCGCACCGTCACGATGAAGGGCCGCGTCTTTCCGGTGATGACGTTCGCGCTCTTCCTCGTGATCGCCAACTTCATCCTGGGCGCCGCCGCGCACACCCGCGCGATCCCGGCGCGGGTACACGAGATCCTCGCCTGGGGCACCTTCGCGGTGTGCTGCGTAGCGCTCCACCGCGAGTACCGCGTGCTGGGCGACAACAACCGGCTGATCGAGGAAGCTGCGCAGCGCCGGCCCGAGCGTGAGTCAGCTCACGCCGGTCGGGGCCCGAACCGTGTAGCCTGATTCCGATCCGGGCGCCAGAGCGCCCAGCAGGAGGTTTCTCATGCGCAGCACTCAGGCGGTCGCACTCATGGCCACTCTTCTTCTCGCCGGATGCCAGGCTTCGACCGACTCGAAGTCGGAGGGGAGTTCGTCGAAATCGACGGCGAGAACCGCGGCGGCGCGTCCCGCGCCGACCCCGGCGCCGATCGTGATTCCCGAGGGAACGGTCCTGCCGGTGGTCCTTGAAACGGAGCTCTCGTCCGACAAGAGCCGCGAGGGAGACGTGATCGTCGCGAGGCTGAGCGAAGACGTGAAGGTCGGAGAGCGGGTGGTCCTGAAGGAAGGCACAGAGCTGCGCGGTCTGGTGACGAGCGCCGTTCCGTCCGGGCGCGTCAAGGGTCGCGCGCAGCTCGCGTTCGACTTCGACAAGCTGGTCGCGGACGGCAAGGAGCGGCCGGTCGCACTTCGAGCGGTCGACCTCAGCGCCGAGAGCAACAAGAAGCACGATACGGCGGTGATCGCCGGCGCCGCTGGCGCCGGAGCGATCATCGGTGCGATTACCGACGGCAAGAAAGGCGCCGCGATCGGAACCGCGCTGGGTGGGGCCGCCGGCACCGGCGTCGTCCTCGCGACGAAGGGCAAGGAAGTCCGATTGCCGTCCGGAACCACGTACCGGCTGCGGCTCGAAAGGGAGATTCGGCTCTGAGGCTCGAGGCGGCGCGGATCCGATGACGCGGAGTGAGACCGCCGCCGTCCGTCACACGCTCGGCGTTTACCGGCGGTTGGTGCTGCTGGGGAGAGTGAACCTTCCGTTGGCGGAGGCGCGAAAGCTGGTAGGCCCGGACTGCGCGTATCACCTGTACTTCCGGCACGCTCGATCGGTAAAGCCGGCCTCAGGTCAAAAGCGGCGGTAGGCGCGCGAGCGCCCAAAGCGCGTGCTCGCGCACCAGATCGTCTTCGTCTCGCGCGAGCGATTCCGCGATCGGCCGCAGCTTGGCGTCCCCGGAGTTCCCGATCGCGACCGCCACGTTGCGCAACAGCCCGCGTCGTTTGGCCCGTTTCACCGGGCTCTTGCGAAACCGCTCGCTGAAGGCGTCGCGGGACAGCGCGGCGAGATCTCCGAGGGCGGGCGCCATCGCGTTCTCGCGCGGCTCGAATGCCTCCGGGCCGCCGTGCTTGCGTTTGCGGTTCCAGGGGCAGACGTCCTGGCAGATGTCGCAGCCGAAGACGTGACGGCCGAGACCGGGCCGGAGTTCCTCTGGGACGCTCCCCTTGATCTCGATCGTCAGATAGCTGATGCAGCGCGTCGCGTCGAGCACGTAGGGCGCCGGGAAGGCGCTGGTCGGGCAGGCGTCGAGGCAAGCGGTGCATGAGCCGCACAGATCCGGCCGCGGAGTGTCTGGAAGCAACTCGAGATCGGTGACGACTACGCCGAGGAAGAACCACGAGCCCTGCTCGGCGTCGAGCAGGCAGGTGTTCTTGCCGTAGGCGCCGACACCAGCCGCTGCCGCGTAGGCCTTCTCGGCGATCGGGCCGGTGTCGACGTAGGGTCTGGCCTCGAACGGCCCGAGTGCCTGGTGCATCCGTTCGATCAAGCTCTCTAGCCGCAGCAGCACGAGGCCGTGGTAGTCGTCGCCCCAGGCGTAGCGCGAGATCCAGCCGCGCTCCGGGGGCGCCTCGGTCGAGTAGGGGTGGGAGGTGTCGTATTGCTGTCCCACCACCAACAACGATCGCGCCCACGGAAACGCGACGCGCAGATCGGA
>CAZVOI010000298.1:0-4091 GCA_964628275.1 uncultured Acidobacteriota bacterium | reverse complement strand
GGCGTCTTCATCGGCTGGGAGTCGACTGCGGCCGAGTGGGACGACGCGCTCTCGAAGGCGCTCTCGGCGTCCTACGTTATCCAGGAAAAGGTGACGCTCCAGCGCCAGAACTTCCCTGAGCTCATCTCAGGCGAGCTGCAGTTCCGCGATCTGGTCGTCGACCTCGACCCCTTCGTCTTTAACGGAGAAGTCGAAGGGTTCTTGACACGGCTCTCGGCAACGTCGCTCGCGAACGTCACCTCCGGCGGCGGCCAGGTGCCGGCGTTCCTGGTTCAGCCGGTCTAGCAGCGCTTGAGCGACCCGAAACCCGACCCGCAAGAAAACGATGCAGAGGACGAGGACCACGTCTGGTCCAAAGAGGAGCAAGCCGATTTCGACGCGCTCGCGCGCATGCCGGCTCCCGGGGGACCCGACGTTTCGAAGGTCGTGAGCGTGGTGTTCTTCCTCGTCGGCGCGATCCTGGTTGCGGTCTCGGGCGCGACAGAGTGGTACACGCGAAAGTCGTTGGCGGCCGAGATCAGCGTGCCCGGCGTCGTGGTCCGCAACGAGCTGCGCCAGCACGCGACTCCCAGGAACAGTTCCTCGTCCTCTCGCGGAAGCTCCGACCTCTACCACGCGGTTGTGGAGTTCGAGCTCGAGGACGGAACGTCGAAGACCGTCGAGATGCGTGAAGGGCGCTGGCCGAAGGCCCACGAGGAAGGCGACGCCGTCACGGTGCGCTACAACGCCGAGCGGCCGCTCGATGCGCGCATCGGCGGCGGCGGCCTGATGGACTACTTCGGGCCGATCCTGACCGGAGCGCTGGGGTTCCTGTTCATGTCGCTAGCGGTCTTCATCCGCTGGATCTTTCGCGCTGCCTCACAACCTGCCTGATCCGCAACGAACGCTCGCGTTCAGGGTGCTTACATCGAAACGGACGAGAGGTCCGACTGGCCGCGAGCCTCGAGGAGTTCTTGCGCCTGATCGGCAACGAGGACGGGCAGGATGAGCACGCTCCTCAGGAAGCGCCTGCGCTCGAGTTCACAGCCTGGGCTCGATCGACGCGCCGCCGGCGCAGCTCGTGCTTCGCACGCCAGAGGGCAAGATCGCCGCGTCCGCCACGATCCCCGCGCTCGCGGCGCCCTTGGACCTCTTGCCTCGAACGGCATTGGTCGAGCTGGAACTCCCACCGGGAGCCGAGCCGGTGGGCGCGACCATCGAGATCGACCCCGATCGCCTGATCGAGGAGATCACCGCGACCAACAACAGCGTGCGGCTTTCGGCGGCCTTCTCTCCGCGACGCTAGCCGAACCTCAACGCACGCGCCGCAGGACGGCGCCGCGCGTTTCGAGCACCGGTGCGAACGAGGACAGAAAGCTATCGTTGACCCGAAACGCCCGCCGTTCGTCGGGGCCGACCAGGATGAAGTCGACGCCCAGGCGGTCGAGGAGCGCGCGCGCGTCCGGGGCGCCGGCGTAGACGCGGGAGATTGCCGGCTGCAGGTCGCCCTCTTCGAAGCCTTGCGACCAGATGTGGCCCGGGTAGCCCAGCACCGAGAGCCGGCCGGCCAGGAGCGCAGCGGAGTCGTGGGTCGGAGCGCGGAGCAGCACGCTGCGCCGCGGCGTCGAGCGCGCGATCGCTTCGGCGAGGGCGATGCGGTCGCGGTCGAAGACACCGAGCTCGATCTGGCGCGTGATCACGCGGCCGACGTCGAGCCCTCCGGAGAGGACGAGGGCCACGAAGAGCGGCGCCGCTGTGAAGCGGAGCGGCGAGCTTGCTCGTGCGAGGCGGGCCACCGCAAGCGCGACCAGCGGAGCCGAGCCGAGGAGCCAGAAGAAGAAGAACTTCATGTTGTCCCAGCTCCAGGGCGAGAGCCGCAGCAGGTTCGGGACGATGAAGAGGGCCCAGAACGGAAGCTGAAAGCGGCGAAGCTGGGGCGAGGCCAGGCGGACGCTCGCGAAGAACAGGACCGGCAGGAACAGACCGGCGTTCCAGAGCCAGAAGACGAGCAGGTTGCGGTGGCCGGCTTCCCAGCCGGGATGCCAGGCCAGGAAGCCCTGGGCCGCCATCGACGAGGACGTCAGGAGCCAGAGCGCCTGCGGTACGACGAGCACGAGCGCCAGGACGGCAGGCCATATCCAGATGGTTGGGTTCCGATGGAGGAGCGCGAGCGCTCCGCCGACCGCCAAGACGACCGCCGCCGAATGCATATGGACGAGCGGCATCAGCCCGGTCACGAGCGCCGCGGCCAGCAGCGGTCGGCGGGGGGCGGCGCCTTCCTTCTGGTAGGCGCGCCACATCAGCGTGAACGCGATCAGCGCGAGCGGCGCGCCCATCAGCAGCGACCGCTGCGTCGCGAGCAGCGTCGTCAGCGCGTTGCCGAATCGCACCGGGCCGTCGGGCAACATCGTGACGTTGATCGGCAGCCGTCGCAGCAGATCCAACGAGAGCGGCGTTCCCACACGGCCGAAAAGGAGAGCGAAGCCAAAGCCGCCGCTCAGGAACACGAGCGGCGGCGCCAGTCGCGCGGCCAGCCGGTCGCCGGTCGTCACCAGCGCGAAGCGGTGTAGGAGCGCGAACAGAGCCAGGATCAGCGCGGCGTTCTGGACCGTCACCGCCTGGCGCAGCGTCAGTCCCAGGGTCACGAGCTGCGCGACTCCGAAATCGGCCAGGAACGGATAGCTGAGGCGCGCCGCGGCCAGCTCTGGATGGCGCGGCGGGAAGTTGTCGCCCAGGACGAAGCTCTGCACGATCGAGATGTGGAACGGCAGGTCTGCGATGTTGTGGTCGACGCCTGTCGACAATCCGCTCGCGGTCTGCAGGAAGACGCGGTCGAAGAACGCCAGCAGCAGCCCGCCGGCCGCGGCAGCGTAGAGCAGGCCGCTCCAGCTCGTCAGCCCAGGTCGGAGAGCGCGCCAACGCGCCGTCGGCAGCAGGACCGCCGGCAGCAGCGCCAAGAGCGCCGCAAGCCCGACGTTGCGCAGCCGCATACCGAACCAGGCGCCAAGCGGATAGCCGCAGGCCGCCAACAGAACCGGACCAAAGACGGCCCCCTGCGCGAGCCGCACGTGCAGCGGCGCGTCCTCGTCTCCATCGAGGAAGAGCGAGAGCGCGACGCCGCCGACCAGAGCGGCCAAGAGGGCGAGGAGGCTCATGCTCGAAGGCCGCGCGAGGCTACCACGCGGGCGGTGTAGACTCCGTCCAAGCGTGCCGATCGCTTGCCGCAATAAGGTGGCGCAGGGAACCGCGGTCTGCGCGAGCGACTGCCCGGCGAGCGCTCCCTGCGGGGTCTTCGAGTACGCGCGGGTCGAGCGCCCAGAAGAGCTTCCGCCGGCCGAGCCGCGAACGGTCGACGTCGCCGTGCTCGACATGAACCACGGCTGGCCCAACCTGGGCCACGACTCTCTGGTGCACGCGGTGCTCGACGCGGCCTGCGACCTGATCGACTCGCTCGACGGCACCGGCGTCCGGATCCGCGTCATCTCTTTCGACGTGCGGCGCTCCCTGATGATCCCGGAATCGCCGAACGGCCGCTTCGCTTTGTACCTCGGCACGGGCGGGCCGGCGCACATCGACCCGTACCGGAACGACGGCGTTTCCGAGGGCAGCCAGGGCATCCGCGAGGATCCTTCGTGGGAAAAGCCGCTGTTCACGCTCTTCGATCGGATTGCCGCGGATCCGAGGGCCGCGCTGATCTCCGTCTGCCACACCTTCGGCGTGATGTGCCGTTGGTCGGGCGCGGCCGAGGCCGTGCTGCGCGGTCCCGCCAAGGGCAAGAGCACGGGAATCCTCGAGAACGTGCTGACCCCGGAAGCCCGGCAGCACCCCTGGTTCGGGCGTTTCGCCGAGGAGCTGCCCGACCATCGGCGACTTCGCGTGGTCGAGAACCGTCTCTTCGACCTGGTGCCGAGGCCGGGGAGCGGCGACGCCTGGGCCCTCGCGATCGGCCACGAGACCTTGGGGGTCGGCGGGCCCGCGGGCGAAGCGGTGACCATGCTGGAGTTCGCACGCGACCGGGCGGCCGTCATGCCGAGGATCTTCGCGGTCAACCACCACCCCGAGATCGTCGATCGCTTCCGCCAGATGATGATCCTCGGCCAGAAGCTCGACCG
>CAZVOI010000297.1:0-7013 GCA_964628275.1 uncultured Acidobacteriota bacterium | reverse complement strand
TCGGAACGCGAACGCGTGTTCATGTACACGATCCGCCGGCCGATCGGCGTGGTGGCGCTGATCACGCCCTGGAACTTCCCGATCGCGATCCCGACCTGGAAGCTGGCGCCGGCTCTCGTTTCCGGGAATGCCGTCGTCTTCAAGCCGGCCTCGCAGGCGCCGCTGACCGCCGTGAAGCTCGTCGAGATCCTCCACGCGGCCGGGCTGCCCAAGGGCGTCCTGAACCTCGTCACCGGTTCGGGCAGCCGCGTCGGCAACCCGCTGGTGGCGCATCCGCTGGTGCGAGCGATCTCGTTCACCGGATCCGACGTCACCGGTCGGGGTATCGCGGAGGTGGCGGCGCGCCGGCTGGCGCGGGTCCAGCTCGAGATGGGCGGCAAGAACCCGACCCTGGTGTTGGCCGACGCCGACCTCGACAACGCCGTCGAATGCACGCTGAACGCGGCCTTCTACTCGACGGGCCAGCGCTGCACCGCGACCAGCCGCGCCATCGTCGAGAAGTCGGTGGCCGGAGCATTCCTGGAGCGCCTGGTCGAACGGACCAAGGCGCTGCGCATCGGCGATCCGCGCGATCCGGCGACGCAGATTGGCCCGGCGATCGACGCGGGCGCCGTGGACACGACGCTGCGCTACATCGATGTCGGCAAGGCCGAAGGCGGCCGGGTCGTCTACGGCGGCGAGCGACTGAAAGAAGGCGCTCTGGCCCATGGCCATTTCGTACGGCCGGCCATCATGACCGGCATCGCGCCCACGGCGCGGCTCGCGCAAGAAGAGGTCTTCGGCCCGCTCTTGGCGGTGCTGGAGGTGGACGACTTCGACGCGGCCGTCCGCGTCGCCAACCAGGTGCGCTTCGGCCTGTCGGCCTCGATCTGCACCAAGAACCTGTCGCGCGCGCTCGAGTACGTGGAGCGTGCCGAGGCCGGCCTGGTGATGGTCAACCTGCCGTCGGCGGGAATCGAGTACCAGATCCCGTTCGGCGGCGTGAAGGACTCGAGCGCCGGCCCGCGCGAGCAGGGGCCGGCTGCGGTGCAGTTCTACACGGAGACGAAGACCGTCTACATGAAGTACTGAGGCGCGACCCTCACGGCCTCCCTGACAGCTCAGCGGGAGCCGGGCTCTTGGCACGACGCTGGCATGTGATCAAGCGTGGCTCTCGAGTCGTTCGTGGGCGCTCGTTCCGGCGGGAGAATAACCGGCCGAGTCTCGGATTCCAGCAAGGCGCCAATCCCCGGGGCATCCGTGGACGTCAAGGACGTGGCCAGAGGCACGACGGCTTCCTCGACGACCAACAACGAAGGCCTGTTTCAGGCCAACTATCTGCTCCCCGGCACCTACCAGGTCACGGTCGAGATCGCGGGCTTCAAGAAATCCGTCAACGATGGGGTGCTGGTCCAGGTGAACGAAACGCGCGACCTCGTCATCACGCTCCAGGTCGGAGGCGTGGAGGAGACGATCAGCGTCACCGCTCTCAGCGCCACGATCAACACGTCCGACGCGAACCTGGGGCTGACGGTGGATGCCAAGCGCCTCGCGGAGCTCCCGCTGATCCACGGCGATCCCTACAAGATCATGGGGCTCGCGACCGGTCTGGCCCACTCGGGTGACCAGCGGCTGGATCGACCCTACGAGCCGACCCACATCATCGGTTACGCCTACGACGGCACCCGCAGCAACCGCAGCGACCTCTTGATCGACGGCGCGCCCAGCACGGCCACGGCGAACGCCAACGAGGTCATCGCGACCTATGTGCCGCCCTCCGACCTGGTCCAGGAGTTCAGGGTGCAAACCGCCACCTTCGACTCCCAGTTCGGCAACACCGAGGGCGGCGTCACCAGCATCAGCATCAAAGCCGGGACGAACCGCTTCCACGGCACGGCCTACTACTTCGCCGAGCCGTCGGACCTGGGGGCGAACGACTTCTTCGGCAAGGCGCGAGGTCAGCAGCGCATCGACAGCTCCTCGAACCGGCCCGGCTTCACGCTCAGCGGCCCGGTCTTCAAGGACAAGACCTTCTTCACGGTTGGCTACGAACGCATCAAAGACGTTCGTCCGCGCTTCGACGCTGCTGCCAACGTCTGGGTCCCGACCGCGGCGCTCCGGAACGGCGACTTCTCCGCGTTCTCTTCGAACATCACGATCTACGATCCGCTGAGCCGCGTCTCCAGCGGCGGCGGGCAGTTCGCCGGACAGCCGTTCCCCGGCAACATCATCCCGGCGAACCGGATCAGCCCCGTGGCGAGGAAGGTCCTCGAGTACTACTCGGAGCCCAAGAACTCGGGCCTGGCCGGCAACATCTACGACGCGACGCTGCCGGAGACAGCCAACTACAACAGCACGACCGTCCGCGTCGACCAGAAATTCTCCAACAGGAACCGGGCGTTCGTGCGGGGCAGCTACTACAAACGCGACAGCCACTACAACGACTACATGGGGAACGGGCTGACCAGCACCAACTTCCAGTTCATCTCGTACCAGGGCGTCGTCGATGACGTGCACGTCTTCAATCCGACGACCGTGTTGAACGTCCGGTACGGCTACAACCGCTTCGAGCGCAACTCCGGTCAGGAGCAGGAGTACGTCAGCGACTTCGACCTGACGCAACTGGCCTTCCCGTCGCAATACAACAACCTGGTTTCCGCCAGCAATCGGGGTTTCCCGCGGCTCGAGTTCCCACAAACGGTCGGCACGGCGTTCGGCAACGACTTCAGGCCGGTCACCTCGCACACGGTCGCGGCCACGCTGAACAAGGCCATCGGCGCGCACTCGCTGAAGTCGGGCGCAGAGATGAGGATCTACCGCGAAGACAGCCTGCCCACTGGCAACGCGCGGAGTGGCCGCTACGTCTTCAACAACACCTACACCCGGCAGAACAGCGCCAGCGGCACGGACTACGAGGGCCTGCAGGGGTACGCGTCGTTCCTCCTGGGGCTTCCCTCGACCCTGGAGATCTCGCGACTCGCCGACTACTCCGAGTACTCCAAGACGTGGGGATTCTTCTTTCAAGACGATTGGCGGGTCAGCAACAAGCTGATGCTGAACCTCGGCCTGCGCTGGGAGGTCGAGACCGCGCTGACCGAGCGCCAGGATCGGAGCGTCTCCGGCTTCGACTTTGGCTACGTCCAGCCGATTCAGGGGACGGCCCAGGCTCGCTACGCCGCGCTCAGTGATCCCGCCTTGAAAGCGCTGGTCCCGGAGTTGAGCGTGACCGGCGGTCTGCTGTTCGCGGGCAAGGACGGCCAAAGCAGCAGGCTGTACCAGACGCCCAAGAGCACGTTGCTGCCGCGCTTCGGGTTCGCGTACCAGTGGAATCCCAAGACGGTCATCCGCGGCGGCGCCGGACTGTTCGCCGGCTTCCTCGGCCAGCGGCGCGGCGACGTGCTCCCGAACGGCTGGTCTCAGACGACCACCCTCGGCACGACGACCAACGCCTCCGGGGCGCCGATCCCGTACGACTGGCAGACCGCGTTCGTAGGCAATCCGATCTTGGAGCCAGTCGGCAACGCCAACGGCCGGCAGCAAGGCCTGGGCACCGCGATCACCTTCTTCAACCAGGACCCGAAGGTGTCGAAGCAGCTCCGCTGGCAGATCGGCTTCCAGCGTGAAATGGCAGGCGGCTTCACCGTCGACGCCGCATACGTCGGCAACTACGGCTACGACATCGAGCTCTTCCGCAACATCAACGCCTTGCCGAACAAGTACCTGAACACGGACAACTCCCGCAGCGCCGCGATGAATGCCAACAACACCTTCCTGACGGCTGCGGTCGCGAACCCGTTCGCCGGGCTGCTGCCGGGAACCAGTTTCAACAGCGCGACGATCGCCCGCTCCCAGTTGCTGCGCGCGTACCCGGCGTTTGGAGACATCACCACGACCAACAACGACGGCAAGTCGTGGTATCACTCCGGCCAGTTGGGTCTGCAGAGGCGGTTCTCGAAGGGCTACACGCTCGGCGTCTCCTACACCCGCTCGAAGTGGACGCAGGCAACCGAGTACCTGAACCCGGACGATGCGACGCCGACCAAGACGATCTCGGATCTGGACGTAACGAACCGGCTGTCGGTCAGCGGCATCTTCGCCCTCCCGTTCGGCAAGGGCCGGCGGTTCTTGTCGGAGGCGAGCGGGATCACCGAAGCGCTGCTCGGCGGCTGGCAGCTTCAGGGCGTTTACACCTACCAGACCGGCTTCCCGATCCCATTCGGGGCGCCCGCCGCCGCGACGTCCTTTCCGCCGACCGCCAGCGACGCTTTCTACAACGGCGGCGAGGTCGCGCTACCGTCCGGTGAGCGGACCACCCAGAAGTGGTTCAACACCGGCGCCTTCACGTCGATCCTGAACGACAACTCGACGAACGCGACGCCGGTCAACCATCTGCGGACGTTCCCGCGCCTGCTCAGCGACGTGCGCAGGGATTCCATCAACAACGTCGACCTGTCCTTGCTCAAGAACGTGACGCTGCGCGGAGACATGCAGCTTCAGTTGCGGGCCGAGTTCATCAACGCCTTCAATTCGGCCTACTTCCCCAACCCGGTCGTGTCCGCTACTTCCGCCACTTTCGGACAAATCACGGCTTCGAACCAGTCGAACTACGCCCGTCGCGCGCAGCTCGGAGTGAAACTCACCTTCTGAGCCGGCCGAAGTTCCGTTCTCTCGAAGACCAGGGCTCGGTATCCCGCGTTGAGCTGCAGGCCTCGGCGGAGAGGCAGGGTGGCTCGATCTTCGGAGCGGTTCGCTACATGTCCTCCGAGAACACGGCCCGCAAGTTCGACCTGAAGCCCGACTAACGCGAACACCACTCCTCAGCCAGGTTCCCCGCAGCGACTGGGTTCTCTCGGTGTCAATGGTATAGACTAGTATAGACCATGGGGAGGTGAGACGTGGCCACCGCCAAGCTGTTCAGCAACGGCCGCAGCCAGGCCGTCCGGCTTCCGAAGGAGTTCCGTTTCAAGGGGGACGAGGTGTCGGTTCGTCGCGAGGGCGAGGCCGTGATCCTCGAGCCCTTGAAGCCGCGAGCTTGGCCGAAGGGATACTGGCGACGCTGGGGCAAGGCCACTCTCGACCTCGATCCGATCGAGCCGCTGCCGGCGGGCGGTGGGTCCATCGACCTGGACCGGCCGTGAGATTCGTCCTCGACACGAACACCTGCATCTACGCCCTCAAGCTGAAGGGACGGGTGGTCGAGCGTCTTCGGGACCACTCGCCCGACGATCTCGGGATCACGATCGTCACGGTCGCGGAGCTGTGGTTCGGCGCGCACAAGAGCGCCCGCCCGGCCGCCGCGCGGCGCGAGATGGACGGCTTCCTGGAGCCCTTCGAGGTGCTCCCGTTCGACCGGCAGGCGGCGGAGGCCTACGCGCGATCGCGCCTCGCCCTTGAGCGCATGGGCCGGCCCATCGGCGAGCGCGATCTCTTGATCGCCTCGATCGCTCTCGCCCGCGGGCTCACCGTCGTCACGCACAACGTGTCCGAGTTCGGGCGTGTGGCCGGCTTGAAGACCGAGGACTGGCTCTGAGCGAGCGATCCAACCGGGACGGAGCCCGGACGTGACGTAATGGCTCTACGCGGGGACCGAGAGGATCGACGCGATGGAGTTCGTCGCCCGGGTCCTCGTGCAGATCCCGGACCCAGGCGTGATCTCGTGCGCTACTACGGCGCCCACTCGAACGCCAGCCGCGGCAAGCGCGAGCAGGCCGCCGCCTCGGTATGCGATCTACGCGACCATCGCATGCGAGCGGGCCTTCGCCGGCAACGTCCCGACCATGGGTGTGAGGTTGGGGTCCACCCACGGCCGCGACGCCGTGACCTGGGATCCGCGCACCGTCCAGCGGGTGCACCCCTCGTCTCTCTGCCTCAGCGCGAAGCCGCAGTGGCGGACTGCCGCCAGCCGGAAGCACCCGAGCCGCCATCCGACCCCGAGATCGGCCACGGCACGGTCTTCACCGCCAGAGACGGTTCGAAACCTGGTAGCTGAAGTACGCCACCAAGGCACTCAGGGTGGTCCCCCACGCCAGGTCCACCGCGGTCACGATCGCCGGCCAGTCCCGCATGGTGGCGTGGTTGGTCAGGTCGTATGTCGCATAGGTGAAGAACCCGAAGAGCGCACCGTAGGCCAGCGCTCGCATCGCGCTGTTGGCCTCGAGCGCCGGCCTCACGGCGAAGAACACTATCCCAGCGATGAACACGAGATAGAACACGATTGCCGCAGGCCAGTTGATCTGAGCCGCAAGAAGGTGTCCGAGGTGCCGCCGGTAGAAAGCCTTCGCCACCACGCCCAGCCAGACAAGATCGATGGCGAAGAAGATCGGCAACGTGACTGCATATACCGAAAGCAAGCGCGGGATGCTCATACCTCAGTATGGCACCCGACGACTTCGTCACAGGGTTGTTTGCCGCCTCGAGGGGCCCGCGAGCCACTTTCGGGCAGATCACGGCTTCGAACCAGTCGAACTACGCCCGGCGCGCGCAGCTCGGAGTGAAGCTCTTGTTCTGAGTACCTGAGTGAGACAGCTCAGCGCGCGGGCTTCAATCGCGCGTCGAGAGTGACTCGTTCGCCCGGCCGCAGCGCTAGATCGACGGTCTGTGCTCCGTGCAGCACGCGAACGGCGCCGCCGGATCGGGCCAGCAGCGTGACGCTGGAGAGCTTCTTGCCTGCCCAGGAAAGCTCGACCACTTCGTAGCCGCCGCGCGCGCGGAGCCCGCGCACCGAACCGGCCGGCCACGCCGACGGCAGCGCCGGCAGCAGCTCGATCTCCGCGGCCGACTTGGCCGAGCGCGCTACCGGCCAGCGGCTCTGCACCAGCATTTCGGAGACGCCGGCCGTGAAAGCGAAATTGCCGTCGATCTGGAACGGCGGATGTGCGTCGAAGAGGTTGGGATAGACGCCGCCGCCGGGACCGGAGCTGGTGCGCACGTCGTCGCGGACCGGGCGCAAAAGGTTCTTCACCAGGACGTACGCATGGTCGGCGTCGCGGAAACGCGCCCACAGGTTGATCTTCCAACCGAGCGACCAGCCGGTG
>CAZVOI010000296.1:0-1949 GCA_964628275.1 uncultured Acidobacteriota bacterium | reverse complement strand
GAAGCTCACCGTGGACCTCGGCGTGCGCTGGGAGTACTACAAGCCGCTCGTCGGGATCGCGGACCAGGGGGGGCTCTCCAACTACGACCCCTCGAACAACACCGTGCGAATCGCGGGCTACGGGGACATCCCCCAGAACGTCGGTGTCGAGAGCACGTGGACGAACTTCGCCCCGAGGCTCGGCGTGTCGTACCGGTTCAACGAGAAGACGGTCCTTCGGGCGGGCTTCGGCACCACGATCGTCCCCTTCCCCGACAACAGCTACGCCTACAACTTCCCCGTCAAGCAGACGAACGTGACCACTCCCGCGAACGCGTTCGCTCCCGCCGGGAAGATGGCGAACGGCTTCGGCCCGCCCGACATCTTCCCGATCCCGTCGAACGGCATCGTCGACGCGAGCATCCCGCAGCTGCGCAACGCCCAGCTCTTCTACGTGCAGGCCGACCTGAAGGAGGCCAAGCTCCACTCCTGGAACGTGGCCTTCCAGCGGCAGCTGCCGTGGAACCTGGTCGGCGAGGTCGCCTATGTGGGCAACGTGGGCAAGGGCATCACGACCCCCGGCTACAACATCAACGCGGGCCAGACCCCCGGCCTCGACCGCTTGGGCCAGCCCTACAACGTCCTCTACGGCCGGACGGCGAACGTCAACTCGTGGCTTCGCACCGACACGAACTACCACTCTCTGCAGGCCAAGCTCGACCGTCGCTTCCGCAACGGCTTCCTGGTCACGACCTCGTACACCCTGGGCCGCGCGACCAACTACACCGGTGAGGGCGGCATCGACACGCCCGCCGACATCGAGCTGAGCAAGGGGCGGGCCGACTTCGACCGCACGCACGTCTTCGCGGCGAGCGCCATCTGGGACATGCCGTTCTTCAAGGAAGGCGACGGGCTCCTGCACTGGGTGCTCGGCGGCTGGCAGATCAGCGGCATCTTCACCGCCTACTCCGGGACCCCCGTGAACTTCACGGCCAGCAACGCGCTCCTCCGCGCGCCGGGGAACACGCAGCGACCCACCCGCGTCGCGGGCGACCCGGAAGTCCTCGGGAACATCGGCCCCGGCCAGCTCTACTTCGACACGAACGCCTTCGCGGCGCCCCCGGAGAACGCCTTCAGCAACATGACGCGCTACGACTCGATCAACGGCCCCGGCTTCTGGAGAGCAGACCTGTCGCTGATGAAGCGGTTCCGCCTCGGCAACCGCGTTTCGACCGAGCTGCGCGCGGACGCGTTCAACGCGTTCAACCACGCGGCCTTCGGCAACCCCAACGGCAGCTTCGGCAGCGCCACGTTCGGACAGATCACCGGCATGGCCGGCCCCTACACCCCGCGCCTCGTCCGCTTCGGCCTGCGCGTGCTGTTCTAACGTCATGGGCGGTCGCCCCGCGACCGCCCATTTCTGCCGTTCTCCAGCAGTCGCGGCCCGGCGCTAGTTCACGGTCGGGCCGCTCGTCTTCTGGTTTCGATTCTGGTTGGAGTCCTGTTCGTGGCTCGTCCAGTTTCCGAAGAGGCCGTTGCCGTCGGCTCTCCAGCCTCTCCGAGGAGGAGCGATGCTGTTGGCTCTCCAAGGGGGGAAGACTGGAGGGGGGCGTCCACGCTTGCGTTCTTGATCTAGGGGGGCTTCGCCCCCCTAGGACCCCCGTGACTGCTGTGGCAGCGTCCGACGGAACGGTGCGAGCTACTTTTCTTCCTCGGTCAGCTCGTCGGCCCAGGGTACCGGCTGTGGGCCCGGGACGATCCCGGCGAGGTCGGGGTCCTCGGCGGTCGCCTCGGACGGGCGCCCCTTGCGTTCCTCGGCGCGCTGGGAACGGCGCTCCGCCTTGTGAGCCTGCCGCTCCTTCTTCTGCGTCTCCCGGAGTCGCTTGTTGATCGATGGTCGTGCGTGGGCCACGCCGCTATTCTCTACAGTCTCGGCGTCGTTGTAAACCCGCCCGGCCCGGGTGAGGGAC
>CAZVOI010000295.1:0-1586 GCA_964628275.1 uncultured Acidobacteriota bacterium | reverse complement strand
TCGAGCGGCACGGCAGCGATCTCGTCGGCGACTATCTCGACGAGGAGCTGCGCCAGGGCGAGCGTGTCGTCTGTCGCAACGAAAGCTGGGTCGCGCTGGTTCCGTACTGGGCGGTCTGGCCGTTCGAGCTGATGCTGGTGCCCGTGCGGCGCGTGCCGGATCTGCCGTCGCTCACCAGCCAGGAACGTGACGGCCTGGCGGACCTGCTGCGCCGGGCGGGCGTTCGCTACGACAACCTGTTCCGTACCTCGTTTCCGTACTCCCTGGGCTTCCACGGACGCCCGACGGACGGCGAGCCGCATCCCGAGTGGCGGCTGCACGCCAGCTACTACCCTCCCCTGCTGCGTTCGGCGACGGTGCGCAAGTTCCTGGTCGGCTTCGAGCTCACGGCTGAGCCGCAGCGCGACACGACCGCCGAGGACGCGGCCGCCCGGCTACGCGCGCTGGGCGAAACCCACTACAGGACGCCATGAACGACATCGACCCCGCACTCGTAGGGCGAGTGGCCGGCCGCTTCGGCGAGACCTTCCCGGGCGAGGCGCCGCGCATCGCCGTCGCCCCGGGCCGCGTCAACCTGATCGGCGAGCACACCGACTACAACGACGGCTTGGTGCTGCCGATGGCGATTCCGCGCGCGGTGGTGGTGGCCTTCCGCCCCCGAAGCGACGGCGTGCTGCGCGCCCACGGGGTCGCCTATGGCGAGACGAAGGAAATCGCGACCTCATCGCTCGCGGCCCCCGGCGGCCAGGATTGGTTCGCGTACGTGGCGGGTGTGGTCTGGGCCTTCGCATCGGAAGGGCTCCCGGTCTGCGGCATGGACGTGGTGGTGGACGGCGACGTGCCGATCGGAGCCGGCCTTGCGTCCTCGGCCGCGCTCGAGATGGCGACGGCGCGCGCGCTCTGTGCGGCCACCGGCACGGCGTGGGACGCGGTGCGGATGGCGAAGCTCGGACAGCAGGCCGAGAACCGCTACGTCGGCATGAACTGCGGGATCATGGACCAGTTCGCCTCGGCGGCCTGCACGGCGGGCCACGCGCTGCTACTAGACTGCCGCTCGCTCGAGACACGGCCGGTGCCGGTGCCGGACGGCGTCGCGGTGGTGGTGATGGACACCGGCGCGCGCCGGACGCTCGCCGGCAGCGCCTACAACGAGCGCCGCGCTTCCTGCGAGCGGGTCGTGGCCGAGATCGCCCGCACGAAGCCCGAGGTCACGGCGCTGCGCGACGTGAGCGCCGACGATCTCGAAGCGGCGCTGCCGCGCTTCGACGAGACGGACGCCAAGCGCGCGCGCCACGTCGTGGCCGAGATCGCCCGGCCGGCCGCGATGGCGGCGGCCCTCGGCGAGCGCGATCTCGTGAAGGTGGGGCGGCTCATGAAGGAGTCGCACGTGAGCCTGCGCGATCTCTACCAAGTCTCGTGTGAGGAGCTCGACCTCATGACCAGCCTGGCTCGGCGCCAGCCGTCCTGCTACGGCGCCCGCATGACCGGGGCCGGCTTCGGTGGCTGCGCGATAGCGCTCGTCGACGCCGCCGACGTGGACGCCTTCTGCGAGGAGGTCCTGTTCGGCTACAAGGCGACGTTCGACC
>CAZVOI010000294.1:0-1682 GCA_964628275.1 uncultured Acidobacteriota bacterium | reverse complement strand
CGAGCTCGCGTTGATGCGGCGCGCCAACGAGATCACGGTGGCCGCGAACCGCGCCGTGTTCGCGTCACTGAAGGAAGGCATGACCCAGGGGCAGGTCTCGGGCCTGTCGGCCTCGGCGCACCGCGCGCTCGGCATGCAGGGGGGCTCGCTGGTGCTCTTCGGAAAGGACGCCGCGTTCCCGCACGGCACCACCAAACCGCAGCCGCTCCGGCCGGGCGACGTGGTGCTGATCGACGGCGGCGGGCGATTCCACGGCTACGCGAGCGACATCACGCGCACCGGCGTGTTCGGCGCAGCGCCAACGGAGCGGCAGCGCAAGGTCTGGGACATCGTGCGGCGCGCCCAGGATGCGGCGTTTCGCGCGGCCAAGCCGGGAGTCGAATGCCAGGCCGTCGACGCCGCCGCCCGCAAGGTCATCGAAGACGCGGGCTTCGGCCCCGACTACAAGTACCTCACGCATCGGCTCGGTCACGGAATCGGGATGGACGGCCACGAGTGGACCTACTTCGTGCGCGGCAACACCACCAAGCTGCGTCCGGGCATGTGCTTCAGCGACGAGCCCGGCATCTACATCTACGGCGAGCTGGGCGTCCGCCACGAGGACTGCATCTTCATCACCGAATCGGGCGCCGAGAACTTCACGAAATGGACCGGTTCTCCGGAGGAGCCGGCGCTGGTGTGAGGCCGCTCCTCCCCCGCCGGCTGACCGAAGCGTTCCAGCAACTCTCCGGCCGCTTCGCTGGGATCAGGGCGAGAGGCGGCACGGTGGGCTCCTCTTCGAACCGACGCTGCCATTCGTGCTGCTCGGCCGCCTTCCTTTCGCGGCGCAGATCCCACAAGACGGCGATCAACGGCGGCAGGCCGAGGATGGCAAAGACCGCCATCGTCCAGACTAGAACTTCACCCATGGCCAGCCCTCCCCCCCGCGTCAACTAGCTCACCTACTTCTCCGCGGTCGCCGCGATGGGGCCCGGGAGCGGCTCCCGTCGCGGCCAGAGCAGCGAGGCCGCTACCGAGCCGGCCAGGAGCGTCGCCACGGCGCCAAGGGACGCGGCGATCGGAATCTTGTAGAAGTCCATTATCAGCATCTTGATCCCCACGAAGCACAGGACGAGGGCGAGACCCACCTTCAAGTAGTGGAACTTGTCCATCACGCCGGCGAGGAGGAAGTACAGAGCACGGAGCCCCAGGATCGCGAAGATGTTCGAGGTGTAGACGATGAACGGGTCGGTCGTGATGGCGAAGATGGCCGGGATCGAGTCCACGGCGAAGACGACGTCCGTCGCCTCGACAACCACGAGCACCGCCAACAGAGGCGTCGCGTAGCGCTTGCCGTTCTCGACCACGATGAAGCGTGCGCCCCGGTAGTCGGCGACCGCTGGGACGAACCGCCGGAAGAGGCGGTAGACCGGGTTCCGCTCCGGATGGATCTCGTCACCCCGGTGGAGCAGCAGCTTGATGCCGGTGATCACCAGGAAGCCACCGAAGACGTAGACGATCCAGTGGAAACGTTGAAGGAGCGCCGCGCCGGCCAGGATAAAGACGGCCCGCATCACGAGCGCGCCGAGGATCCCCCAGAAGAGAACGCGGTGCTGGTAGGCGGCGGGAACGGCGAAGAAAGAGAAGATGACGATGAACACGAAGATGTTGTCGACCGAGAGGGCCTTCTCGATGAGGTACCC
>CAZVOI010000293.1:0-7292 GCA_964628275.1 uncultured Acidobacteriota bacterium | reverse complement strand
CAGATGGTGACAAGGGCAATCCAGGGGAGCAAATGGGGCTTGGGGCGGTTCACGGGGCGGGAGCTTAGCATCCCACGGCGCTCGGGGCGAGCCGACTCCGCGCAGCGGCTGCGTTCCAACGTCTTGAATCTCGACGATGCTAGAATCCAATTGCCTGAATCTAAGCCGATAGGCATCCATCATGGTTCGAATTGTAAGAGTATTATTATTAGATACTTACGGGGAAGTTCTCAAGACCCGGAGTGCCGGCCCGCCTCTTGCTACTGAGAAGGGCAGTCGTTATCGCTGAGAACTGAGTGGTCGCAGAAGCGCCAGGCAAGACCCCGACACGGGCCTCGACTTGGAAGGCGGCGGCTATCCCATTAGACCGGCAGTCCAAGGAGTCAAGAAACCGATGAGACGACAATTGATCTGGGCCCTGGCCCTGGTGTTGGCGACGGTAGGTATCGTCTCCGCCCAGCAGACCACGGGTACTCTTTCCGGCATCGTGAACGACTCGCAGGGCGCCCCGGTCCCGGGCGCGACTGTGACCCTCAACTCCGAGCAGGGCAGCAAGACCTTCGTGACCGACTCGACGGGCCGCTTCAACGCGCCCTTCCTCACGGTCGGCCGCTACTCCGTCAAGGTCGAGCTCGCCGGCTTCTCGCCGGTCGAGCAGAAGAACATCGACGTGCGCCTGGGCGCGACCTACGAGCTCAACTTCACGCTGAAGGTCGGCGAGTTGCAGGAGGTCATCGAGGTCGTCGGCAGCTCGCCCGTCATCGATACCAACTCCACGACCGCCGGCGGCAGCCTCGACAGCGACACCCTGAGGATGCTGCCCGTCGGCCGCAACTTCACCCAGACGCTCTACCTCGTCCCGGGCGTGAGCGATTCCAGCGGCGTGGGCAACGCCAATCCGTCCATCGGCGGCGCCAGCGGCCTCGAGAACAACTACGTCGTGGACGGCGTCAACATCTCCAACCAGGGATTCGGCGGCGTCGGCGTGTACTCCATCGTATTCGGCTCCCTGGGCACCGGCGTCACGACCGACTTCATAAAGGAAACCCAGGTCAAGACCGCCGGCTTCGAGGCTGAGTTCGGCCAGGCCACCGGCGGCGTCGTGAACGTCGTTACCAAGAGCGGCACCAATAACTTCCACGGCAGCATGTTCGGCTACTTCCAGCCCTCCGGGCTCGAAGCCACCCGCAATACGCTCAGCACCCCCAACGGCACCGTGAACGACAGGGGGGCCACGAATTACGACTTCGGCGTCACTCTCGGCGCTCCGATCATCAAGGACAAACTGTTCTTCTTCGGCGCCTTCAACCCGCAGTACCAGACCCTGACCCGCACCGCCCCGGACAACCTCAATGTCGACGGGACGGCGAACTTCCCGCTCAGCTCGCTGGGCGAGGTGGACCGCAAGCGGCGCATCCTCGCCTACGCCGGCAAGCTGAGCTGGCAGGCGGGCCCCAACCATCGCTTCGACTTCACGGCTTTCGGCGACCCGTCCCACGGCGACTTGGGCCCGCAGCGGACCGGGGCCCTGAAGGCACAGGTCGCGAGCAAGTTCAGCACGCTGGACTCCTACGGCGGCCACAACCAGGCCCTTCGCTATGACGGCATCATCAACCCCAACTGGCTGGTCGAGGCCTCCGCCTCCCGCGCCTACACGAACTTCGTCGAGTTGCCCTCGGTCGACGAGAACGAGATCAGCGATCGGAGGGTGGTCCCGTTCCGTGACCTCGGCGGAATCGGGTTCTACGATATCAACAGCAAGGGCATCAGCAAACAGTTCTCGTTGAAGTCCACCAACATCTTCAACGCCGGCGGCAACCACCAGGTTCGCTACGGCGTGGCGTACGAAGACATCGACTACGCCCGCGGCTTCGACCGCAGCGGCCCCGATTTTACCCTCCCGAACGGGCAACAGACGAGTACCGGCGGCCAGGTGCGCATCCAACTCGATCCCGTCTTCGGGCAGATCTATCGCGTGATCCGCGCGAACTTCGGGCCCACCGTCAACACCAAGCAGAAGTACCTGAACTGGTTCGCCCAGGACACCTGGCAGATCGGCAGCAAGCTGACCTTCCGGCCCGGCATCCGCTGGGAGCGCCAGAAGCTCAGCGGTGGCTCGGGCACCCTGTCCAGCGGAGCCCCGCTCTGCTACGACGGTGAGGCGCTGGTCGGAGCGGTCGCGAACGGCCTCGGGCCCGACGGCATCGGCAGCACGGCCGACGACTTTACCGACGGCGGCCTGCCGGGCATCAACTGCGAGTTCACCTGGACCAACAACTGGGGTCCGCGCCTCGGCGCCACCTACGACTTCACGGGCACCGGCAAGTCCAAGCTGTACGCGAGCTGGGGCCGCTTCTACGTCAAGATCCCCAACGACCTAGCTGCCCGCGCCTTGAACGCCGACGCCGGCATCAGCCGCGCCGACTACTTCGACGCCGGCCTGACCCGGCCCGTGCCGAACACCGTCACGGCCCTCGGCACGACCAACCACTTCGTCCTGGCCGGCGCGGTTCCCTCGGCGTTTACGAACGGCAGCAAGTCCACCTACTCCGACGAGTTCGTGGGCGGGTTCGAGTACGAGGTGGCCCGTGGCGTGAACCTGGGCGTGCGCTACATCCACCGCAACATCTCCACGGTCCTCGAGGACTACGCCACGGCCAGCCCGATCATGTACGAGCTGGGCGTCCCGGGCACGGAGGCGGTCTTCTACTTCATCGACAACATCAGCGCCAGCCTCCCTACGATCGACCCGACCGGCGTCCCGGGGCTGAGGCAGCCCTTCTTCGAGGATCCCGTCCACAAGTACGACTCCATCGAGGTGACGGCCAACAAGACCTTCTCCGACAACTGGTCGCTGTTAGCGTCGTACCGCTACGCAAAGCTGGAGGGCAACTTCGAGGGCTTTTTCCGCTCCGACAACGGACAGTCCGACCCGGCGATCACGGCGCTGTTCGACTTCCCGACCAACGACCCGGACTACAGCTCGATCGGCGGGCCCGTGTACGGTTACAGCGGCGACATCCGCTTCCAGGGCACCACCCTCGGACAAGGCCAGCTGCCCAACGACCGTCCACACCAGTTGAAGCTGTATGCCAACTACACCTTCAGCGCCCTCAACCTGGGACTCGGCTTCAACGCGGGCTCCGGCCGTCGCCTGACAGGGCTGGCCGCCAACCCGATCTACAACAACAACGGTGAGATCCCTCTGACAATCCGGGGCGGCGGACTGCAGACCGTGGACGGGCTGCTGACGAGCACCGACAAGGAAATCCTCTTCGACCTGCACGCCGATTACACGTTCAAGTTCGGCAACAGCCAGAGGGTTGTCTTCCTCGCCGACGTGTTCAACCTGTTCAACGACCAGGATCCGACCAACTACGATACGTTCAGCGAGTCAAACTTCCTGGTCGCGAACCCAAACTTCGGACAGCCCACCAACGGCGGCGGAAGCAACCTCAACGGATTCCAGCTCCCCCGCTCGATCCGGTTCGGCGCCCGCTTCGAGTGGTAGCGTGATGCGGGCCGGCTGATTCGAGCCGGCTCACACTGGGGGGGCGGGAGCGATCCCGCCCCCCGTTTTTTTAGGCCGCCGGAGTCTTCCCGGGGCGTTTCACTATCGCGTCCCGAGGCGCTAGCTTCCCCCCAGCTCGCACGCGAGCCGGGGGCTTTGCGATACAGGGGAGGGGTGTCATGCGCAGCCTTTTCTTCGCAGCGGCGCTCGTGGCGTTCGCCGGGCAGGGGTCGGCCCAGAACCTGCTCGACAAGCAGCGTCTCGACGAGGCCCGCCGGCATTACAAGGCCGGCGAGGAGCTGATGCTTACCGAGTCCTTCGAGGACGCGGCCCGGGAGTTCCGAGCTGCCATCGAGCTGGACCCCGGCTTTGCCTTGGCGCACTACAGCCTGGGCCAGGCCCTGATGGCGCTGAAGCGCTATCCCGACGCTCTCCAGGCCTACACGGCCTGCCGCGACACGTTCCTCCGGGCATCGTCTACGGACCAGCAGGCCCGGGCCGACGCTGACAGGCGCCGCCGCGACGAGATCAACGAGCTGCAGGAGTCCCTCGAACGCGTGCAGTCGGGCCACATGAAGGGCGCCATGCCGGGTGCGGGGGGTGAGCGCGTGGCGATCGGCCTGGAGCAGCGCATCAGCATGCTCAAGGACAGCCAGATGCGCGGCGCCGAGCAGGGCGTACGGATTCCCGCCGAGGTTTCCCTCGCCCTGGGGAGCGCCTACTTCCGCCTGGGCCGCCTCGACAACGCCGCAGACGAGTATCGGGCGGCGATCTCGGTGGACAACAAGCTGGGGGCCGCCCACAACAACCTGGCGGTCATCCACATGCTGTCAGGCCGTCTGAGCGACGCGGAGCAGGAGATGAAGCTCGCTGAAAAGTGCGGCTTCACAATCTTCCCGCAGTTCAAGGACGACCTGAAGGCGAAGCTGAAGGCCCAGAAGAAGTAGCTCCGGGGACAGGTCCCGTGACGGTGAATGGATCCAGCACCTCGAGCCTCTGGCCCGCCACCTCGTCCTGAACCAGAAGCCCGATCGCGTACTCCCCCGGCGTCACGCCCTGGAGGGAAACGCTGAACATCTGGGCCAACTCACCCCTCGGGCCGGGCGCCAGCGGCTGCGCAGGTTGGGTTGCGATCACGGTCCCCTGGCTGTTCGTCACCTGGTAGCCTGCGCTGACGCGCGTCTCGCCGGCGGCGTCACGACGCGCGCCGTACACTTCGAACAGGTAGTACAGCGAGCGCCCCGTCTCGAAGCTGCGGTGGGCCACCGGGACCGGACGCGGTGGGTTCCCCCGAGACCACTCGGGGACCGGCTGCAGAGTGTCGGTCAATATCGACGTAGAGGTGTGGAAGGAACCGAGAGCGGGCACGCTGAACTCATGGCGCACGGTCCCGACGCGGCCTCCCTGGCGGTCCCGGAGCAACACCCGCGCTTGATACACGCCGGGGGCAAGCTCGAAGTCGCGGACCAGCGGGAGCCACGAGCGTTCGAGCTGTTTCTTGATCTCGGGAGGCAGGCTGAGCTCGATGAGCTTCTCGCGGCTCATGTTCTCGCCGCTGTCGCGGGCCGATACCAGGACGTAGGATTCCAGGGCGCCGTTGAACCGCCCGCCCCGCTCCTCGAAGCCCAGGGCGGCGGGATCGGCCTCGGCCACCACCAGCACCGCCGTCTTGCCCGGCGCCGCCGCGGCCCCGAGCACGTAGGACGTCATGCGCAGCGGGATGCCCGCGCCGAGGTATGGGGAGTCGAGGGCCTGCCGCACCACCGGGCTGAGAGAATCGCGCTTCGGCTGGGTGACCTCCCCCTCCTTGGGGGCGTAGTAGCCGCGACGCGCCCGCACCTGCACGTCCGGGCGGCCCACCTTGACCTCGATCTTGTGGAACTTCCCATCGCGACTCGCGCTCGTGGGCAGGTAGCCGAGCAGGTAGTAGCTGCGCGACTCGTTGGCGATGCGTCGCAACCCCGCTCCCAGGTCGTTGGAGTTCTTGAGGGAGAAGCCGCCGGTGTCGATGGCTATGGAGTCGGCGCCCTGGGCCGCGACCAGGTCCTCGTTGAGCATGGTGTTCAAGTCCCGCGGGTCGGTGAACTCGGCTACCTCGGCGTCGAAAGCCACGGGCCCGGCGCTGATGCCGCGGGCATCGAGAAAGTAGATGGCGGCGTTGGATTGCCGGCCCGCGCGCACGACCGCGCGGAACTCCGTGAGCTGGGGCTCGTGGACGAAGCCCTCGGATACGAGGATCACCGACTTGCGCCCCTTGACCGAGACCAGGGACTCGGCCACGCGCCTGAGGATGCCGAGGGTCACGCGCTTGCGTTCGAGGGCGGCCTGGTAGACCTCGGTGGACTTAGCCTGGATCAGCGGCAGGCCGGGGTTCACTTGGAGGTCCGCCCGATCCGCTCCGCCGGGCGGCTCGAGGATGATCCGATGCTCGTAGTATCGGCGCGCCACCTGCGACATGACCTCTTTGTCCCGGCGAACGTAGAGCTGCACGGCTTCCCAGTCCGAGATGTGGTCCGTCGCGCTCGCGTTGACCTGGCGCAGCCCCTGGAGCCGCCCCATGGCCGCGGTCAGGTCGGCGGCCCCTTCCGGTATCTCCGCGGTCCACCAGGCGCCGCCCGAGGTGGGAACGAGGGTCACCTGGTCCCCCGGACGCAGCGCGCCGCGCACGAAGTCGCCGACGGCCCTTCGCGCCACCACGATGCGCTCGGGAGCCATGTGGACGTCGTCGAAGACGAGGACGAAGGTCCGCCGCTGCTGTGGCCTCGGCAGGGGTGTGTTGGTGGAGACCCGCGACCGCATGGGGGACGCCGCCGCCTCGAACTCGGGCAACACAACGGCTTCGAAGCTCGATATCGTCTGGGGCTTGCCCTCTTCGCTCAGCACGAAATCGGCGGCGGTCAGGCCCTGTACCGGGTTGCCACTCTTGTCGGTGACGATTACGTCCACCGTGACAAGGTCGAGTTGGCTTGGGAACGTGGGCGCCTCGGAGGGCGCAGGCAGCTGAGCCTGGCCTGTTGCCTCAAGGAGGGCGAGGGATAGGAGAGCGAACGCAACAGCACGACCAGATCGCGAGTTCATACCCCCTGAAGTATAGCGGCTTAGAGCCTATCTATTGGGCGGCGCTGGGTGTGTCACCTCGCGCGAGGTTACTGCGGCCGGGCGTCTTGCGAGGGGTCGTTCTCAATCAAAGAAGCGCTTCACTTCGACGCAGACGTCGTCGGAGACGATCAGCATCGGCCGGGGCTTGGGACCGCCTCCGCGCATCGGCACGCTGGCCCACCAGACCTCGCCGCGGAGCACCTGCTAGTGCTTGTGGCCGAAAGCCTGGCTCTCGACCAGGCCGGGATCCTCCTCGCCGAGCCCTTCGTCGCAGTAACGATCAACCTGAGCCGCGAGGCGCTCCCGCCGCAGCCGCTCCAGCTTCTCGTCGATCGCATCGCGCAGCAGCGCGGAGGCGCTGCGATACCTTCGTGACTGCACGACGATTCGGATCTGGCGGACCTGCTCCGGGTCTGCGGTGAACACCGTCTTCTGCTTTGGTGCCATTGTGGAGATCCTAATTCCGTGGCACCATTTTGGTCAACCGTAAACGTGCCAGGGCAGTTCGGAAGGCGTGACGAGGCGGAAGACGTCGGGTGTTCTGACGGCTGAACTACGGTCGCGCTTGCTGGCCTTGTAGCGCAGGCATGCGCTCTACGACCTTGCCCAGGGTCGCGTTCAAGGACGTCAGTTGATCAACCGTCTTGTTCAAGTCTTGCTGTATGGTTGCCTGTTGAGTGGT
>CAZVOI010000292.1:0-1784 GCA_964628275.1 uncultured Acidobacteriota bacterium | reverse complement strand
TCGTCCGTGTACTCGAACACCGGCGCTTCGCTCGTCGCCGCGATTTGGAGCTGAGCCAGGCGCGCCGTCGGGTCGGGAACCATCATGAAGATCGGGCTGAAGTTCGCGCGCGTCGCGTTCAACACGCGCCAGCGGTCTTCCTTGGGGCCTGTGCGCGTGTGCTCGTGCGGCAGCACGATGCGCTTCTCGGGATCCTCCGCGCGGAATCGGGCGAAGAGGCCGTGCCGCGTGTGCGAGCGACCCTCCCATTGAAAGCTCTGCTCGACGACGTAGAGAGCCGGGTCGTCTCTGCGCAGGGTTCCGTCGGCGAGCCAGCCCGCGAACCTGGCCCCGGCTTCGGCGTAGCCCGTGTCGCCCGCGGTCTTGTTCAGAACCACGCGTACGATGTTCTTCGGATCGCGCGCGTACAGCTCGTCTTGGAGCGCCGGCGGGATGACATCGTAGGGCGGCGCGAGCACCCGCTCGAGCGGCTTGCCGGCATAGCTGATCGCGGGGAACGGCCGAATCTCGGGCAGATGGGTCCTCGGCTAGGTGTTGGTGGTGTAGTCGACTTTGTACATCAGCCGCGCGGCGCCGACACGGATCTCGTCGCCGTTGGCGATCGGTTGCGGGGCGTCGACGCGCTTGCCGGCGACATAGCTGCCGTTGCGGCTCTTCAGATCCACGAGCACGTGGCCGTCGGCGGTGCGGTCGATGCGGGCGTGGAAGGACGACACTTTCGGGTCGGAGATCACGATGTCGTTGTTGCGATGCCGCCCGAGCGTGGCGCTGTCCTTCATCAGCGGGAACGACGTCTCGCCTCGATTCTCCATCAGGGCCACCCGGCTCACCGTCACCTTCTTGGCCTTTTCCAGGTAGCGCTTCGCCTTGGAGTTGACGATCTCGGCGGTGTCGTCGTCCGGCGGGCGCGCCTGCGACGGCGGAGCGCTGAACTCCACCGCCACCGGAGGGGCCGGCGCCGAGGGCTTGCCGGGCAACCACCGCTGCGTGAGATCGTCGGGCGCCGCCTGTTCGGCCGGCGTCTCGGGGGCGGGAGGCGAGAGCGGCGGGACCACGCTCACCAGGTTGGCCACCACCAGGTTGTGGATGATCTGCAGCGTCGCCAGCTCGTCGGGATTGCCCGCCAGACGGCTGATCTCCGACAGGCTGCGCCGGCCGTCGACCAGGAACAACACCTGCCATTCTTCGCGTGTCAGCGTCACGCTCTGCTTGATGCGCTCCGGGTTGGCGACCGCCTCGGCGATCATGTTCAGGTCCGGGAAGACCTCGGAGAGCCGACCGCGCTCGTCGATGCGGCGGACGCCCTCCATGATCAGGTTCTGGATGTCCATCTCGAGCGTCACGGCGGCCTCGGGCGGCGGGATCCTGTCGTAGAAACTGAAAATGCCGAGGCGCCAATCGAAGGTGTCGAAGATGACCTCGGATACCTGGATCTTCAGGAACGACGCGAGCTCGTCGGGCTTCAGGACCTTCTCCGACAGCAGCACCTGGCCGAAACGGTGACCCGCGCCGCGATGCTTGATCAGGAGGCGTTCGAGCGTGGGCACGTCGAGCTTGCCCAGCCGCAGCAGCATGTTGCCGATGCGCAGCTCTTCCTTGGTGGAGTTGCCGAAGATCGGCTTGCCTTCGCGAAAGAAGATCTTGGTCTCCTGGTCGGGGTGCTCCATCACCAGCACGCCGGTCCAGCGACCCATGTTGAGGAACGTCAGCAGGTCGGGCACCTCGAACTTGGCGAGGTTTCCCTCGAGGATCTTCTCCAAGATGGGCCGGAGTTTAGCACCGGC
>CAZVOI010000291.1:0-2544 GCA_964628275.1 uncultured Acidobacteriota bacterium | reverse complement strand
CCCGGCTTGAGGTCCGTCATCGACGTCATCACGCGCGCCCCGCCGCGGCTGATGTTGTCGGCCACCGTGCGTTCCTCTTTGGAGCCCTCGGGGTGGAGCCGGCGCAAGGCGATCTCCACGGCGATCACCAGGCGCGAGTGTCTTCGCTCGGGGCCCGTCGGCTGGGGAGGGGGCCCGGGCGTCATCGGCGGCGGTGTGGACGCTTCGGACGGTGTGGGCGGCGGCGCCACCGGCGGCGGCGTGGCGGGTCGGGCTATCGGGCGCTGTTCCTGCAAGCGCTCGCTTTCGGTGCGGACGAGCCGGTCGGGCGCTGTCTTGCCAACGAACTCCAGCCCGACGCGCGGAATGCTGTCGCGGCCCACGAACGCGTCTCGCACCAGCGCCGGTGTCGTGAAGTCGCCGCCGACCTCCTTCAGCACGACTGAGTCGCCGACCGCCAGGTCCAGGACCGAGGTCATCACGCAGGCGCCGCGCCGGCTCAGGGTGTCCGCGATGGTGCGCTCCTGGCGCAGGATCTTGCCGTCGCCGTCGAGCCGGCAGAGGTACACGTTGACGTGGATCTCGAGACGGGAATGCGTCCGACGCTCGGCGCCGGCGCCGGCGAGAATCCCCGGCGGAAGCGAGTCGTCGTCGACCGAAGCGGGACCTCCTGAAGCCGATCCGCTCTGCCGCTTCGCGCGACGCAGCGCCGAATACAGCTCGGCCATGCTCTGGAAGCGCTCCGGCGGCGCCTTGGCAAGCGCCTTCTCGAGAAACGGCACCAGGCTCTGCGGAAGCCGCGATCCGGCCGGCCCGTCGAACCGCGGCGCTTCGCCGATCTGCTTGAGCTGCGTGGCTATGATGTTCTCGCCGCGGAACGGCACCTCGCCTGTGAACAACTCATGGATCACGATGCCGAGGGCGTAGATGTCGCTGCGAGAATCCAGCTTCTCGCCGCGGCATTGCTCCGGGCTCATGTACTCCGGGGTGCCATCCGCGCTTCTCGCGATGCCGAAGTCCGTCAGCTTGGCCGTGCCGCTGGCATCGCGCATCACGTTGGGCGTCTTCAGATCCGCATGGATGACGCCGGCCTCGTGGATCGCAGCCAGTCCCTTGGCGATCTGGCGCGCCACACTGAACGCTTCCTGCCGGGGAAGGCCGTGCGGGTGCTGCGCCAGGACCTGCCTCAGGTCCATCCCGTCCAGGAGCTCCATCGAGATGTAGCGGATCCCCGCATCCCGGCCGTAGCCGTGAATCCGGCAGACGTTTGGGTGCGAGATCTTGCGGGCGAGCTCGATCTCAGACCGAAAGCGCTCGGCCATCGCGGGTGTGTCGACGAACTCGCTGAGCAGGACCTTGAGCGCCACCGGCTCGTCGAGCACCCGGTCGTGCGCACGGTAGGCCATGCCCCTGCCGCCCTGACCGAGGACGCCGAGGATCTCGTAGCGCGAGTCGATCAGCTTGCCCTGGGTCAGCGCTGCCAGGACGCGGCCGCAACTCGAGCAAACCTGGGCGCCGGGGGCATTCTCGACTTGACAGTTCGGGCAGATCATCGAAGCGGGTCGTTCGGGCCGCGCGGGGCCGGCCCGTTCGAGCGCGAGTCTAACGGTATCCATCCCGTTGTGCGCAGTTTCCGGAAACGTCAGCGTCTCCGGCTTGGACGCAGTCGGTTTCGGATGCGGTCTACTTCTTCTCGGTGTAGTCCTTCAGCCAGGCGGCATCGACTTCCTTGGCCTTGCGTTTGTCCTTCTCCACCAGCAGCCACTTGCCGCGGTCGTTGTGGGTGATGGCGCCCTTCTTCGGGAGTTTCTCGTTGTGGCAGTACAGGCAGTTGGCGGCCTCGACACCGGCTGCCTTGGCCTTCTTCTGCATATCCAGGGTGGCATGCGCCGGAGCGGCGCTTCCGAGCACCAAACCCAACGCAGCGCATCCCGCAGCCAGCGCCGCCGCGATCCTGTTCATCGTTTCATCCCCCATGGGCCTCTGGTGTCAAGCCCTCCACACGGCACCAGACTATACGTCAGGAAGAAAGCAACTCCCGGCGGCGAACCGCCGGGAGTTGAGCGCGCGGTACGCTGCTACTTCTTGGGCTCCTTGTAGTCCTTCAACCAGGTGACGTCGATCTCTTTGGCTTTCTTTGCCTCCTTCTGATCGACGAGCCACTTGCCCTTGTCGTTGTTCGTAACGGCGCCCTTCTTGGGTAGCTTCTCGTTGTGGCAAGCGAGGCAGTTGGCGACCTCGAGGCCGGCGGCCTTGGCCTGCTTCTGCATCTCCACGGTGGCGTGCGCGGGGCCCGCGCTGACGAGTACCAAACCGGCGGCCAGGCAACCGACCGCCAGTCCTGCGAAGCGCTGCTTCATTCGGTGCGCCCTCCTTTGTCCCTTGAGTCCGGCTTCTCCATTCTGGGCCTAGAACCGATACGTCAGCGAAGCCCGGAAGATGTTCGCGTCGTAGCTCGGCACTCGCGCGCCGAGGAAGAACCAACGGTTGGAACCCGGATCCACCCGGCCCATGTACGGCGTGAGCGGCTCGCCGTTGACGCCCGGGTTGTTGTTCTGCCAGTCC
>CAZVOI010000290.1:0-6161 GCA_964628275.1 uncultured Acidobacteriota bacterium | reverse complement strand
CACGCGCGGCCCCCGGCCTCCCCGTTCTTCCCGGAGCCCATCCCAGCCGGGCATCGATTGAGGCGAGGCGCCGTTCAGCAGAAGCGCCGAAGCCCTCCTTGCGCGCTGGCGTCGCCACCTGCGACAGAGCCGATGCGCCGGCCGTTTCGCGTGCACGTGCGGCTCGTCTTACGGATCTGGACTAAACGCTTTTCGCCTGTGCTGGACTTGTGATCGCGCGCACCACGATTTCGGGTGGGCCCGCGCTAGCCTCTGCCTCTCCTGACCGGTGTCGTCGGAACAAATCGAAGGGTGGCAGATCATGCCTACGCAGAAGAGTCTCCCACGCCGTCCGCACCTCGTCTTGGCACTCGCGGTCGCCTTGGCCGCGCACAGCGCCTGGTTGCCGGTGGCTCGTGCGGTGGGCGACGAAGGGCCGGCACAACTACCTATAAGCGGGACAGCCCAGACCACGCCCGGGAGCACGAAGGCCGAGGGCCGTGTGTCGGCCTCCGTTGCTGCCCTGCCACTGCCCGGTCCGGGTGCGGTGCTCTACGACCAGTACAACAACGAGACCGATTGGGGCCACAGCAGCCAGGACCTCACCGACGCGGGAGGGCAATTCGATGCCTTCGACAACATGGCCGCCGACGATTTCCAGGTCCCCGACCACTTTCAGTGGCGGGTGACCACGGTCGACGTCATGGGCCACTACCGTTTCTACCGGAATCGCCTGGAGGGAGTGAACGTCTCCATATTCGAGAACGACCCGTCCTCCATGAAGCCCGCCGAGGCCGTTTGCAGCTACAGCAATCTGACCCCCACCCTCGACGACCTGGGCAGCATGCGGATCGACCTCCCCACGCCGTGCCTGGTCCGTGAGGGCAACCACTGGGTGTCGGTGCAGGCGAGCATGCCGTGGCTGTCCGGAGCCGGCGACCAGTGGTACTGGCGCTTGCGGTCGGTGCAATCGTATGAGAAGTCGAAATGGCGCAGTCCCGGCGACGGGCTGGGCTACGGGTGTCTGGACTGGGAGGACATGGCATCTTGCGACCCCGACCTCGACTATCCTGATTTCGTCTTCCGGCTCCTGGGCACGTCCGAGGTCATGCCGGTCGAGGTGGACGTCTCGACGCCCGCCCTCACCCCGAACGAAGACGGCTGGTACCTCCAGAACCCGGTCGACGTCTCCTTCAACATCCGCTGTCCCGCGGGAACAAGTTCCTGCAGCGGCAGGCTCAGCATCGAGATGGGATCCGCGGGTGACGTGACTCGCTTCTACGACTACGCCGCTTCGGGAAATCTGTTTCTCAGTTGTGTCCGAGTGCCGTCGGGGTGGTCTCCCTCCAGTCTCCGAGGCCTGACAATCGACTGTCCCTCGTTCGTCCTTGCCGCTGGCCAGTCGGTCGAGGCCCATATGGGCCTCTGGATGCAGCCTTCCGGAGCGTCCAGCTTCGAGGTGTCAGCCCGCTGGGAGGCGCACGGAGAGGATCTGGAGAAGGTGCGCGTCGATGCGGCCCGCATCCACCCAGTCATCTTCATCCCGGGCATCCTGGGCACCATGCCTCCCACGTATGAAGACAACGGCAAAATGGATCCCAACCTGGGCAGCTACACACCGCTGCTCACCACCCTCGAAAAGATGGGTTACGAGCTCGGCGCTTCGCTGTTCCCCTTCCCCTACGACTGGCGCCAGAGCAATGATCTTTCCGCGAGCCGCCTGGCGGGACGAATCCCCGAGGTCCTGGCCATCGCCAACCGGGAGGAGTACGTAGGAGGTCCTTCGGGAAGGGCGACCCAGGTCGATCTCGTCGTGCACAGCATGGGCGGTCTGATCACGCGCGCCTACGTCCAAGGCGGGGGCTATGGCGGCGACGTGCGAAAGGCGATCTTCATCGCCTCACCGCACAAGGGCTTCCCGGCCACCTATCGGACCTATGAAGGCCTGACCTGGGACATGTACTTTTCCGATGGATACCAGGAGGCACTGCGCCTGGCGATGGACCACGTCATCTGGCCGAACCTCGTCATCAAGAAGTATTCACCTACCCCGCTGGAATTGTTGGAGGACGTGTGTGCTTCGGGCCCAGACCCGGGCTCCCTCTCCAACCTCTGCGTGGTGGCAAAGTGGTCCCATCACCCGACGCGGGGCGTCGAGTCGCTTCCGCAAATGTTGCCCACGAGCGACGTGCCCGACTATCTGACGTGCGCAGGCCTGCCCGGCCAGAGCTGCCCGCAGACCATGAATCCTTACGGGCGGCCGCCGAACCCGTGGCTCGACGCGCTCAACGAGAACGTGGGGACTCTGGCTGCGCGCCTGGGCGTCGAGAACATCTACGTGATCTATGGAACGGGAAGTCAGACCGAGACCGACTATCGGGTGGGCGATCCCTTGCCGCCCTTCTGGCGGAACGGAAGGCCGGTTCCGGATTCCATCAACCGGTCCAGCAACGGGGACGACCTGATTCCCACGTACAGCACCAACCTCAGGGCGGATCTCCTTCCCGGGATTCCAGCGTCAAATGTCAAGGAGCTTTCCGGCGCGTCGGCGCGACACAAGGAGATCATGTACAACCAGACGGTCCAGCAGATCATCGTCCCCAATTTCCTGGGCGCGATGGTTCTGCCCTTCTCGACCGAATACTCAACCCCTGTGCCGTTGGAAGGGATTCCTCTGGTGCTCGGCCTCCGGTGCCCGCTCAACCTGACCCTCACCGATCCCCGGGGACGCAAGGTCGGCTTCGATCCGTCAACCGGCGGTTCGGTCGTCGAGATCCCCGGCGCGATATATGCCGCGCCGTACGTGGAGGGGCAGTACATCATCCTCCCCGACTCTCCCGAAGGCACCTATCAGATTGACGGGACCGCCTATGGAGAGGGTGATTACCAGCTCGAGGTGGCTCGGCTCGAGCCCAACGGGCCCAAGCAGCTGGCTGTCTTCAGCGGTACCGTCTCGACCGGCGGCACGGTGAGCTTCAGCGTCGACGTGGAAGACTTCGACACGCCTCCGACCATCCGATCGGTCGTGGCGACCCCGGACGTTCTCTGGCCCGTGAACCATCAAATGATGCCGGTGAGCGTCGCAGCCGACGTCTCCGACGACTTGGACCCGTCGCCGGTTTGCCGCATCGTTTCCGTGGCCGGCAGCGAGCCCGGGAAAGCACCCGGCGACGGAAACACGGGGAGCGACTGGAACATCACCGGGCCCCTGACGCTCGAGCTGCGGGCGGAGAGGTCGGGACGCAGCGCCGGACGGACCTACACGATTACCGTCGAGTGCGCCGACGCCTCCGGAAACCGCTCCGAGGCACCGGTCACGGTTCGGGTTCCGCACGACCAGCGGCGGAAGTGAGCGTGTCGCACGCCTCGGCCGCGCCCTGCGCATCGCGCTTGTCCCTCCGGATTTCGCTTGACCACCTGCCCCGGACCGGGAGTAGTGTGCCTCCCCGATGGTGACCAGAAGGAGTCAACTGTCATGAAGCGAACAGCCGTACGAGTCTATCGTGCGACCACGCCGACACTACTGCTGGCGACGATCGTTCTCGCGATCGGTGCCGCGCCGAACGATAGGTGATTGTATCCGCGGCGAGGGCGACGGAGCCCCCTGTAGGCGGCTCGGCGCCCCCTCCACAACCCACCCAAGGGTCATCCGAAGCGGCAACGTGGTCCCTGATAGCCGAGAGGAGAGGTTCGTGGCTCCACCGGGCCTTTGTGGAGCTCGGATGCAGACACGAACGGGCCCCGGCGCGCCAGTCAAAGAGCGATCGGCTTGGGTGGCTTGGGGCGGTACCGCCTTCAGCCCGTGATTCCGATCTCCCGCCCTTCGTCGTCCACCGGCACTCGCACCACCCGTGCGACCTCGGGAGGCGGCTTCTGCTCCGGCGGACTGAGCCCGAGGTGATCCAGGATCCGGCGGATGGAGAGGCCATCCATGATGTAGGCCACGATCTTGAGCGGGCCTCCGCACTTGCGGCACTGAAGTGGATCGTCGCTCCTGCTACACGCGCAGGAACTCCTCGAGGTACTGTTCGACCAGCCGGAACAGCGGGGACTCCCGCGCCCGACGCGGCCGGTACACCTGCGCACAGATCTCCACGCCAACCCACCTGCCGGCGGGAGAGACCGGCGCGAATCAAGAACGAGTCCCCGGTATGCAGCGGGGAGGAAGATTCTCCGCCGAGCTTACGCCGAGAGAGGTCCGCTATCTCTTCCTGGCCTCGGACGCGGCGCAGACACGACCGGAGGCGGCGAGCTACCTGAGCCTGTACCAGGCCACCTGGTCGGTCGCGTTCGCGGTGAACCCGGCAATCACGCTGCCGCTCCACGCGGCGCTCGGCGAGCGCCGCTTCTGGGGGCTCGCGCCGCTCGTGGCCCTTCCCGGCGTGATCGCGCTGCTGCGGCTCGACCGCAGCGCCGACCGGCCGCCACCCCTGGCTCCGCGGGAGTAGGATCGCTCCAGACAGAGGTGCGCCCTTGAGAATCCAGGCCCTGATCCTCGCCGCCGTGCTCGCGGCTGCTCCTGCGACGGCGCTAACGGTGCTCACGGGCTCGGTGAAGGCCCCCGACGGGGTCGAGATCCGCTACGAGGCCGGGGGCAACGGCGAGCCCGCGATCGTGTTCGTGCACGGCTGGTCGTGCGACCGCATGTACTGGCGCGAGCAGGCGGCCCACTTCGCGAAGACGCGCCGCATGGTGGCGATCGACCTCGCCGGCCACGGCGAGTCCGGGCTCGGTCGGCAGCGCTACACGATCGAGGCTTTCGGCGCCGACGTGAAGGCGGTGGTCGAATCGCTCGGCCTCAAGCGGGTGGTGCTGGTCGGCCACTCGATGGGCGGGCCGGTGACGCTCGAGGCCGCGCGGCTGATGCCCGAGCGTGTGGTGGCGCTCGTGCCGATCGACACGCTGGGACGGGTCGGCCAGGCGACCTCGGCCGAAGAGAAGCAGGCGTTCCTGGCTCCGATGCGCGCCGATTTCCGCACCGCGACGGGGAAGTTCGTGCGCGACTTCATGTTCACGCCGAAGAGCGACCCGGCGCTCGTCGATCGGATCGCGCAGGACATGGCCTCGGCGCCAAAGGACGTCGCCCTCTCGGCCCTCGAGAACCTCTTCGATTACGACGAGGTCAAAGCACTCGCGGCGGTCAAGGCCCCGCTGCGGCTGATCAACACCGACCGCTGGCCCACCGACCTGGCCGCGGCACGCAAGCCCAAGCCGGACGTCCAGCTCGCGGTGATGCCGGGGCTTGGGCACTTCCCCATGCTCGAGGACCCGGCCGAGTTCAACCGGCTGCTCGAACACGCGCTCCGGGACCTGACAGCACCCGCGCGCTGATGCCGCCTCGCGATCCGCACCGCTTCCCCCTCGAGCCCGGCCCGGAGGAGCTCGAGGCGCAGACCCGGATGGTCGCCGACTTCGTGCTGGCGCAGCTTGCCTCTCTCGCCGAGCAGCCGTCGTTCGACCTCGACGGTGTCGAGCCGCTGCGGGCCTCGTTCGTCGGTGACCCGCCCGAGCGGCCGACGGCACTCGCGGACCTGCTCGAGCGGCTGAAGCCGGCGATCGCGAAGAGCTACAACACCGCGGGCCCCGGGTACCTCGCCTATATCCCGGGCGGAGGCGTCTACGCCGCGGCGCTCGCCGATTTCATCGCCTGCGCCGCGAACCGCTACATGGGCGTCGCCCAGGCGGCGCCCGCGCTCGCCCAGATCGAGGAGACCGTGGTCGCGTGGCTGTGCCGGCTCATGGGCCTTGCGCCGGGTGCGCGCGGCATCCTGACCTCGGGCGGCTCGCTCTCCAACTTCTCGGCCGTGGTCACGGCGCGCCACGAGCGCCTTGGCGAGGCGTTCCAGGACGGCGTCCTCTACTTCTCGGAAGAGACGCACTACTGCGTCGCGAAGGCCGCGCGCCTCGCCGGCTTTCCGCGCGCCAGCCTGCGCGCCTTGCCAACCGATACCCGCTGCCGCCTGCAGCCGGCGGCCCTGGCCGAGGCGATCCGCACCGACCGGCGCTTCGGTCGGCGGCCGTTCCTGGTGGTAGCCAACGTGGGGACCACGAACACCGGGGCGATCGACCCGCTGCCGGAGATCCTCGACGTCGCGCGCGAGCACGGCCTGTGGGTCCACGCGGATGCGGCGTACGGCGGCTTCTTCCGCCTCGCGCCCGAGGCCGAGACCCGCTTGCGCGGG
>CAZVOI010000289.1:0-3208 GCA_964628275.1 uncultured Acidobacteriota bacterium | reverse complement strand
CGCGCTCATCAAGAGCGTCGTGGCGGAGGTCGCGTTCGAATCCAAGCCGCTCACCTCGCAGAACATCGTCGGCGTCCGTCCGGGGACGGATCCGAAGCTGAAGGGCGAGTACGTCGTGCTGTCGGCGCACGTGGACCATCTTGGCATCGGCGAGCCGATCAACGGCGATCGCATCAACAACGGCGCGATGGACAACGCGTCCGGCATCGCCACGCTGATTGAAACCGCGGCGGCGCTCGAAGCTTCGAAGGCGAAGCTCCGGCGATCCGTGTTGTTCGTTGCGGTCACGGCTGAGGAGAAAGGACTGCTGGGCTCGCGCTACTTCGCCAACAAGCCGATCGTGCCGGCGACTGCAATGGTGGCCGACCTCAACACCGACATGTTCCAGCCTCACTTCCCGATGAAGAGCCTGATCGTTCAGGGTCTCGACGAGTCCGACCTCGGCGACGACCTTCGGAAGCTCGCGGGACCGCTCGGCATCGGCGTGCTCGGCGACCCGGAGCCCGAGCGCAACGCCTTCACGCGCAGCGACCAGTACAGCTTCATCAAGCGCGGCGTTCCATCGCTCTCGATCAAGGTCGGCTTCGTGAAGGACTCGCCCGAGCACGAGATCATCAAGAAGTGGCGTAAGGAGCGCTACCACGCGCCTTCCGACGACTTGCAGCAGCCGGGCATCGACCTCCAGGCCGCCGTCGACTTCGGCCGCGTCTACGTGAAGGTGGTGGAGGCGATCGCGAACCGCGACACGCGCCCGAGCTGGAAGGACGCCAGCTTCTTCAAGCGCTTCGCGAAGTAGCCGGTTTGCTTGTGGTGATAGCGTTCGGAGGGTGGCTCTAGCCTTCCGCCGGTTGGTCGCCGTCTCCGTCTGCGCGCTGGCGTGCGGCGGCGCGGTTTCGGCGGTCGCCGCGGCGGCTGGCGACCCGCGTCTGCGAGCCGGGATCTTCCTCTACGCCGCGCCCAGCCTGCGCGATCCCAACTTCTCCGAAACCGTCGTGCTGCTCGTCCAACATGGCCCGCAGGGCGCCATGGGGCTGATCATCAACCGGCCGACTGAAGCCAAAGCCACCGAGGCGCTGCCCGGAACCGCGCTGCCGGGCTTACGCGTCTACCAGGGCGGTCCGGTGCAGCGCGAGGCGATCCTGGTGCTGCTGCGAGGCAAGCGGCCTCCGCCGACGGCCCTGCGCGTGCTCGACGGTGTCTTCATGAGCGGGCGCACCGCGGACCTCGCGGCTGCAGTCCGCGGTGGGCCTGCGGTCGATCGCGTTCGCCTTTACGCCGGCTATGCCGGCTGGGGAGCCGGGCAACTCGAGAAAGAGATCAGGCTCGGCGGATGGGTCATCGGGCCCGCCGACGCCGACGCCACCTTCGCGCGCGAGCCCGAGGCGCTGTGGCGGAAGGTGTGGCGGTTGATGCAGCGGAGGGAGGCGCTACTGCGGGTACGTCAAGGTGAGCGTGTAGCTCACCTCTGGCCCGCCGCCGAACTGGCGAGCCTCGACGATGTAGACGCGGTTGACGACCGGGACCACCAGGCGCGCGCTGGTGTTGGAGACCGGGGTCGACTTCCCGATCTCCGCGCCTCCGTCGGCGAGGAGCCTGATCTCCAGCACCCGTTCGCGGTCGGTCCAGGTGAGCGTGGCGTCGACGTTTCCAGGGCCGGTCGGCACGATCCTGTACTGCCGGTAGTCGCCCTGGCCCTGACCGTCCAGCACCCCCGTGAAGGTTTCCGTACGGGTAGCGGGCGCGGGTGTTGAAGTAGCGGTCGGAGTGGAGCTCGAGGACGCTGACGAGCCGCCTCCGCCGGCGACGGCGACTCCGGCTGCTGCGGCGGCGGCGGCGGCGACGCCGATCAGGACGAGCCCCGTCTTGCCGCCCTTCTTCTTCGAGTCGGCGGCTTGGGCTTGCGCCACGGTTGGCCCTTTGGCGGCCTCCGCGCGCGCCTGCTCGAAAACCTCGATCACGCGCGGCGAGAACTTGTCGGATGTCAGCCGCAGGTCTCTCGCCCGAGCAATCGCGTCACGAAAATTGGCGCGGGCCGCGGTCTCATGGCCCTTGGCCAGGTAGGCGATGCCGAGATTGAGGTACGCCTCGGCCCGGTCCTTCTCGTTGGCGGGACTTGCAGCGGCCGCGAGCCGGCGCACGGCTGCATCGAGCGTCACGATCGCCGCGTCGTACTCGCCGTCCTCGGTGAGCTTCACGCCCTTGCGAACCTCCGGGTCGCTGGCCTGGGCGGCCACGCTTCCCGGCATCCCCAAGAGGGCGGCGAGCACGATCGCCAGGGCGTTTCCTCTGCTTCCGCTTCGCATTCTGCCTCCCTGGCTCCTGTCCCGACTCTGCCTCGACTCCGCTGGATGCTACCGCAACCTCAGGCGAGTTTCAGCGGGAAGTGGCGGGCGACGCCACGGAAGTCGGCGTCGGTGGTCAACAACGTGCACCGGTGGTTGATCGCCGCCGCTGCGATCTGCGCGTCGACGCTCGAGATCGAAAGCCCTTTGGCCCGGCACTTGTTGCGGATCTCCGCCGCGAACACGTAGTCGCCGCGGTGAAGTGCTAGCAACGGGAAGGGCGCCAGCGCCTCGAGCAGCCGGCGCGAGCGGTCGGGACTCGGGAAGCCCTGAAGGACCTCTTGCAGGATCGCGCCGATCAGGCAGACGCTGCCGCGCTCGACGGCTGCGCCCAGTGCAAGGACCTCGCGCGTGGCCTCGGGTTTGTCGCGCCGGAGCGCCAGCGACCACACCGAGGTGTCGACCAGGACGTTCACGCCCGTTCACGCTCCTTCTTGTAGTCGTAGCGCGGATCCCAGTCGAGCTTGCCGAAGAGCTCCAGGACGCGGCGCTGCTTGCGCCGCGACACGAACTCCTGGAGCGCGGCGTTGACGGTCTCGCGCTTGGTCTTTTTGCCCGAGAGCTTGACGGCCTCGTCGAGCAGGTCGTCGTCGAGATTCAGGTTGGTCGGCATGTGTGGCTCCCTGTGCGTGATGCTACACAGATCGCGCCTGAGGCGCCAGCGCGTCCGGTTTCCCGGAAGGCGCGTCCGGGTTCTGGACGCTTCCGATCGGCGCGCGCCTCCGCTAAGTGGCTCGTTTTCCAGAGGCTTCAGCCACGGCACGACCCTTGCTTTGCCACGGGAACATGCAGACTGGACCCGAGAATCGACGTAGCCCGCGCGTGCTGCTCCGCGTGCCGATCGAGATCCAAGGCATCGGCAAGCC
>CAZVOI010000288.1:0-2384 GCA_964628275.1 uncultured Acidobacteriota bacterium | reverse complement strand
GGATCGCCGCGGATGCCGAGGTGCGGACGGAGGATCTGGACGATGTGCCGTTCGTGACCGAGGGCGGCCTGGGGCGGTTCCACGCGCTGTTCGGTGAGGAGTACGAGCGGATCGTGGCGGAGCTGAATGTGGAGTTGGTGGCGTGAGGCCAGGTGGGACGGCGAACGGCCTTCCCTCTGGTTGGGAGTTCGCAACGATCGCGGAGCTCTTCGAGCAGCGCCTCGGGAAGATGCTCGACGTCAGCAAGAATGTGGGCCAGCTCAGACCCTACTTACGAAACGCGAGCGTGCGGTGGTTCGGCTTCGATCTTGACGACGTGAAGGAGATGCGGGTCGAACAGCGCGAGCTCAAGGAGGTGTCAGTCCGCGCGGGCGACCCCGTCGTGTGCGAGGGAGGCGAGCCAGGGCGCGCGGCGGTGTGGCGATCGCCGAACGAGACCTTCGTTATCCAAAAGGCCTGCCACCGCCTGCGCCCGAAGGCTGGTGTCGATCCCAGCTTCTATGCCTACTGGTTCGCAGCGGAGGCCGGATCCGGGCGACTGGCACGCGCCTTCACCGGGTCGACCATCAAACACCTTACAGGAGTCAGCTTGCGCGGTCTTCGTACTCCGTTGCCGCCGACTGGCGAGCAACGACGGATCATCGCGGAGATCGAGAAGCAGTTCACCCGCCTCGATGGGGCGGTGGCTACGCTCGAGGCCGTCCAGGCGAAGCTGAAGCGCGCCCGCGCCAGCGTCCTCAAGGCGGCTGTCGAAGGCCGCCTCGTGCCCACCGAGGCCGAGTTGGCCCGAGCCGAAGGCCGTTCCTACGAGCCCGCCTCAGTTCTCCTGGAGCGCATCCTCGAAGAACGCCGCCGCGACCCGAAGGGGAAGAAGTACCAGCAACTCGCCGACTCGAGTAGCGCCGAGTTGCCAGTGCTGCCGGAGGGTTGGGCTCGGACGACGCTGGATGCCATTGCCGACATCGTTGGTGGGATCGCGAAGAACAAGAAAGACACTGACGGACGGGAAGTACCCTACCTTCGCGTTGCGAACGTCCAGAGAGGCCGCCTGGATCTGTCCGTGATCAAGACCATCGTCGCGCCGGAGGCGACCATCGCCGACCTTCGCCTGATTCCCGGCGACATCCTGCTGAACGAGGGCGGCGACCGGGACAAGCTCGGGCGTGGGTGGGTGTGGGAGGGTCAGATCGCCGAGTGCATCCACCAAAACCACGTCTTCCGGGCACGTGTGTATGGCAACGGCATCCAGCCCAAGTACATCTCGCACTACGCCAACTCCCTCGGGCAGTCCTACTTCGTCGATGAGGGGAAGCAGACGACGAACCTCGCCTCGATCAGCCTTGGCAAGATCAAGCGGCTGCCGGTCGCCATTCCGCCCGCGGCCGAGCAAACTCGCATCGTGGCCGAGGTCGAGCGTCGCCTGTCGGTTCTCGACGCTCTCGACCACAGCGTCGAGCAGAACCTCGCCCGTTGCAATGGCCTCCGTCAGTCCATCCTGAAGCGCGCGTTCGAGGGCAAGCTAGTACCGCAGGATCCGGCCGACGAGCCCGCGAGCGAACTGCTCGCGCGCATCCGGATGCAGCGTTCCGCCGAGGCCATCGCGTGAGCGACGCCTCGACGCTCGTCAACAAGCTGTGGAGCTACTGCGACGTCCTGCGCGACGATGGGCTCTCCTACGGCGACTATCTGGAGCAGTTGACGTACCTGTTGTTCTTGAAGATGGCGGACGAGTACACCCGCCCGCCGTGGAAGCGGCCGTCGCCGGTGCCCGAGGGCTACGACTGGCCGTCGCTTCTGGCGAAAGACGGCGACGCCCTGGAGGTCCACTACCGCAAGGCGCTCGAGCATCTCGGCAAGCAGCACGGGCTGCTCGGCCTGGTCTTCCGCAAGGCCCAGAACAAGATCGCCGACCCCGCCAAGCTGCGCCGGCTGGTGGCCGACCTGATCGACCGCGAGACGTGGGTGATGGTCGGCGTCGACGTGAAGGGTGACGCGTACGAGGGCCTGCTCGAGAAGAACGCGCAGGACACCAAGTCCGGCGCCGGCCAGTACTTCACACCTCGGCCCCTGATCGACGCGTTGGTCGACTGCATCCGTCCGAAGCCCGGCGAGTCGATCGTCGACCCTGCCTGCGGCACCGGCGGCTTCCTGCTCGCCGCGCACGCCTTCATCACAGACTCGAAGAACTACCCCGACCTGACCCTCGAGCAGCGCGAGCACCTGCGCCTCGACGCGCTGCGCGGCGTGGAAATCGTCCAGGGCGTCACGCGGCTCTGTGCGATGAACCTGCTGCTCCACGGCGTCGGCCCGACACTGCAGGAGCTGGACGTTCTGCGCCGCAAGCGCATCGCCAAGGGCATGAAGCCCGAGCAGGCCGACGCGGA
>CAZVOI010000287.1:0-10818 GCA_964628275.1 uncultured Acidobacteriota bacterium | reverse complement strand
GTACCTGCCGGTCACGACCGCGCAGCGAAAGTTCTCGGGCGTGCCCTTGAAGAGCCCGCTCGACGAGCTGGTGGTCGAGGTGAAGCCACAGCAGAGCCCGCAGCAGGCGGCCGCCGCGATCGACACGCTGATGCAGCGGCTACACGGCGGCGCTTCGGACTACACGCTGGTGGTTCCCGAAGCGCTGCTCGAGCAGAGCCGGCGCACCCAGCGCCTGTTCGACGTGGTGATGGGCTGCATCGCCTCGATCTCGCTGCTGGTGGGCGGGATCGGGATCATGAACATCATGCTGGCCACGGTGCTCGAGCGCACCCGCGAGATCGGCGTGCGCCGCGCTCTCGGCGCCACCCGCAAGGACATCAAGAACCAGTTCCTGATCGAGGCGTTCACGATCAGCGCCGCCGGCGGCCTGACCGGGATCCTGATGGGCGTGACGATCGTCAAGGGCGTCGCCCTCTACGCCGGCTGGGACACGGTGGTGACGGCGAGCTCGATCGTCCTGGCCACCGCGGTGTCGGTCGGCGTGGGTCTCGTCTCCGGGATGTATCCGGCCGCGCGCGCCGCCGAGCTCGACCCGATCGAGGCGCTCCGCTACGAGTGAGGCCGCGGCAGCGGCCGGCTTGTCCTTATACTGGTCGCATGAGCTCTCAAGCCGCATGAGCGGCCGGATCGTGAAGTGCGCGAAGTACGGACAGGATCTCCCCGGGCTCGACGCGCCGCCCTTTCCCGGCGCGCTCGGCCAGCGCATCTTCGACGGCGTCTCGCACAAGGCCTGGGACGACTGGCAAGAGCGTTCCGTCGAGCTGATGAAGGAGCGCAAATGGAGCATGGGCGACCCCGCGGCGCGCAAGGCGCTCTTGGTCGAGATGGAGAAATTCCTTCTCGAGTCGCCCGTCGTTCCGGAAGCGCCCGAGCCGACGGCCAACGCGGAGGTCCCCGCGGACATGGTGCTGTGCGCCAAGATCGGCAAGCTCTCGAAGCGGCTCCCCCAAGCGCCGTTCACCGGAGCGCTGGGCCAGCGCATCTTCGAGAGCGTCTCGGCCGAGGGCTTCAATCTCTGGGAAGCGCAGGCCACGATCGTGATGAACCACAACAACCTCAGCATGGCCGACCCCGAAGCGCGCAAGTTCCTGATGAAGCAGATGGAAGACTTCTTCTTCGGCCCCGGCGCGCAGCTCCCGATCGACTGGATCCCGCCCGGCGCCGGCGGCGGCAAGGGCGGCGGCGGCAAGGGCGGTGGCGGCGGCAAGGGCGCGCCGGCTCCGCGCGCCAAGTAGTCGACAGGCGCCCGTGAGCCGCGGCGACGTCTTGCTCTTGTCGTGCTACGAGCTGGGCCACCAGCCGCTGACGCTCGCCTGGCCGCTCGCGTTCTTGCGCGACGCCGGCGTGCCTGCGACGGCGGTCGACCTGCAGGTCGAGCCGTTTCCCGTCGAGGCCGCGCGCGCGGCGCGTTTCGTGGCGATCTCGGTGCCGATGCACACGGCGCTGCGGCTCGGCGTCTCCGCGGCGAAACGGATTCGCCGCCAGAACCCGAGCGCGCGGATCGCGTTCTTCGGGCACTACGCACAACTGAACGCCGACTACCTGCTGGACGGCGTCGCCGACGCGGTGCTCTCCGGCGAAGCGGACACGCTCGTGGTCGACCTCGCGCTCGCGGCGCTCGCAGGCGCGCCGTTCGAGGACGTCGCCGGTGTCTCGACCGCCTCACGCCGCGCCGCGCCAGCGCTCGACCGGCTGCAGTTGCCCCCGCCGGACCGGAGCGGGCTACCCGCGATCTCGCGTTACGCGCGCTTCGTCGAGGCGGGGAACAGCGTGCTGTCCGCGTACACGGAGGCGAGCCGCGGCTGCAAGCACCTGTGCCGCCACTGCCCGATCGTCCCGATCTACGGCGGCCGCTTTTTCGCGGTGCCGGTCGAGACGGTGATGGCCGACGTGCGCGCCCAGCTCGCGATGGGCGCGCGACACGTCACGTTCGGCGATCCCGATTTCCTGAACGGACCAACGCACGCGCTGCGCGTGGCGCGCGCGCTCCACGCCGAGTTCCCGGACGTGAGCTTCGACTTCACGGCCAAGGTCGAGCATCTTCTGGCGGAACCGCAGGCGGTGCGCGAGCTGAAGAGCCTGGGCGCCGCGTTCGTGGTGTCGGCCGTGGAGTCGTTGAGCGACGAAGTGCTGCGGCGGCTGCGCAAGGGCCACAGCGCGGCCGACGTCGCGAGGCTCGTCGCCTTCCTGGACGAGACCTCTCTGCCGCTCCAGCCGACGCTCGTCGCCTTCACACCTTGGACGACGCCCGCGGACTATCTCGAGACGCTCGAGTTCTTCCACGCCCGCGGCCTGGCGGCCCACGTGCCGCCGGTCCAGCTCTCGATCCGGCTGCTGGTGCCGCCGGGCTCCGCGCTCCTCGACGACCCCGAGTCGGCGCCCTGCTTCGGCCCGCTCGACGCGGCACAGTTCGTCCATCCCTGGACCCACCCGAACCCGCGCATGAATGCTCTCGCCGATGAGGTCAACGCGCTGGTTGGAGACGGCGAGAGTCGCAGCGAGCCCGCCGAGACGACGTGGCGAGCGGTGCGCGCCGCGGCCTATCGCGCCGCCGGTCGCGAGGCGCCCGAGCCGATGACAAGGGCGCCGCGGTCCGCGCCGCCCCGCCTCAGCGAGCAGTGGTTCTGCTGCGCGGAACCGACGCGGCTCCAGGTTGGCGTCGTCGAACGGGCCTAGCGCGGAGTCTGCTTCAGGACGTAGCGCCGGATCCGAGAGCCGCCGTCGCCCTTGAACCAGTCCACCTTCAACCCCATCCCGGAGAGCCCCTCGACCGGCGGCTCCGCGTGCCGCACCACGTCGGCCTCGCCCTGGACCGCCAACTGGTCCCCCGGCAGCGTGAAATCGAACCGCACCTTGCTGCCTATGGGAAAGCGCGCGTCGGTCCTGAGGAGTATTCCCTTCTCGGAGATGTTCTCGGACTGGCAGATGATCAGCTTCGGCCCGCCGTCGAGCTTCACTTCCAGACGTACGGCGATGCGCACGTCAGCGCGCGGCGCGAGCTTCAGCACCAGCGCGACCTGCGCCAGGAGCTTCTCCGGTTGGTTCACGGAGACGGCCTGCGCCGCGCCGCCCGGCAAGAGCGACCCGAGCTCGGAGAGCCGCGGGTCGTCCGCGACCACGATCAGCGGCGTCTTCTCGCAGGGCGAACCGGCCTGGTGAAGGCTCTGCATGAAGGAACCGATCGACATGTCCGGGAGCGGGTAGCGGACCACGACCAGGTCGATCGCAACGCGCGAAGCGAGGTCGCCGGCACTCTCCCCGGTCGACAGCCGATCCACGCTCAAGAGCGCGCGGCTCAGAAGCGGCAGCAGATCCTTGTAGCGAGAGCGCTCGAGGCCGACCACGAGCACGCGGCCTTGCATTCGCTGGAGAGTCTATCCGCCCGAGCGCGCGGAGGCGACGCTGAGCTCCGACGCGATCCCGAAGCTGAGCCGCGCGTGCGCCGCGCGCAGCGCGGCTTCGACTTCTGCCGGGCTGCAGCCGCGCGCGAACAGGAAGCCCAGATAGCTGTCACCTTCGGGCAGCGGCAGCAGCGGGTAGTGGAGCCGCGCGGTGATCTCGAGGCCCTCGATCCCCGGCACCGCGCGTGCTTCAGCTTCGCCGTGGACGCTCTTCAGGATCCCCGCGCGCGGGATCGGGATCATCATCACCCCGCTCGCTTCGCGCGGCGGCCCTTGCTCGGGGAGCGGCAGCGCCAGCGCCTGGCGCAGGATCAGCTCCTCGAGCGACGTGTCGCCGCTGCCGAAGCGCAACGTCTTCGAGCACAGCCCGCCGATCGATCGGCCGGCGGCTTCCACCAGCCAGGCGCCGAGGTCGTTCACGCGCAGCTCGGCGTGGATCGGCCCTTGGCACAACCCGAGAGCCGCCGCCGCCGAGCGCGTCGCCTCGTGGATCGCGTGCTGGGTCTCCGGAGGCAGCCGCGACGGCGTCACGTACAGCGTCTCCTCGAAGAACGGCCCGTCGAGCGGGTCGGGCTTGTCGAACAGCGCCAGCACGCGCAGCCGGCCGTCGTCGAGCAGGCCCTCGAGCGCCACCTCGACGCCCGGCACGAACTCCTCGATCAGGATCTCGTCGCAGCGTTCGACGGCCAGGATCGCGCGGAGCCTCGCGAAGCGCTCTCGGAACTCGCGCGCATCGTCGGCGCGCATCACGCCGCGGCTGCCGGAGAGCGTCGTGGGCTTGATCACACACGGATACGCGACGCGGCGCGCGACCTTCTCGGCGTCGTCCTGCGCGTGGACCAGCTCGAACTTGGGCTGGAGCACGCCGGCATCCCGGAAGCGGCAGCGCATCACGTGCTTGTGGCGCGCCGCCTCGGCGGCTTCGGGCGCGTTGTGCGGCAGGCTCAACGCCTGCGCCGCGCGCGCCGCCAGGATCACGCCGGAGTCATCCACCCCCAGGATGGCGCCGACCGGATGCTCGCGCGCATACTCCACGATCGCCTCGCTCCCGCGCTGCAGGTCGCGGTAGTCGACCGGCAGCGCCGCGGAGGTCTTGTTGAGGAACGGCAGCGGCACGTCCTCTCCGCGCACGACCTCGACGCCCAGCCGCGCCGCCGCTTCCTCGAAGAGCGCGTTCCGATAGCTGCGCAGCGAGGCCAGCAGGATCACGCGGAGCGGGCGCGCCGTCATCGTGCTGGAGCGGCTACTTGGTTTTCTTGACGAACTTCAATGAGGCCGAGTTCATGCAGTAGCGGAGGCCGGTGGGCGCGGGCCCGTCCGGAAACACGTGACCGAGATGGCCGCCGCAACGCGAGCACACCACCTCGACCCGGCTCATCAACAGCGAGTCGTCGGTCTCCTCGACCACCGCGTCCTTCACGACCGGCGCGGTGAAACTGGGCCAGCCGGTGCCCGAGTCGAACTTGGTGTCGGAGCGGAACAGCTCCTGCTGGCAGCCCGCGCAGAGGTACGTGCCCGACTCGTGGTTGTTCCAGTACTCCCCGCTGAAGGCGCGCTCGGTGCCCTTCTCGCGCAGCACCTTGAACTGCAACGGCGAGAGCTCGGTCTTCCATTCGTCATCGGTCTTCACGAGCGAGTATCTCCTTCCGCTCTTGGCTTCCGGCGCCGCCGTGCGCGACACCGACCGCCGGCACCCCCAGAGCGCCAGAGCCGGCAACGCGAGAAAAGCCCGACGCCGGATCACATTTCGACTCTAGCACCGGCGTCGTAGACTCCCGCCTCGATGAAGCGCGCTCTTCTCGCGGCGATCGCGCTCGCAACCTCCGCATCGGCGCTGTCTGCCGACGATTCCGGGCTGCGGCTCTGGTACCAGAAGCCGGCGGCGCGTTGGACCGAAGCGCTGCCGGTGGGCAACGGCCGGCTCGGCGCGATGGTCTTCGGCGGCCTCGCCGAGGAACGGCTGCAGATCAACGAGGACACGGTCTGGACCGGCGAGCCGCGCGAGTACCAGCACGAAGGCGCCGTCCGCGTCCTGCCCGAGCTGCGGCGGCTGCTCTTCGACGAGAAGCAGAAGGAAGCCGAGGAGTTGGCGACGCGCGAGTTCATGAGCGTCCCGCTTCGGCAGAAGGCGTACCAGCCGACGGGCGACCTGCTGCTGCGCTTCGCCGGCCACGAAACCGCGACCGACTACCGGCGCGAGCTGGATCTCGACCAGGCCGTCGCGCGCGTGAGCTATCGCGTCGGCAGCCTGGGCTATGCGCGGGAGACCTTCTCCAGCTACCCGGACCAGGTGCTGGTGGAGCACCTGACCGCGAGCCGCAAGGGCGCCCTCGCCTTTACCGCCTCACTGGCGAGCCCGCACGAGAGTTTCACCGTCCGCGCCGTCGGCACGAACGAGATCGCGCTCGCCGGCCAAGTGAAGGACGGCGTGATCCGCTTCGAGATGCGGCTGCGCGTGGCCGCCGAGGGCGGGCGCGTCGCCGTCGAGGACGGCCGGATCGTGGTGCGCGGAGCCGACGCCGCGACCCTGCTGCTCACCGCGGCCACCAACTTCGTCAGCTTCAAGGACGTGAGCGCCGATCCGAGCGGGCGGGCGAGCGCGGCGCTCAGGGCCGCCGCGGGCAAGCGCCACGACGCGCTGCGCGCCGCTCATCTCGCCGACCACCAGCGGCTCTTCCGCCGCGTTTCGCTCGATCTCGGCTCGAGCGAAGCCGCGTCGCTCCCCACCGACGAGCGGATCGCTGCCCCAGACAAAGACAAGACGCGCGACCCGCAGCTGGTCGCGCTGGCGTTCCAGTACGGCCGCTATCTGTTGATCGCGTCGAGTCGCAAGGGCGACCAGCCCGCGAACCTGCAAGGCATCTGGAACGACAGCCTGACGCCGCCCTGGGACAGCAAGTACACGGTGAACATCAACACCGAGATGAACTACTGGCCGGCCGAAGTGGCGAACCTCGCCGAGTGCGCCGAGCCGCTCTACGCGATGCTCGACGACCTCGTGGTGAGCGGGCGCAAGACGGCCGCCGCGCACTACGGCGCCCGCGGCTGGGTGCTCCATCACAACACCGACCTGTGGCGGGGCACCGCGCCGATCAACGCCGCGAACCACGGCATCTGGCCGACCGGCGGCGCCTGGCTCACCCAGCATCTGTGGTGGCGCTACCAGTTCTCGAGCGACGTCGTGTTCCTGCGCGAGCGCGCCTACCCGGTGATGAAGGACGCCGCGCTCTTCTTCGTCGATGCGCTGGTGCGCGACCCGAAGAGCGGCCGGCTGATCAGCGGCCCTTCCAACTCTCCCGAGAACGGCGGCCTGGTGATGGGTCCGACGATGGACCACCAGATCATCCGCGCGCTCTTCCGTTCCACCGCCGAGGCGGCGCGGGTCTTGAAGATCGACGCCGATCTCGCCGATCGGCTCGACGCGCTGCGCGCCGGGATCGCGCCGAACCGGGTCGGCCGGCTGGGCCAGCTCCAGGAATGGCTCGAGGACAAGGACGACCCCGAGAACAAGCACCGCCACGTCTCGCATCTGTGGGGCGTCTTCCCCGGCGAGGAGATTACGCCGCGCACGCCGGAGCTGTTCGAGGCCGCCAAGAAGTCACTGCTCCTCCGCGGCGACGACGGCACCGGCTGGTCGCTCGGTTGGAAGATCGCGTTCTGGGCGCGCTTCCGGGACGGCGACCACGCGCTCCGGATGATCGAGCGGCAGCTGACGGCGGTGAAGAACGAAGGCACCCGGATGTCCGGCGGCGGCACGTACCCCAACCTCTTCGACGCCCACCCTCCGTTCCAGATCGACGGCAACTTCGCGCTCACCGCCGGCGTCGCCGAGATGCTGCTGCAGAGCCACGACGGCGCGATCGCGCTCTTGCCCGCGCTGCCCAGCGCATGGCGCGACGGCAGCGTCAGGGGCCTTCGCGCGCGCGGCGGGTTGGAGCTGGACCTGCGCTGGCGAGACGGGAGGCTCGTCGAGGCCGGCGTCGTGTCGACCGCCGGCGATCGGGTGCGTCTCTCCTACCGAGACGAGACTGGCCAGCTCGCGCTGCGGCGCGGCGTTCGCGCCGTCTGGCGCCCGCGCTAGCAGGCTGCTAGCAGACTTCGCTTCTAGTCTAGCGCCGAGATCCCGCAACTCGTTCCGGAACGAGTTGCATGGGTGTTCCTCAACCAGGGTACGAAACCGAACGCTAGGACGCCGGCTTCGCCGCCCGGGCCGCTCGGATCGCGGCCAGGTGCTGGCCGGTGTCGTCGCGCCAGGCGGCGAGCCGCTGGCGTAGCGTCTTGCAGAGGTCCTTGTGGTCCTTGGCAACGTTCTTCAGCTCGTCGGGATCGGCGACCATGTCGTAGAGCTCGTCGGCGCCGCGGGTGGCGTTGTAGACGTACTTCCACTTCCCCTCGCGCACGCCCAGCAGGTAGTCGTCGTTGGCCGCGTAAAAGTACACGCGACCGGTGCGGTTCGCGTCGAACAGGCTGCGGCCGCGCCAGATCGGCGACGCCGGAACGCCGAGCAGGTCGGTGATCGTCGGGTTGACGTCGACGTGGCCGCCGACGGTCGCCCGGCGCCCGCCCTCGGCGAACAGCTTCGGGTTCCACAGCATCATCGGCACCCGCGCGCATTCGTCGTAGACGCGCGAGCCGTGGCCCCAGGCGCCGTGCGGGTCGCCGAAGGCCTCGCCGTGGTCGCCGGTGACCACCACCAGCGTGTCGTCGGCCAGGCCGCGCTCGCGCAGGCCGTCGAACAGCCGGCCGAGCTGCGCGTCCACGAAGCGCACCGTGTTGAGATAGCGGCCGAGGTCGTAGTCGTCCGCCGGCAGCGGCCCGCCCGCGAAGAAGTCGATGAACGGCTCGTCGGTCATTGGGTCGTAGGGGTGGTGGCTCATGTGCGTCCACACCTTCGCGAAGAAAGGCTTGCCGGCGTCCTGGTCCAGCCACTTCAGGACGCCGTCCATCAACGCCCGGTCGTGGGTCGCCCATGAGGTGAAGAGCGGCGCGCCGAGGTCGCGCCAGTCCCACATCGTGTCGAAGCCGCGGCCGGTCAAGAACGCGCGTTGGTTCACGTACGCGAGGTCGCCCGAGTGGATGAAAGACGTCCGGTAGCCGTGCCGCTTCAAGACCGCGGCCAGCGTCTCGCCCGGCATGTCCGGGTACTCGACCGTGTACTCGCGCCAGGTCATGTAGGGATAGATCGAGAGCGTGAGCGCCGCGTTCGAGTTGGCGGTGAGACCGGCGTGACAGTAGAAGGCGTCGTAGAGGAGCGCGTGCTTCGATTCACGGACGAGGTTGGGAGTGGTGTCGTACCTGGAGCCGAAGGCGCCCAGGTATTTCGCCGCGGTCGACTCGAGCACGACCAGGATCACGTTCTTCGGCCTTGGCTGATCTGCGAAGCGCGAGGCTGTGCGCGGCGCCGGCTCGAAGTCCGACAGGAACTCCTTCGGATAGCTCTCCGTGAACTGCTCGGCGCTGCCAAGCCCCAGCCACTCGCGCGCGTACGAGGCCAGCAGCGCGGCGTGTGGGCTCTTGGCGATCAGGTGGTCGTCGCGATCGTTCCAGCGGCCCGCATAGGCGACACTGCCGGCGAGCGTCCAGGCGGTGAAGATGACGGCGCACGCCATTCGCATGCGCTCGCCGAGCGGCGGCCGCCTCAAGCTCCGCCACGTCAGGACCGCCCACGCGACCGGCGTGAGGCCCAGCCCCGCGGCGACGGCCGGGCTGATGAACGCGCCGAGCGAGGAGCGCATGTTGCCGAAGTCGTCGGCCAGGTACAAGAGCGCGTAGGTGAGCGGCGAGCGCAGGAACGCGAAGATCTGGATGCTCGCGACGGCGAAGATCACCGACACCACGCACAGCAGCAGATACGTCCACCAGAGCGCAGCCTGCGCCCGCGGCTTCTTGGCCAGGCCGCGTAGACCCAGCGCGCCAATGGCTGCGAGCCCGCCGGCGAACAGCACGTCCTGGTGCGCGCTCACGCCGATGTCGAGAAGCCACGTCGGAACGGTCGCGGCCTCCGCCGGCAGGCTCCAATGGCCGGCCTTGGTGACGACGCAGGCGACGCCGAGCCAGAAGGCCGGCCAGCCGGCGGCACGCCGCGCCGCGTTCATGCCGCCGCGCTCAATCGCTCGACGACCTTCGGAAGCTGGTCGTAGTTCACGACCTCGATGCCTTCTTCCGACAGGATCTCGCGCACCCGCGGATCACACAGGGTCCGAAGCTCCCACTCGCGCTCCTGGTGGTACTCGTAGTTCACGGCCGGATCGACATGCCCCGGATGGCAACTGATCTCGTAGATCCCGCCGTGATGCACCTCGTTGCGCAGCAGCCAGTCCAGCATCGCCACGCTCACCTTCTCCGGGTCGCCCTTGCCCCACTGCCACTGCGCGTAGAAGGCGCCCTTGAACACGACCGGCAGCTCGTCGCGCAGCGGGATCGCGTGCTCCCGTGCCAGCTCCTGAAAGATCGGCCGCCGGCCGCGCGCGCGATGCACGTGCTGGTGCGAATCGATGTGGGCCGGTTTCTTGCCCATCAACTCGCAGAAGGCGTCGAACTGTCGGCGCAGCTCCGCACGCACCAGAGTCTCATTCTCGAAATCGAAGAGCCGCTGGGCCTCGTTCGTGAAGTTCACGTGGAGGCCGACGGAGAGCCCGGGCGCTTCGCGGGAGAGCTTCACCGCCTCTTCGACCGCGACGCCGTTGACGACGAGAGTGGTCGAGCTGACGACGCCTTTCGCATGGGCCTCGAGAACTCCTCGATTGACGGCGTGGCCATAGCCAAAGTCGTCGGCGTTGAAGATGACGAACTTCACAGACCCACGTCCTCCAGGAACTTCTTCGCAACCCGGGTTGCTTCCAAGTGCTCGATCGCGATCGCGCGTGCCGCGCGGCAGGCTTTCTCGTAGTCGCTCTCGATCACGTCCACGGCGGCCAGGATCTCGTCCATCGTCCGGTAGGCGAACAGGCCCTCGCCGGTCGGCAGGAAATGCTCGAAGCCGGTGGACTGCGCGATCACCGGCTTGCCGCAGGCGAGGTAGCTCGCGTCGCGCTCGGAGAACCAGCCGCTCTGGAGCCGGACGTTCTGGTCCTTGGCCACGGTCCATTCGGCGCGCGAAGAGCGGAAGAACTGCTGGTAGCCCCAGGGGTCGAGCGACATCTCGAGCGGGCTACTGAGCTTCCAGCCGTGGTCCGTGAGCAGCTTCCGGTCCGACTCTTCATCCACGTTCAGGCACAGCTCGAAAGGGATCTTCGGACAGCGCCGCGGCAGCTCGACGAACTTCAGGAACTCGTGGTGCTTGCTCCAGAAATAGGTCTGGCCGTTCCACACCACGTCCTGGCCCTTCTGCTTGAAGTTGCCGCTGGTGGTGTAGGCCGTGGCCATCTGGTCGTAG
>CAZVOI010000286.1:0-2237 GCA_964628275.1 uncultured Acidobacteriota bacterium | reverse complement strand
GCGACCTGCAGGTGCTGGGCACCACCGAAGCGTACGAGGGCGTCCACGACAGCTACGTCGAGAAGGGTCGCTTCCTCTCCTCGATCGACGTCGACCGCGCGGCGTCGGTGGTGGTGATCGGAACCGACATCGTCGACGCGCTGTTTCCGTTCCTCGATCCCATCGGCAAGGAGATCACGATCGACGGGCGGCGCTTCGAGGTCATCGGCGTGCTGCAGCGCAAGGGCCGGGTGCTGTTCCGCAGCATGGACAACCTGCTGCTCGTGCCCGTGAACGCGATCCAGAAGCAGGACCGCCGCTTCAACTTCATGATGGCGGACGTCAAGCCGGTTTCGGCGGCCCAGATGGATGCCGCGATCGACCAGACCCGCGAGACGATGCGGCGCTATCGCAAGCTGAAGTACCTGCAGAAGGACAACTTCTCGATCTTCAGCCAGGACACGCTCACCGACCTCTACCGCCAGATCACGGGCGGCATCTACCTGGTGATGGTCGCGATCTCCTCGATCGGGCTGCTGGTGGGCGGCGTGGGCGTCATGAACATCATGCTGGTCTCGGTGACCGAGAGAACGCGCGAGATCGGCATCCGCAAGGCGCTCGGCGCGACGCGACGCGACATCCTGTGGCAGTTCCTGACCGAGGCCATGACGCTCACCGGCGCGGGCGGGATCATCGGCATCGTGATCGGGGGCCTCGCGGCCACGTTGATCAACGCCTTCTCGCCGTTCCCGGCAGTGATCCAGCCGACCTGGGTGCTGATCGCCTTCGCCACCTCGATGGTGGTCGGCCTGACCTTCGGCCTGGGGCCCGCAGCCAAGGCCGCCCGCCTCGACCCGATCGAAGCGCTGCGCTACGAATAGAGCCGGGCACCGCCCGGACGTTCCAAGACCGTGCGGCGTGCGACGCGGTTTCCGAGCAGCGACTCCCGAGTTGTGGGCGCCCCGATACTGTGCCGCTAATGGCAGTTTCGAGAGAAGCATCTTGGAATAGAGTTCACGGCACGGCTGGGCCTGTTTCTGGCGTTCTTTGTTCTGGGAGGGGCGCCGCCCCCCCAGACCCCCCGGGGCTGCCGTAGCTGTGGGACTGAAGCAGATTGGAGGATCGTCATGGGCGTGTCTGTGGCTCCCGTGCCTGAAAGCGGTGGCGGATTTCTTCAGAACCTGATCGACCTGTACTTCTCGCCCCGCGAGGCGTTCGCGCGGATCGTTCGGAGTCCCCGCATCCTGGTCCCGCTCGTGGTCTACGCGGCGCTCGTGCTCGGCTTCACGGGTTTCTGGATGAGCAAGATGGACCCGACCGAGTTCATGAAGGCGCAGATCGAGGAATCCCCCCGCGCCGATCAGATGTCGGTGGAGCAGAAGCAGCAAATCGTCGAGCAACAGGCGAAGTTCATGCCGATCTTCGGCTGGGTGTTGGGGCCCGTCTTCATCACGATCATGCTGCTCGTGATCGCCGGGAGCCTGATGTTCATCTTCCGCTTCTTCTATGCCGGGGAGGTCAGCTTCAGGCAGGCGATGGCGATCGTCGTCTGGGTGTTCCTGGCGGTCGGCCTCATTTCGACGCCGGTCACGCTGACCGTGCTCAGCCTCAAGGGTGACTGGAACATCGACCCGGGCCAGGCGGTCCAGGCCAACCTCGGCCTGCTGCTCGACAAGTCCACGGCCGCCAAGCCGCTCTGGGCCCTTCTCACCAGCATCGACGTCTTCGTGCTGTGGATGGTCTTCCTGCTCGCGGTCGGCTTCGCTGTCGCGAGCCGCAAGCCGACGAGCTCCGACCTCTGGGGTGTCGCGATTCCCTGGCTGATCATCGTCGCCTGCAAGGTCGGCTGGTCCGCGCTGTTCTAGGGCCCCGTCCAGGCAGTTTCCAGGAATGTCCCTGGCCGTACCCGTGAGGTTTGCCCGCCCTCGGAGCCCGCGGTAGAATGTCCGTCTCCACCGGGCGCCCTTAGCTCAGATGGATAGAGCGACAGACTACGAATCTGTAGGTCGCACGTTCGAATCGTGCAGGGCGCACCATCCCTTCAACGACTTGCGGGCAGGTCCTCGGTTGCTAGTAGGAGTCGTAGCCGCGACGGCTGAGGTTGGTCGAGCAAGCCAGGAAACGCGCCCAGAGCTTGCTGGGCGTCGAATTCGGGTCCGCCTGTGCGTTGCGCCAGGTGTCCCAGGCCTTGCCAAAGGCCGCCGCGTCCTTGCTCCGGCCGATCCAGTACATCGAGACGAGGTTGTGGCTCTGGATCG
>CAZVOI010000285.1:0-6210 GCA_964628275.1 uncultured Acidobacteriota bacterium | reverse complement strand
CGGGTTGTAAAAGGCGCCGCCCGTGATCGCGCAGCCGGTGGGAGCGCCCGTGCTGTGTTGGTAGGAGTAGAGGGGTCCGCGGAAGCTCGGATTCGTGGTGGGCCCTTCGGTCGTCGGCCATCCGTAGTTGGAGGCCGCGATGCCGTCGTTGATCTCCTCGTAAGTGCTCTCCCCCACGTCGTTGATGATCATCCGCCCGGTGCCCGGCTGGAAGGCGAAGGTGTAGGGGTTCCTGAGCCCCAGGGCCCAGATCGCGCGGTTCTTGCCCGTCGTCGAGCCGAAGAAGGGGTTGTCGGCCGGAATGGAGCCATCGGGATTGATCCGGAGGATCTTGCCCAGCACGGTCGTCATGCTTTGCGAGTTGCTCCCGTTGGCGTTCTCTCCGACAGCGATATACAACATGCCGTCCGGTCCGAAGTGCAGGGCGCCGCCGTTGTGGTTCGTCGCGGTGCCGAGGTTGTCCAGCTCGAGAAGGATCGCTTCGCTCAGGGCTGTCGCGACATCGCCATTCGCGGTGAAGCGGCTGACCCGGTTGTGGGCCGGTGAACCCGGCACCGTGTAGTAGACGTAGACGAACTGGTTGGTCGCGAAGTTCGGATCGAACGCGACGCCCAAGAGGCCGCGCTCTCCGACCGAGTCCACCGTCAGCGAGACGAAGGGCGCCCCCAGCAGGGCGCCGTTCTTGACGACACGGAGCTGGCCTCCCTGCTGGGCGACGAAGATGCGCCCGTCGGGGGCCAGCGCCATGGCGGTGGGGCTCGTGAGGCCGGTCACGTGGGGCGTCGTGACGAAGTTCGCCGCGACGGCTTCGTCGGCGCCCATGTCGGAGCTCGCACCCCAGGGCCGGAGGTTCAGGTCCAAGTCGCCGGTGGCGTTCGCCAGGGCAGTGCCCACGTCGATGGCCGGCGATCCGGACCGAAGGTGGTAGTCCGCCGTGGCGTCGTTGACCCACAGGCTCGCGGGCGTCGCGCTGATCGAGTGCGTCTCGTGCCCCTGGGCCTTCCACTGGGCCAGTGTGAGCACGCTGGCGGCGTCGTCGGGGGTCACGCGGTCGAGGACGTTGTAGTCGCTGTCGGTGTTGGCGACATCCGCCGCGCTCGCGTACGAGATCCCGCCGCGGGCCGCGTTTCGGTTGTACAGGATGTTGTTGCGAACGACGTTCGCGCCCGACGTGTTCGAAATCAGGAGGGCCCAGCGGCCGTCCGACGCCATGTCGATCGTGTTGTGGAGGATCTGCATGCCCTGCGGGCCTTGCGCCCCGTCGATCTGGAAGTTGGCGATGCCGCTCGCATGGTTGTTGTACAGCACGTTGTTCCGCACGATGGAGTTCTGCACGCCGTCCAGGTTGATTCCGGCTCCACCGGTCGTGCCGTTGTTGTAGATGACGTTTCGCTCGAGCAGCGCTCCGGTGATGATGCCGTCGCCGCCGGCGCTCAGGTCGGCGTTCAACTGGATTCCGCCGCCGGCGTTGTCGTGGGAACGGTTGTCCCGCAAGACAGGCCGGTCGCCGCTGTTCGAGACGTAGATGCCGTGCTGGGTCCCGCTTCCGTAGCACTCGTTCTTCTCGATCAGCAGGTCATCGGAGAAGTCCGTGAAGATGCCCCAGGTGGCGTTGTTTCCAAAGACGCCGTTGCGGATCGTCACGTTGGGGCTCTGGTCGACACGCACCGCGGCGCGGGTCGCGCCGTTGGAGCGGAGACCGTCGACGACGATGTACGACGAGAACGTGACGAAAATCGTGTCGCGGTTGTCGCTCCGATCGGTCGTGGGAACCACCTGGGCGCCCGTCCCCTGCGCCTTGATCGTGATCGGCGCGCCGGCGGCGCCGTGGATGCCGTTCACGTCGAAGCCGAGGTAGCTGCCGTCGGCCACGAGTATCTTGTCTCCGGCCTGGACAAGGGTCAGCGCACGCCGGATCTGGCGGCAGGGAAGCGCCGGCGAGCACGGGTTCGAGTCACTTCCGGTGGACGTGACGTAGTACGTGGCCGGTCCCGCATCGTCGTTCGTGATCGTCGCTTGACCCTGGGCGTCGCCGATCGTGGCGCCTCCCGTCGCGGTCGTGAGGTTCACGACGAACGTCTCGTTCGGCTCCACCGTAGTGTCGCCGTTCACGACCAGCGTCACGGTCTTCGTGGTCTCGCCCGCCAGGAAGGTCAGCGTGGTCAGCGAAGCCGCCACGTAGTCGCTCCCCGCCGTCGCGGTCCCGTTCGCCGTCGCGTACTGCACCGTCACCGTCCCCAATGCCGCGGGCGACAGCGTCAGGGTGAAGTTCGCGTTCACCGTCCCCGCGTTCCCTTCCGTCACGGTCACGTCGCTGATCGAGAGCGCCGGGACGTCGGCGTTGCGGATGGTTCCCGTGGCCTGGGCGTCGGAGAGCGTGGCGCCAGCGGGGCTCGTCAGGGTGACGGTGAACGTCTCGTCGGGCTCGACGGTTCCATCGCCGTTGATCGTGACGCTGATCGTCCTGCTGGTCTGGCCGGCGGTGAAGGTCAGGCTGCCGGCCTGGGCCACGTAGTCGCTGCCCGCTGTGGCGCCGCCGTTGGCGGTCGTGTAGCTGACGCCGACGGTGGAGCTGCTCGCGGGAGACAGGGTCACGGTGAAGACGAGGCTCTTCGTCCCGCTGTTGCCCTCGGTCGTCGCCGCATCGGCGATCGCGAGCGCCGACGTGACGACGTCGTCGTTCGTGATGGTGGCGCGGCCCTGGCCGTCGGCCAGCGTGGCGTTCGTGGGGCTCGACAGGTTCAAGAAGAAGTCCTCGTTCCCTTCGGTCGTCGTATCGCCGGTCACGCTGACGCTGACGGTCTGGCTGGTGACGCCGGGGGCGAGGCTGAGGCTGCTCGAGGCGGCCGTGTAGTCGGAGCCGGCGGTCGCCGAGCCGTCCGCGGTGGCGTAGTTGACGCTGACGGTGGAGCTGCTCGTGGCCGACAGCGTCACGGTGAAAGTGGCCGTGACCGTGCCGCTGTTGCCCTCGGTCACCACGACGTCGCTGACCGAGAGCGTGGGCAGGGCCGCGGTGTTGGCCTCGAAGGCGCCCAGGTCGGACCTGGCGCCGCTGTACTTGAGGGCGACACCCAGGCCCGCGGTCCAGGAAAGGGATTGGTCCAGGGTGAGACGGTTCAGCGTCAGGTCCACGGCGACCACGCGGGCGACTGTCGTCTGGCCCTGGAGCTGGATCTCGTCGCCCAGCTCGCCGGGGATGCCGTAGCCGTCGAAGAAATAGCTGGCGTCGGCGACGGTGAGCTGTGTGCCGCTGCCGGCGGCGGTGGCCGTGGTCAGGAACGCGGCGGCGTCGATCATGGCGCTGCCGGGGGCGAGGTGGAAGTCGCGGCTCGTCTCGTTCACGAAGCCGGGGTTGGTGGTGGCGAGCGCGTTGTCGGAAAGGATCACCTGGGAGCTGTTGGCGATCGAGGTCTGGCCGCCGCTGCCGGAGCAGTTGGTGTTCTTGTACAGGATGTTGTTACGCGCGCGGTTGTCGAAGAACTCGCTCGAGCTGCCGCTGGCTCCCACGATGCCGAAGCAGCGGTTACCGTAGAAGGTGTTGTTGTAGACGCGGTTCCGGTTGTTGTAGAGCGACTCGTCGGAGTAGTACTGGAAGTTGATGCCTCCGCCCATGTCGTCGCGGAAGACGTTGCGGCGGACGATGCCCTGCTGGCCGCCGAACTGGATGCCGTTGTAATCGTAGTCGGCGGAGGAGGCCAGGGTGTCGGCGATGACGTTGCCGTCGACCAGGTTGCGCTTGGTGGCGTCGAGCTTGATCGGAGCGTCCGAGGTGCCCTCGCAGTCGTAGATCTCGAGGTCCTTCTGGTTGGGGTTGGAGAAGCTGTTGCCGCGGATGACGTTGTTGTTGCCGCAGCGCACGCTCAGCAGCGAGTGGCGTCCCACCGAAACCGTATTGCCCTGGATGACGTTTTGGTCGGACTCCTGGATCGTGATGACGTCCTCTCCGTTGGTGAAGGTGTTGTCGAGGATCTTGTTGTAGGTGGCGCGAGCCAGCTTGAGGCCGCCCGTCGTGCCCTGGACGGTCGCGTTGCTGAAGGTGCAGTTGCGGATGATGTTGTTGCTCGCGTCTTCGAGCCGGCCCCAGCCCCCGACGTCGGTGACCGTGAGACCGTCGATGACGATGTAGGAGCGCCCGATCAGCCACAGCGCCGGGCTGGAGACGCCGGACAGCGTCGACGTCTCGCTGGGATAGGCCGCGTAGGTGATGGGCTGGGAGGCGGTGCCCGACGCCGCAGGGATCAGTTGCTCGCTGTAGGCGCCGCCGCGCACGTAGACGATGTCGCCGGCGACGGCGGCCCCGGTTCCTCCGGCAATCGTCCGGAAAGCGCGCGCGGTGCCGCTGCCGCAAGCGCGGCTGGCCGGGGCGTAGTTGGTGCAGCTCGCGGAGGCGATCTGCCGGTCCACGTAGAGGGTGGCTGCCTGCGCGCTGGCCGGGGCGAGCGACAGCGTGCCCAGAATGACGATGACGGCGGTGCGAAGGACGAACGATGCGCGGGCCATGGAGAGTGCCTCGAGGGAATGGTTATCTTGGAGCGAACGCCGCCTCGAGGCGGCTCCTCCGACCTGCCGGCGCGGCAGGTCGGAGTTGGAGACCTCGATCGGCCCTTGGACCGCGGAATCTACTTCCTGCCTGCGCGTCCCTCTGTGACCACGAGCACCAGAGCCCGCTTCTGTGTCGCGCGTCACGAATGGGCGTTGTCCGCTACGCGCTGGGAATGGGCGCCTTCAGGTGGACCTCTTGGTTGGACGGACGCTCGCAGGCGGAGGTAAAGTCACAACATGAAGGCGACGCTCGAAGCCGAGGTGGATGCGAAGGGGAATATCAAGCTGAAGGAACCCGTAACCCTTCGTCCGGGTTCGCGCGTTCTCGTCACCGTTGTTCAAGACGCGCCACCTGAGACGGCGGTGCTGAGCGAGGCATCGCTGGCAGCCGACTGGAACCGTCCAGAGGAAGACGCTGCGTGGGCAGCCTTCGGACAGGCGCAGTAGTTCTCGTTCGTTTCCCCTTCTCGGATCTTTCGTCCTCGAAGCTCCGGCCCGCACTGGTCGTGGCCGCCGCTGGCGGAACAGACTGGGTACTCTCGCAGATCACCAGCAAGGCCTACAGCGATCCTCTCGCCGTTGCCCTTCGAGCGGCTTCCTTTGCCGACGGCGGCCTGCCTCTCGAGAGTTTCGTCCGGCCATCGAAGTTGTTCACGGCGAACGACTCGATCATCGTCCGGCAGGTGGGCCAGCTCAGTGAACCAGCCCATCGCGAGGTCGTCGACGCAATCGTGCGGCTGCTTCAGGGGCGGGTGTGAGGGCGCCGTCCAACAAGCGGGCGCAGCTGACGAAGCGCGATCCTCTTGCAGCTGATCCTTGGTGGGAACCTGGCGATCGCCAAGCGTACACTGCTGATCAGTTGCTGTCCCTGGCTGATCGCTTCGAGATACGCTGAGTGACTTTCGCGTATTTCGTGATCGCGCCAATTCTCGCGGCGCTTCTGAGTTTCGTTTTGACGCCCGCGACCCGCAGGCTTGCCCTGCGGGCGAGGGCGCTGGACCAACCGGGTCCCCGCAAGGTGCACGCTGCGGAGGTCCCGCGTCTCGGCGGCCTCGCCGTGATCGCGTCGATCTTCTTGACGACAGGCTGGCTCGTGGTCGCCGCCGATCTGCCTCGCCTGGAGCGGATCGCCACGGGTCTGGCGGGAGGCGTCGGCCTGGGCCTGCTCCCGATCCTCGCCGTCTCGATCCTCGACGACATACGGCCGTTACGCGCGCTCCCCAAGTTCGCGGCGCATTTCACAGGGGCGGCGCTCGCGGTCGCGGCGGGGATCCGGCTGGTCAGCGAGGTTCATTTGTTCGGCTGGACGGTCAGCGTGGGCTGGCTGGCGGTCCCGATCTCGCTGCTGTGGCTGGTCGGACTGACGAACGCCTTCAACATCGTCGACGGCCTCGACGGCCTGTCGGCCGGGCTGGCGCTGATCGCGGCGTCGTCGCTCGTCCTGACGTCATTGCTCGTGGGCCAAACGGGCCTGGCGCTCCTGGCGCTCGTGTTCGCGGGCGCCTTGCTCGGCTTCCTGCCCTACAACATGCACCCCGCGCGCGTCTTCCTCGGCGACAGCGGGGCGACGGCGATCGGCTTCACCCTTGGTTGCCTGGCGCTCGCCGGAGGATCGACGCTGTCGTCTGGCTTGGCGGTCCTGGCGCCGGTGCTGGTGCTGGGCTTGCC
>CAZVOI010000284.1:0-7300 GCA_964628275.1 uncultured Acidobacteriota bacterium | reverse complement strand
GGCCTGCGGCAGGAGTTTCTTGGCGGGGCGTTCTTCATGCGCAGCAAGGGGCGTTGGATGGAAAACCACGCGGGATGGATGCGGTTCAATATCGCCTTTGGCGCGATGTTTCCCGGCTGGCCGGGTGAAATCTACTGGTCGCTGCGCAAACCGGCCTGACGTGGGCGAACACGAGATCAGAGCCGGAGGAAGCTCCACTCCCGCGAGAACGGCGTCTGGCATCGACGACTCGTCCTCGCCAAAGGGCGGCACAGGCCGCATCGTGCAAGCTGCGATGATGCAGTTCTTTAGCACGCTGATGACGCTAGCAGTCCTTCAAGAAAAATTGTCGCGCGCGGCGTCGAGCCCCCCTCGAGCGCCCCATCCATGCCGCCACGGCGCCCGAATTTTCGCCCTGTCTTGACACGCGTGATCTAATAAGAGCACTAGTTTATAGGTCAACACTTAAAGTGATTTCTAGGGACTTGCCCGCGGCTCCCCGATGACTCCCCTGTCAGGGAAGGAGCGTCGAAGGGAGAGCCGGCTTCCGATGCAGATGCCGGTACTCGTCCAGGGCCACGGCTCCGACGGCCTTTCATGGGAGGAGCCGACCTCGACCCGAGACGCGTCCGCGTCCGGCGTGTCGTTCAAGACGAAGACGCCGCTCGTCAAGGGGCACGTCGTGCGCCTCTCGCTGCCGTTTCCCAGGAGCCTGCGCCAGTACGACGCGAACGAGCCGTCCTACGACGTCTACGCGATCGTTCGCAACGTCCTGGTGGACGACGACGGATGCCGCGTGGGCGTGATGTTCTTCGGCAAGGAGCCCCCTCGCGGCTTCTATCAGAAGCCGGGGGCGCGTTTCCTGCTTCCGTCCGACGTCCAGCCCGCTGCGAGCGAGAACGCTCCGCCGGTCCGCGCTCCGGAACCGGCGCCGGTCGCCGACAAGCACGAGCAGCGGCGCCACGAGCGCTTCGACATCTTCGTGGACTTCGTCGTCGAGCAGGTGGACGAGTGGGGGGCCGTGCTGGCCGAGGAGCGAACGGTGGCCGAGAACCTCAGCTTCGGCGGCGCGCGCGTGAAGAGTAGTTTGTCGGTCTGGAAGGGCGACGTGTTGATGGTGCGCGAGCTGGCCGGCCGATTCGAGTCACGCGCGCAGGTCGTCAACGCCTACATCGGGTCGGATCGCGTGCGCCGGATCTGCTTGAAGTTCCTCGACGGTCACGCCCCGGCCCACCTGGTCCGCGCTCACTGAGCGCTCCCCCGCGGGCGGAGCCGCGGTCACCGTTACAATCGCGTCAATGAAGCGTCTGGCGAGCCTGGTCCTGATTCTGGCGGTCGCCGCCTCCAGCAGATTCGGCGCGCTCTTTCTGATCGCGTGAGGCCCTGACCTCCCCAGCGCCGCGCGAGCGGCACGCCGGCCTGCTGCTGCATCCGACGTCGCTGCCGAGCCGCTACGGGATCGGGGACCTCGGCCCCGAGGCGCACGCGTTCGTGGACTGGGCGGCGCGGGCCGGGCAGCGGCTCTGGCAGGTGTTGCCGCTCGGTCCGGTGGGTGCGGACCTGTCGCCCTACTCCGGCCACTCGGCGTTCGCCGGCAACCCGCTGCTGATCTCACCGGATCGGCTGGTCGAGGAGGGTCTGCTGGCCCACGAGGACCTGGGCGGCGTGCCCTCGTTCGAGGCGGCGCGCGTCGAGTACGCCCGCGTCGCGCCCTGGAAACAGGCCTTCCTGCGGCGGGCGCACGAACGGTTCCGGGCCGGGGCGCCTGGCGGCTGGCGCGAGAACTTCGCCGCGTTCCTGGAGGCGGAAGGATCCTGGCTGAACGATTGGACGCGCTTCGCCGCCCTCAAGGACCGTTTCGGCGAACGCTGGGCCGAGTGGCCGGAGGAGCTTCGCGCGCGCAATCACGCGAAGCTCGACGCGTTCGTCGCCGAGCAGGCCCGGGAGATCGAGTTCCACGCGTTCGCGCAGTTCCTGTTCTTCAGCCAGTGGGACGCCTTGAGGCGCGCCGCGAACGAGCGCGGTGTCCAGATCCTGGGCGACATCCCGATCTACGTCTCGATCGAGAGCGCCGACGTCTGGGCTCACCCGCAACTCTTCGACCTCGACGCGAAGGGCCGGCCGCGCGAGGTAGCGGGCGTGCCTCCCGACTACTTCAGCCAGACCGGGCAGCTCTGGGGAAATCCTCTGTATCGCTGGGAGGTCATGGCGAAGGACGACTTCGCCTGGTGGGTGGAGCGGCTGCGCGCGAATTTCCGGCTGGCGAACGTGGTGCGGATCGATCACTTCCGGGCCTTCGCCGGCTACTGGGCGGTGCCGGCTTCCGAGCCGACCGCGGTGAAAGGCCGCTGGCGACGCGGGCCGGGCCGGGCCTTCTTCAAGGCGCTACGCGGCTCGCTGGGCGAGCTGCCGATCGTCGCCGAGGACCTGGGACTGATCACGCCCGACGTGGAGCGGCTGCTGGCCTTCACCGGTTTTCCGCGGATGAAGGTCCTGCAGTTCGCGTTTGGCAAGCCGGACGACCCGTTCCAGCCGCACAACCACGTGCCGAACGTCGTCGTCTACACCGGCACCCACGACAACGACACGACGCGCGGCTGGTGGGCGACGCTCGACGAGCCGGCGCGGCAACGCGCGCGCGACTACTTCGGCTGCGACGGTCACGCGATCGAGTGGGACTTGATCCGCGCGGCCTACGAGTCGGTGGCCGAGCGCGCGGTGGTTCCGATGCAAGACGTGCTCGGGCTCGGCAGCGAGGCGCGCATGAACGTGCCGGCGCGGCCCGAGGGCAACTGGAGCTGGCGCGCGCGGCGCGAGGATTTCCGACAAGACCTGGCCGACGGGCTGCGCAACCTGGCCGAGCTGACCGGGCGGATCTAGCCGGGCGCGCCGGGGACTACGGCTTCGGCGCGGGCGGCGGGAGGTCGCGGGCCGGGCAGTTGGAGTGGAAGTCGTTCTTCGCGTGCGAGCCGTCGCAGAACGGCTTGTTGGCGGAGTGGCCGCAGCGGCACAGGCTGACGACGGTGCGGCCCGCGAGGCCGAACTGTTTGCCCTGCATGTCGGCGATGACGATGTCGTCGCCTTCGATGCGCAGCGGGCCGTCGTTCTTGACGATGATCTTGTTGGGCATTTGAGTCGATTGTACGCGACTGGGGATGACGCCGGTCGGCGGATCGATCGCTGGCCCTACGGCTTCTTCGGTCCGTTGAACGAGCGCTCGACAATGTCGTTCGGGTCGGTTGAGACCGGGTGGTCGCGCCATAACCAGCGCATCATCTCCGGCAGCATCGGCCCGCCCATCCGCTGGCCGTGGGTGTTGATGCCCCAGTTGTAGTTGAGGTCGTAGCCCTTCTCGGTGAGCGCTTGCATCATGCGAACCTGTTGGTAGAACCAGTCGCGCCGCTGGTCGTAGACGCCGTTCCGGCCGACGCCGCGATTGTCGTTGCGCCCGCCCTGCAGGAACACGCGCAGCGGTTTTTTCTCAGACTGCCGGATCAGGTCCGGGTAAGCGTCGCCGCCGCGGATGTTGGTGAAGCTGCCGACGATGCTCAGCACCTTGCGAAACTCGTTCGGCCGCTGCCAGGCGACCGTGAACGCCGCGATCGCGCCGGAGCTGGTGCCGCCTATGCCGCGGCGTTCGGGATCCTTCGAGATGCTGTAGTCCTTGTTCAGCACCGGCAGCAGCTCGTCGACGATCACTCGCGCGTACTTGTCGTCGAGCGAGTTGTACTCGGTGGGCCGGTTGGTCGTCTGGTCGCCCCACTGCGACGGTGTCGGCTCCGGTTGCTCGGGAGTGCGCCCGGGATTGATGAACACGCTGATCATCACCGGCAGCTCGCGCCGGTAGATCAGGTTGTCGAGCACGTTCGCCGCCCGGACCGATCCGTTCATGTCGATGAAAGCCTGGCCGTCCTGGAAGATCATCAGGTTCGCCGGAAGCTTCGGGTCGTACTGCGCGGGCACGTGCACCCAGTAGCTGTGCTGCGTGCCGGGATACGCCTGGCAGTTGGCGAGCACCAGCGGACCGCGCAGCTCGCCCTTGGGAACGCCCTCGCGCGGCAACGCGTCGGCGCCGACCTGGTAGTACTGGTTCATGTCGGGCGACGGCGACGCCGCGGGAGACTGCGCGGCCGCGGCGGCGGCCCACGCGGTCAAGGGAACGAGAAGCACTCGAAGCAGGGCCTTCGACATGGTGGTCTTCATGGAAGCTAGCACCCGCCTACAATTGGGGCAATGAACGCCGATTCCTACTCCGCAGCTCGCGAGCGGGCAGCCATGCTTCCGCTCGACGATCGCGGCGTGCTGGCGGCCACTGGGCCGCAGCGGCAGAAGTTCCTGCACAGCATGCTGAGCAACGCGATCCTCGACCTGAAGCCGGGCACGGGCTGCCTGACGTCGTTCATGGACGTGAAGGGCCACCTGCTGGCGATGATGCGGGCGCTGGTGACCGAGGACGCGGTGCTGCTCGAGCTGCGCGACGATCGGATCGCGAAGCTCGAAGAGATGCTGCTCTTCTACAAGGTGGGCGCGCCGGTGCGGTTCGAGAAGCGGGACGTCGCCATCACGGCTGTCCTGGGTCCCACGGCAGCGGCCGTGATCACGAAGGCTGGCGTCGAGGTTTCTGGACTCGCCACCGAGTCACATGTCGCGGGTGAGGTCGCCGGCGCGTCGCTGCGGGTGGCGCGGGCTGCCGACCTGCCGGCGGCCGGCTTCGTGGTTCACGGCTCTCGCGATAGCGCAGCCGCTGTGCGCGACGCGCTCCAGAAAGCGGGCGCGGAGCCGATCGATCGCGCGACGCTCGACGTGCTGCGGATCGAAGATGGACGGCCCTGGTTCGGCACCGACATCGGTGAAGACAATCTGCTCCACGAGACGGGCCTGCTGAGGGAATACCACTCTTCCTCGAAAGGCTGCTATATCGGCCAGGAGGTCGTGGCGCGCCTGGAAGGCCGCGGCGGCAACGTCAACAAGATGATCCGCGGGCTGAAGCTGGGCGCGCCGGCGGCTGCCGGCGATGTCGTCCAGCACGCCGGCAAGGAGGTCGGCCGCGTGACGACCGCCGGAGTCTCGCCGCGCTTCGGACCGATCGCGCTCGGCTTCGTGCACCGCAGCGCTTTCGAGCCCGGCAGCAGCGTGGAAGTCGGCGGAACCGCCGCAACGGTCGTCTCGCTTCCGTTCTCGAGCGAGGCGTCATGAAGATCTACACCAAGACCGGCGACCAAGGCGAGACCGGGCTGATCGGCGGCGAGCGCGTCCCCAAGGATCACCTGCGCGTGGCGGCCTACGGCGACGTGGACGAGACGAATGCCGCGATCGGCGTGGCTGTGGCTCTAGAGACCGGGGCCTCTCAGCTGCGCGAGCTGCTGCTCGGAACCCAGCGCGACCTGTTGGCGCTCGGAGCTCAGCTCGCGGACCCGACGGCTAAGATCGGAGAGAAGGAGGCCAAGGCGGTGGTGGACGCGGCCAGCGTCGAGCGGCTGGAGGCCGCGATCGACGAGCGCGAGGCCACGCTGCCGCCGTTGACCGCGTTCATCCTGCCCGGCGGCTCGCCGGTCGGGGCGCAGCTCCAGCTGGCTCGCACGGTGTGCCGCCGCGCCGAGCGCAGCACGATCACGCTGTCGCGGTCGGAACCGATCGATCGGATCGCGATCGTGTACCTGAACCGGCTTTCGGACCTGCTGTTCGTCCTGGCGCGGCACACCAACCACGCGGCGGGACTTCGCGAACCAGAGTGGTGACGCTCCGCGTCGAGGTGGTGCGCGACCTCGAGCGGCATGGTCTCATTCCAAGTCGAGCCGACACGGCGGCGACACTTCGCGAGAAGCTGAACGATCTCTACCTCGAAGACGTGCGGCGGCTGCGCGACCGGCAGAGGGCGGGCGAGATCCCGCTCCGCGAGTATGCCGGGCACGTGGAAGAGCTGAAGCGGAGCTACCCGCTGCTCAGCCTGCCGCTCGAGGCGTGGCTGGGGTGATCGAGGCCGCGACGGCGCGGAACACCCGCGTCGCCGCTTCACGGCTGACGCCTTCCCGGAGCATTCCGCAGGGGATCGTGAGCGGCTCGCCGGTCCGGAAGTCGAGCCGCAGGTCCCAGCGCTCGCGGCCGTCGTATTCCTCGGCCCAGCTCGCGTCCGGCGCCGAGGCGCCGGGCCGAAACGTCTGGTCGACGATCCGGCCGTTCAGGAACAACCGCGCCGCCACGATCGCCTGCTTCTCGACCTCGCGCTCGCCATAGAAGAAGGAAGACGCGGATTCGTGAAAGAGCACCAGATCGCCCTGGTGCGTCGGCAGCTCGGCCACCAGCCGGCGCCCGCTGGCCTCGCTGGCTTGCCGTTCCTCGTCGCGCAGCACCTTGGCGAAGCGCAGCGCCATCGCGAAGCGGAACAGCTTCCAGAGCGCGACGAGCAGCGCCGCCGCGGCCAGTACGCGGATCGAGAAGGTCGCCATCGAGCCGTGGCATTGTAGAGTCTCGGGGTGGTGGCGATGCGCGCGGCGATCTTCGACTTCGACGGCGTGCTGGTGAACAGCGAGCCGCTGCACTTCCGCGCGCTGCGCGAGGCGCTGCTGCCGGAGGGCATCTCGATCGACGAGCAGGCCTACGCCAACGAGTACCTGGCCTACGACGACCGCGGCGCGATTCGGCTCGCGCTCGGAAAACACGCCCGGCCGGCCGACCGCGACAAGGTCGAAGAGGTCGCGACGCGCAAGGCGGACCTGTTCGACGCAGGGCTCGCGGAGATTCCGTTCTTCGCGGGGGCGAAGGAGCTGGTGCGCCAGCTGGCGGCGATGATGCCCGTCGCGATCGCCTCGGGCGCGCTCACCCGCGAGATCGAGGCGATGCTGCGCGGCGGCGGCGTGCACGATGCGTTCGGGGCGATCGTCGGCGCCGATCAGGTCCGGAACGGCAAACCGCACCCGGAGCCGTACCTGACGGCGTTGGAGCGGATCGCGCCACGGGCGCCCGGCCTCACCGCGGCGGAGTGCCTGGTCTTCGAGGACTCGCCGCCGGGCATCGCTTCAGCGCGCGCGGCCGGCATGAAGGTGGTCGCGGTCACGAACTCGTATCCGGCCGCGAAGCTCGCGGCCGCGAACCGCGTGGTGGCCTCGCTGCACGGGCTCGAGATGACGTCGCTCCAAGAGCTCTTCTAGGTGGCGTCGAAGCATCTCGACCCCCAAGACCAGAAGCGCCACAGCGAGCACCGCTTCGACTTCGGCAAGCGGCCGCTGGCCGGGCGGGTGGTGCTGCTTCCGGGAGGCGCCGGCGGCCTGGGCGCCGCGATCACGGCGCTGCTCCTCCAGGAAGGCGCCTTGCCGGTGGTCGG
>CAZVOI010000283.1:0-1500 GCA_964628275.1 uncultured Acidobacteriota bacterium | reverse complement strand
TCCGAACGAGGCACTTGACATCCGAGCCTAAGGTGACTAACTTATTGGTTGAACCAAATGGTTAGTCATATCACCGACCCGCGAAGCCAGGAGACGCTGTTGGACGCAGCCACTCAAGTCTTTGTCAAAGCTGGGTTTAGTGGTGCCAGAGTGGAGGCCATCGCCGAGAGAGCGGGCCTCAACAAGGCGATGATCTACTACCACTTTCGCTCGAAGCGCGGCCTCTACCAGGCCGTGCTATTGCGACTCTTCCAGGGGCTTCTGGGCGAGGTCGAACGGGTCAGTCTGTCCGAGCCGGACGCCCGAATGCGGCTAATCGCTTTCTATTCCGGCGTGGCGCGGATCTTCTCCGAGCGCCCGGCGCTGCCGGCTTTGATGCTGCGCGAGATCATCGGGGGCGGCGAGAACATGGAAGCCGAGGCGGCCCGGTCGCTCTCCGGGATCCTGGGCTTCGTGAAGAGGACGGTCGAGGCGGGCGTGGCGGACGGGACGATACGCCCGGTGCATCCGTTGCTGGTCCACGTTTCGATGATGGCGCCGCTCGCTCTCTTCTTCGCGAGCGGCGATTTCAGGAGCCAGGTGCTGAGCAAAGCCAGTACCGGCGAGCGGCCGCCCACTCCCGCAGAAATGCTCGAACACCTGGCGCTGATGATCGAGCGCGGCCTCGAGCCGACGCCGGTCGACACGAGGAGCCTATGAGAATCGCCCACAACGCGCCGCAACTCGTCGCTGTCGTGGCGGCAGCCGCCGTCGCGGCCTGCCAGCCCACGCGCGATCCTTCGTTGATCGTCGCCTCGGGTCACGTGGAGGCGACCGACGTGCGGATCGGAGCCAAGGTCCCCGGCAGGGTCGCGACGCTTCGCTTCCAGGAGGGCGACGCGGTCAGCGTGGGCCAGGAGTTGGCGCAGATCGACACGACGGACGTGCGGCTGGCATTGCGGCAGGCGCGGGCCGAGCGAGCGCAGGCCGACGCCGAGCTGCGCTTGCGCGTCGCCGGCTCGCGCAGGGAAGATATCGCCGAGCTGGAGGCCCAGCTCGGCGGCGTGCAGGCTGACTTCGAAGGCGCGCAGAAGGACCTGGACCGGATGCAGGGGCTCCTGAACAGCGGCTCCGGAACCACCAAGTCGCGCGACGACGCCCGCACCCGGCGCGAGGTGCTGGCGGCACGGATCAAATCGCTGCGCGAGACCCTGGGCAAGCTGCGCGCCGGGACGCGAGCCGAGGAGATCGACTCGTCGCGGGCGCGGCTGCAGGCGATGGAGGCGCGCATCGCGCAGCTCGAGCAACAGGAGAAGGACGCGACGCTACTCGCCCCGATCGCCGGCGTCGTGACGGAGAAGGCCGCCGAGGTCGGAGAGCTGTTGCAGGTCGGCTCTCCGGTCGCCGTGATCACCGATCTGAAGGACCCCTGGTTGACCGTCTACGTCGCGGCGCTGGATCTGCCGAAGCTGCGCCTCGCCCAGGAGGCCGACGTCGTGACCGACGACGGACAGGCGCGCA
>CAZVOI010000282.1:0-3197 GCA_964628275.1 uncultured Acidobacteriota bacterium | reverse complement strand
CCCGGAGTGGCGCGGGGCCCCTACGTACGACTTACGGTCGAAGATGAGTTGAACCTGGTCGGGACGGCCGAGGTCCAGGTTCTCGCGGATCACCGGTCGAAATCTGGCTAGAGCAACAGCCGGGCCTCCGTGGAACGACTTGGAAGTCCGGTCCCCTTGGCGGGATCACCCGGCCGCGGTCCGGTCACGCCAGCGGCGCTCCGGCTCTCAGCGCGGGACGAACTGTTGGGATGGTGAGGCCGCTAGGGCGCGCGGAGTCAAGGCGTGGAATCTACATCGACCTCGGTTCTTCACATAGACTCTGGCTCACCGGGAAGAATCAAACGGTTGCTCAAACTCGACTGCTACGTCGATGAGACGGGCCAAGACACGCGCGGAAGCCTGTTCGTCGTTGGGGTCGTCGTTCCCCTCATCCTCGGCGGACACCCAAAACCGGCCATTGATGGACACCTGAAAACCGGCCACCACGAGTAAAGGCGTCGAGACGTTGACGAGGTGCAGGGAACGTGTTCCCTCGCCGGATGGTGAACGTCTTGAGCGACGAAAAGAAGCAGCAGGTTTTGGCGCTGGGGCGACTGGGTTGGTCGCTGCGGCAGATTGAAGGGCGGACCGGCGTAAGGCGTGAGACGGCCAGCAGTTACCTTGTGGCTGCTGGCGTGGAGGTGCGGCCACGAGGTGGTCGGCCGCGGACTTGGCCGCCAAAACCGGCCACCACGCCCGGGGTGTCCACCGACCTCGAGTCGCCAAAACCGGCCACCACGCCGGTGGTGTCCACCGACCTGGAAGGTTCAAAACCGGCGACCACAACGGCGGTGTCCACCGATCTTGAGGTGGTCGCGGCGCCTGGCCGTGCGCCCAGCGCGAGTGCGTGCGAGCCCTACCGGGACGTGATCGAGGCGGCTCTGGGGCGCGGACGCAACGCGATGGCGATCTACCAGGACCTTGTGGATGACCACGGTTTCCAGGCTCGCTACGCGAGCGTGAAGCGCTTTGTGCTGAAGCAGCGTGGGCATGGGCCGCTCGAGGCCTGCGGAGTGATCACGACGGCGCCTGGGGAAGAAGGCCAGGTGGACTACGGGGAAGGTCCGATGGTGCGCAACGCGGCCACGGGCAAGTACCGCCGTGTACGGCTGTTCGTATTCACGCTGGGCTACAGCCGAAAGGCCGTGCGGCTTTTGGTGTGGCGCTCGAGTGCGCGGGAGTGGGCGGAGCTGCACGAGCGTGCCTTCCGGCGTCTGGGCGGCACGGTGCGCTGGATGGTGCTCGACAACCTGGGCGAGGGCGTGCTCACGCCGGACATCTACGACGCCACCCTGAACCCGCTGTACCGAGACGTTCTGGCGCACTACGGCGTTGTGGGTCTGCCATGCCGTGTGCGCGATCCCGACCGCAAGGGCAAGGTCGAACAGGGTGTCGCCCACGCGCAGAAGACGCCGCTCAAGGGGCTGCGCTTCGAGAGCCTGGAGGAAGCCCAAGCCTACCTCGATCGCTGGGAAGAGCGCTGGGCGGACACGCGTATCCACGGCACCACCAAGCGGCAGGTCGCGGCGATGTTTACCGAGGAGCAGCCGTCGCTGCGGCCATTGCCGGTCGAGCCCTTTCGCTACTACCAGTACGGCGAGCGCACCGTCCACCTGGACGGCTTCGTGGAGGTCGAGGCCGCCTACTACGCTGCGCCGCCCGGCTGGCTGGGTCGGCATGTGCATGTCCAGTGGGACAAGCTGAACGTGCGTCTGCTCGACCCGAAGACAGGCCTGCTACTCCGGGAGTACCCGCCGCAAAAACGCGGCTGGCGTCGCCAGAACGAAGCCGATCGGCCGAAGAAGACGCCGTCCACTACGCAGGCCCTGCTCCAGCGGGCCCAGAACGCCGGATCGCATGTGGGCCGGCTCTGCGCCGAGATCCACCGTCGCGACGGCGAGGCCGGTGTGCGACGCATCCTGGGCGTGCTCGCCCTGGCGAGGAAGCACGGACCTGCCGCCACCGAGGATGCTGCCCAAGCCGCACTCGAACTCGGCATGGACAACTACCGCTTCCTCAAACGCTACCTGATGCGTCAGTTACCCCTGGCTTTGAAGCAAGTCGACCCCTTGATACGTGAACTCACTGCCTACCGCGATCTCATCGATCGCAGAACTGGAGAAACGAAGTGAACCTCATCGAACTCGACCGCTCCCTACGTCAGCTACGCCTGTCGGGCATGGCCGACGTGCTCGAAACCCGCCTGTTAGAAGCCCAGAGCGAGAAGCTCGTACCTCTCGATCTCGTCTCCCGGCTCGTCTCAGACGAACTGCTGCGACGACAGGATCGGCTCTTCGAGCGCCGGCTCAAGCAGGCTGCCTTCCGCGATCCCGACCGCGCACTACAGAGCTTCGACTTCGATTTCAACAAGAAGCTCAACCGAGCGCTCGTCTACGATCTGGCCACCGGTCGCTTCGTCGCCCAGCGCGAGGACGCCTTGCTCCTCGGGCCGCCGGGCACCGGCAAGAGCCATCTCGCACAGGCCATCGGCCGCGCCGCGATTCTCCAAGGGCACCGTGTCCTCTACCGCGAGGCCCACACCCTGCTCGAACAGATCACCGACGCCACCATCGGCGGCACCCGCAAGCTGCTCCTGCTCGATCTCGCCACCGTCCCCTTGCTGATCATCGACGACCTCGGCATGCGCAAGCTCCCGCACTCCGCCGCGGAGGACCTGCTCGAACTCGTCATGCGACGCTACGAGCGCGTTTCCACTCTGATCACCTCGAACCGCCCCGTCGAGGACTGGGGCAAGCTCCTAGGCGACACCGCCGCCGTCACCGCGCTCCTCGACCGCCTGCTCCACCACGCCCACATCCTCAAGTGCGGGCCCAGGAGCTGGCGCACCAAGGTCCATCCCGACTTGCGTCAAGACGACACAACGCGGTAAACATCAACCCTGTCTCGGCGCCCTCGTGGTGGCCGGTTTTGGGGTGTCCACGAGTGGCCGCTTTTCAGGTGTCCACCGAGGCGTCAGTCACGCAGTCTTGCCGCAAGGACACACTGCACCTCAACTCGTGCCCTTCGGCAGCCGGCCTGCCTCGGCTCAGATGGAATCCGAAGTGTCGATTGTGGGTGACTATCGTGCCGGGGATGCAGGCGCCGCCGGCCTCGGGGGCGTAGTCGCCACCGCAACCATCGGCCGCGACAACCCAAAAGCCAGCCGCCCCGCCCGA
>CAZVOI010000281.1:0-1988 GCA_964628275.1 uncultured Acidobacteriota bacterium | reverse complement strand
GTCGCGGTCCACGGCGGACTCGGTCGCGACCCGGACACCGGGGCCGTGCGCGCGAACGAGCAGCCGGGCGAGAACCCGGCGTGGCAGATCGCCGAGCGCTTCCCCGGGCTCGCGGCCGTGATCTACGGCCACAGCCACCGACGCGAGCCCGGCCGTCGCGTCGGGAGCGTGCTGCTGGTCCAGCCCCGCCCCTGGGCGATGGAGGTGGCGCGCCTCGACCTCGCGCTGGAGCGCGAGGCGGGCGGGCGCTTTCGCCTCACGAGCGCCACCAGCCGGCTACTGCCCGTGACGCCCGACACGCCGGCGGATCCCGAGATCCTCGAGCTCGCCCGGCCGTACCACGAGGCCGCCGAGCGCGATCTCGACCGGCCGGTGGCCGAGTCCGCCGTCGGCTTGTCGGGGGCGCGCGGCCGCTTCGAGGACAGCGCCCTCGTCGATGCGATCCACGAGGTTCAGCTCCACTACAGCGGGGCGGACGTGAGCTTCACCTCGCTGTTCCAGACGCGGGTGAGCTTCCCGCGCGGCCCGGTCACGCGCCGCGAGCTGGCGGCGCTCTACCTCTACGACAACGAGCTCTACGCGATCGAGGGCAACGGACGCATGGTGCGCGAGGCGCTCGAGAACGCGACGCGCTTCTTCAGGACCTGCCCCGACCCGTCTTGCGAGAGCGGCCCGCTCGTCGATCGCAGCATCCCGGGCTACAACTACGACATGGCGCAGGGCGTCGAGTACGAGGTCGACCTTACCCGGCCCGACGGCACGCGCGTGCGGAACCTGCGCTATCGGGGCGCCCGGCTGCGGGACGACCAGCCGCTGCGGATCGCACTCAACAACTACCGCGCGGCGGGCTCGGCCGGCTACTCGATGTTTCGCGACGCGAAGATCGTCTGGCGCAGCGGCCGCGAGATCCGCGACCTGATGGCCGACTACTTCGGCGAGCGCAAACGGCTGCCCGAGAAGCCGGACGGAAACTGGCGGCTGCTGCCGCCGCAGGCGGTCGAGACGCTGGTGCGCGAAGAGCGCGGGGGAAACTGAGGATGCGGCGCCCGCCCTCCTCCCGCCTGCTCGCGCTGTCGGGCGTCCTGCTCGCGGCCCTGAGCCTCGGGCTCAGCCTCGCCGCCTTTGCGTCGTCCGCCGGCGCGCAGACGGCGGCGGAAGCCATCGAGGTGCGCTTCGAGCTGAACGACGCCCGGGTGAAGGGACGCCAGCTCCCCGGTGTCGCCGTGCGGGTGTCCCGCGTGGGAGGCGGTGGCGAGGTCGCCTCCGGTGAGACGGGCCCCGACGGCCGCTTCGCAACGCGGCTCGCGCCCGGAACGTACGAGGTCGCCTATCGTCTCGACGGCTACGTGCCCTATACCAGCGAAGCGACCGAGCTCAACGCGGACGGCCAGCTCGTGACCGTCAGCCTGTCCCGGATGCTGGAGGCCACGGAGGCGGCCGGCCGCGACGTGCGCATCGTCCTCAACTGGGGCTCGCGAAGGGACCAGGTGCGGGACGCCGACTCGCACCTTGCCTGCGCCTGCGGCGCGCCCGACCGGCACGTCTCCTACAAGAGCCGTCGCCACGCCAGCGACGGGCACGTCGTGGAGCTCGACGTCGACGACACCGACTGGGGCGGGCCCGAGACGGTCACCCTCACGAACCCCGCGAACGGCAGCTACCTGTACTGGGTGTACGACTACAGCGGCCCGCCGGCCGTGCTCGGGACCTCCGAGCTGCTGGTCCGCGTGCTCATCGGCAGCGAGCAGCACGGCGAGTTCAAGGTCTACCGGGGACTCACACGGCGCGCCTGGCGGCCCTTCAAGGCGATCGAGGTGAGGGGCGACGGCGCGCCCACGCTCGTCCGCTTCACCGAGGACGAGATCGCGGAAGGGCGCGACCTCGAGCTCTCCGCCGATCTCCAGGCACCCGATCCGCCGCGGGGAAGCGAGGGCGCGTCGCTCGCGTGTCCGCTGGCGGCGCTCGTCATCGGGATCATCATCCTCGCG
>CAZVOI010000280.1:0-14891 GCA_964628275.1 uncultured Acidobacteriota bacterium | reverse complement strand
CTGGAGACCGAGAACATCGTCGCTTTGTGCGACGTCGATTTCGGCAAGTCCGCCGAGGTCTTCAAGAAGTATCCGAGCGCCCGGCAGTACAAGGACTACCGCGTCATGCTGGACCAGGAGCAGGACATCGACGCGGTCCTGATCGCGACACCCGATCACACCCACGCCGTGATCGCGATGGCCGCGATGGAGCGGAAGAAGCACGTCTACGTGCAGAAGCCGTTGACCCATTCCGTCTACGAAGCCCGGCTGCTGACCGAGACCGCGCGCAAGTACGGAGTGGCGACGCAGATGGGCAACCAGGGGCACTCGGGAGAAGGCGCGCGCCTGCTGTGCGAATGGATCTGGGACGGCGCCATCGGCCACGTTCGCGAGGCGCACGCCTGGACCAACCGGCCGGTGTGGCCCCAGGGCATCGAGATGGACCGACCCACGGAGACACCGGAGGTTCCTGCCGACCTCGACTGGGACCTGTGGATCGGCCCCGCCCGCTACCGCCCCTACCACCCGACCTACCACCCGGCCAAGTGGCGCGCCTGGTGCGATTTCGGGACCGGCTCGCTGGGCGACATGGCGTGCCACATCGTCGATCCGATCTTCTGGGCGCTGAAGCTCCGCTACCCGGTCAGCGTGGAGGCGAGCGTCTCGAAGTACTGGCACGCCTTCTTCCAGGAGACGAAGGCGAAGGACGAGACCTTCCCCCGATCCTCCATCGTGCGCTACAGGTTCCCGGCCCGGGGAAAGATGCCCGAGCTCGATTTGACGTGGTGGGATGGGGGCTTGATGCCGGCGCGCCCCGCCGAGCTCGAACCGGGACGGCGCCTGGGCGACCAGGATGGCGGGATCCTGCTGATCGGGGACAAGGGTTCGATCATGGCCGGCTGCTACGGCGAGTCGCCGCGCATCTTCCCGGAATCACGGATGAAGAAGTACAAGCGGCCGCGCAAGACCCTGGAGCGGATCCCGGGAGGCAAAGACGGCCACGAGCAGGACTGGATCCGCGCCTGCAAGGGCGGAAAACCCGCCAGCTCCAACTTCGAGTACTCCGGCCCCTTGTCGGAGACGGTCCTGATGGGCAACCTGGCGGTCCGCTACCCCGGCCGGCCCCTGCTCTGGAACGGCGAAGCCATGCAGGTGACCAACGACGAGGAAGCCAACGCCTACGTCCGGCGGGAATACCGGGAAGGCTGGCACCTGTAGACAATCGGGCCGACTTCAGCTCCTCGAGCCCATGGCCCTCTGCTCGAGACCGCCGGACAGGTCAATGCAGTAGCGCCGCGACCGCCGCGCGCAGCGTCGGCCACGCGCGGCTCGCCGGATCGACGAGCTCGAAGTGGCCCACGGCCTCGACCAGCTCGAGCCTCACCGAGTCGCCGGCCTTCGTCGCGGCTTCCTGATACCGGCGCGACAGCTCGGCCGGCACCAGGCTGTCCTCCGTCCCACAGACGAGCCGCTGCGGAACGCCGAGCGGCAGGAGCTCGATCGGCGAGGACGTGCGCAGGCGCGCCAGGCCTTCGGCCGGCGGCCCTGCGAGGAGCTGTGAGATCGCGTCGCCGCAGACGTTCGCTTCGGCGCCCGCGCGCAGGTCGGGGATCGGCGCGAGTGCCACGACGCCACGCAGGCGAAGAGGTCGCTTGCCTCGAAGCGGTGAGCCCTCGGGCAAGCGCTGCCGCGCCGCGAGCCAGAGCGCGAGGTGGCCGCCCGCCGAGTGGCCGAGCGCTATGACGCGGCCGAGATCCAGGCGATGCGCCGAGGCGATCGCGTCCAGGTGGTCGGCGCCCGCCGCGATGTCCGCGAATGTGCCCGGCCAGCCTCCGCCAAGGTCGCCGAGGCGCCGGTACTCGAGGCTCCAGGTGGCGAAGCCCTCGGCCGTGAGCGCGGCCGCGAGGCTGCGCACGTGATCCATCGCCCACGGCGCCTGCCAGCAGCCGCCGTGGATCACGATCACGACCGGATGCGGCCCGCGCCCCTTCGGCAGGCGCAGCTCGGCGACCTGCTGTTTGGCTTCGCCGTACGCGAGCGTGTGGTCGGCCGGGGGCTGGGGGAGCGTCGCCAGATCGGAGGCCTGCATCAGGCGCGGGCCCTCTTGGCCCGTCACGGCGAGCGCCGGCAACAGCAGGAACCCCAGGCCGAGCGCGAGCGTGCGCATCCGGACCACCTCCTCACGTGACCTTCGCCCGTGCGCCGTTTTCGGGTCGCTCCCACTCTCGCCGCTGCATGACGGCTCGCAGCGCCGCGACCGCGTCCCACACGTCGGTGAAACGCTGGTACGCCGGAGCGAACCCGAAGCGGAGGATGTCGGGCGTGCGGAAGTCGGCGATCACTCCGCGCGCGATCAGGGCCTGCACGATCGCGTAGCCCTCGGGGTGCCGCAGCGCCACCTGGCTGCCGCGCCGCTCGGCCTCGCACGGAGAGGCGAGTGCGAGGCCCGCGCCGGGGCATTCCTGCTCGACCAGGCGGACGAACAGATCGGTCAGGGCCATCGACTTGCGGCGCAGGCGCCCGACTCCGGCGCGTGAGATCGTCTCCACACCGCACTCGAGCGCGGCCAGGCTCAGAATCGGCGGTGTGCCGCACAGGAGCCGCGCGATCCCGGCCGCGGGCCGGTAGCGCGGGTCGAATGCGAAGGGCTCGGCGTGCCCCATCCAGCCGGTGAGAGGCGTCTCGAACGCCTCGTGGTGGCGGCGAGCGACGAACGCGAACGCGGGCGCGCCCGGGCCGCCGTTCAGGTACTTGTAGCCGCAACCCACCGCGAGGTCGGCCTCGCATCCCGCGAGGTCCACGGGCAACGCCCCGGCGCTGTGCGCGAGATCCCAGAGCGCGAGCGCGCCCACGCGGTGGGCGGCCCGGGTCCACTCCGGCATGTCGTGGAGCGATCCCGTCCGGAAATCGACGTGCGTGAGCATCAGAACCGCCACGCTCTCGTCGAGAGCTCGGGCGAGGCCCGCGCGCGGTACGAGCCGCAGCGTCACTCGGTCGAGCAGGGCGGACAGCCCTTGGGCCACGTAGAGGTCGGTGGGGAAGTTCTCCTCTTCGGACAGGATCACCTTCCGGCCGGGCCGCAGCCGCAAGCCGCCCGCGAGCAGCTTGAACAGGTTGACCGACGTGGAGTCGGCCACGGCCACCTCGTCGGCCGCGGCGCCGACGAGCGGAGCCAGCAGCGCAGCCACGCGCGCCGGCAGGTCGATCCAACCGTGCGTGTTCCAGCTGCGGACGAGGCCCTCGCCCCACTCGCGCTCCAGCACCTCGCGCACGCGCGCCAGCGCCGCGCGCGGCAGCGCCCCGAGCGAGTTGCCGTCGAGGTAGACGACGCCTGTGGGCAGGAAGAACTCGTCGCGCAGGAACGCGAGCTCGTCCTGCGCGTCGAGCGCGGCGGCGCCTTCCCGTGTCAGCGTCGCAGCAGGCATGCGGAATCTTAACCGGCGCGTGCCTCGACTGCTGCGCTCCTGCCGGTACTGGACGGCGCAAGCGCGCCTCGCTACGATGCCCGCAATCATGGGATTCCACGCTTGGGCTGCCCACCGCGAGCAGGGCGCGCTCAAACGCTTCGTCTACGAGCCCGAGCCGCTCGGCCCCCACGACGTGGAGATCCGCATCAGCCACTGCGGGATCTGCCACAGCGACGTGCATCTGGTCGACGGGGACTGGGGCAGCGTGGGGCGCTACCCGATGGTGCCCGGCCACGAGATCGTCGGGACGATCACCGCTGCCGGGCCCGAGGTGCGGCACCTGACCAACGGACAGCGCGTCGGCGTCGGCTGGCAGCGCAGCTCCTGCCTGGAGTGCGAGTGGTGCATCTCGGGCCAGGAAAACCTGTGCGCGAGCGAGGTGGCCACCTGCATCGACCAGCACGGGGGCTTCGCCGATCGGATCCGGGTCGACGGTCGTTTCGCGTTTCCGATTCCCGACGCGCTGGCGTCCGAAAGCGCGGCGCCTCTGCTCTGTGGCGGCGTCACGGTGTACGCGCCGCTCAGCCGCTGGGTACGCCCGTCGATGCGGGTCGGGGTGGTCGGGATCGGCGGCCTCGGGCACCTGGCGCTGCAGTTCGCGCGTGCGATGGGCTGCGAGGTGACGGCCATCTCGACAAACCCGAAGAAGGAAGCCGAGGCCCTCTCGTTCGGCGCGCACCGCTTCATCGCCATGCGCGAGCCGAAAGCGCTGCGCGCAGCGGCGGGGACCCTGGACTTCGTGCTCTCGACCACGTTCCTCCCGCCGGACTGGAAGGGACTGCTCCGCACGCTGCGCCCGAACGGGGTGCTGTGCCTGGTCGGCGCGCCGGACGAGCCGCTGAAGCTCGACGCTGGCGCCATCCTCGGCCGCCAGCTCACCGTGACCACGAGCGCGATCGGCGGCCGGCCGGCCGTGCGCGAGGCGCTCGCGTTCGCGGCGCGGCACGGGGTCGCGCCGAAGATCCAGCTCCGGCCGCTGGCGGAGGCCAACGCAGCGCTCGAGGCCGTTCGCAAAGGGCAGGCACGCTACCGGGTGGTGCTCGCCGCATAGAAGAGGAGGGTCCACTCGTTTCAGGACGAGTTGAGTGCTCGAGCCTCAGCCGCAACCTGAGTTCCGGGAGTTCTTGGGATCGCCGGTCGAAACGCGATAGGCTGTGTCTACAGAGTGAAGGAGTTGACGCGCATGGCCGAAGATCGCGATCCCCTGACCGTGACGAGACGCAGCTTCGTGGCCGTCGCCGTGGCGGCCGCGGGCCAAGCCGCTCACGCCGGGCCGGGCAGCCTGCAGGCCCTGGCCCCCGCCCCGACGATCCCGCTGCCGCCCCTGCCCTGGGGCGAGAGCGATCTCGCCCCGCACATCTCGCAGGAGACGATCTCGTTCCACTACGGCAAGCACCACAAGGCCTATGTCGACGCCACCAATCGGATGATCGCGGGCACGGAGCTCGCCACGGCGTCGCTCGAGGACATCGTCAAGGCGACCGCCGGCAAGCCCGATAAGAAGGGCCTCTTCAACAACTCGGCCCAGGTCTGGAACCACAGCTTCTACTGGAAGAGCCTCAGCCCGAAAGGCGGCGGCCAGCCCACCGGCAAGCTGCTGTCGATGATCCAGTCCGACTTCGGCGACTTCGCGAAGTTCAAGGAAGAGCTCGCCAAGACGGCGGTCACGCAGTTCGGCAGCGGCTGGGCCTGGCTCGTGCTCGAGGGCGGCAAGCTGAAGCTGGAGCAGACCCCGATGGCCGAGACCCCGCTCACCAACCCGGCCAAGAAGCCGCTGCTCACGATCGACGTCTGGGAGCACGCCTACTACATCGACTATCGCAACAAGCGCCCGGACTACGTCATCGCCGTTCTGGACAAGCTCATCAACCGGGAGTTCGCCGCCGCGAACCTGGGCTGAGACGGACAGCGAGCGGCGAGGGTGTCGGCGCTTCCGGCCGGGCCGCCCTCACTCGCGGACGATGAAGCAGCCGAACGCCTTGGCGACCGGCGTCTTCACCGGTCGTCCCGCCACCACGGCGTCGATGGCGTCCCGGAGGTCGGTCGAGCCCTGCTTCGAGCGCACGCGTCCCCGGTAGCGCAGCCGGCCTTCGCGGTCGATCACGAAAGCCTCGGGGGTGACGCGCGCGCCGAGCTGGTCGGCGATCCGGTTCCCCGCATCCTTCATCACGGGGTAAGGCGTGCGGCTCGTGCGCGCGTGCGCGGCAATCTCTTCGAGCGACTCCGTCCGGTTGCTGTCGATACCCAGGAACAGGACGCCCCGCGGCTGATACTCGGCGTTCAGCTCGAGCAGGTGCTTGTCGCCGGCGTTCGAGTAGGGGCAGAGCACCGAGAAGAACACGATCACGACGGCAGAGTGCGTGGCCGTCGCCTGCGTGAGGCGGAACGGGCTGGCTTCGATTGGCGTGACGCCGAAGTCGGGAACGACTGCGCCGATCGCGAGGGGCTCCGGCACGTCCCCCGAAAGCAGCGTAGCCAGCACCGCCCAGGTCAGCATTTCGACTATTGTAGGGCTCAAAGGATTTCGCTTGCCAATCTCTTTTGGGGAGTTTGTCCTCGATTCGTCGCGCCGGGAGCTGCGCCGGGGTACACAGCCCGCGCGGATATCGCCCAAAGCCCTGCAGTTGCTGGAGCTGCTCGTGGCCGAGCGCTCCCGGGCCGTCTCCAGGGACGAGATCCGCGCCAAGCTGTGGCAGGGCGCCGCTGTCTCCGGGGCGAGCGTCGCCCGGCTCGTGAACGAGGTGCGAGCGGCCTTGGGTGACGACGCGCGCCGACCACGCTTCCTTCGGACGGTCCACGGCTTCGGCTACGCATTCGTCGAGCAAGCAGCGGCCGAGCCCTCGTGGCCAAGCTCCTCCTCTTGCCGCCTCGCCTCGGGTCGCCGGCGCTACCCCCTTTTCGAGGGCGAGAACCTCCTGGGACGCGCGCCAGATGTGGGTGTGATGATCGAGTCCACCCGGGCATCCCGTCGCCACGCCCGGATCGTAGTTCTGGGCGAGCGCGTCACCCTCGAGGACCTGCGGAGCCGGAACGGGACGTTCCTGAACGGCCGCCGAATCGAAGCCGCGGCGGACCTGTCGGACGGCGACACGATCGAGATTGGCCCGGTCGCGATGGTCTTCGAGCGCACACCCAGCCGGCTGGACACCACCGAGAGCGGCTAGGTATCGGGGAGTTCTTCGGGAATTCTTCGGTCCACGTGATATCACTTCCGCGGGCGCGGTTTTCTCTTGACGGGGCCTACGGGGAGGCGTAGCGTCCGTGTTCAGGATAAACGCGACAGCTCAGTTTGCGGACCGTTCTCCGACTCACGAGAACGGCAAGTTGGCTGTGTGTGTCCCTTAGAGAGGGAGGCGCGAGATGACCAAGCGCTCGACACTTCTGCCCCTGCTCGGCGCAGCGGCGCTCATGTGCAGCCCCGACGCCCGGGCCTGCGGCGACAAGTTCCTGGTGGTCGGCAAAGGCGTCCGCTACTCGCGGGCGCGTGCCGTCCACCCGGCTTCGATCCTCATCTACATGAACCCGACGTCGCGGATGCCCGCGGCCGCCAAGGACGTTCAGCTCGAGGCCCGCCTCCTGCAGGCCGGCCACAAGGTCAGGAAGGTGGACAGCGCCGGGCAGCTCGACCAAGCCCTCAAGTCGAAGCGCTACGACCTCGTCCTGGGCGACATCAAGGACAGCCCGGGCCTGGAGAAGCAGGTAGCCGACGAGCCGTCGGGCCCTGTAGTCGTGCCCGTGCTCTATCGGCCGACTGCCGCGGAACTCGCGACTGCGAAGAACCAGTACGGCTGCGCCATGAACGCCCCCAGCAAGGACCCGTTGTCGGCGATCGACGAAGCGATGGCGCAGAGGGTCAAGAGCAGCGCAGCAAAGCCCAGCCAGGCCCAGTAGGCGGGTCGCGGGACCAGCGATGCAGCGGCTGCAGAAGCCCGGCTTTGTCGTCGCGGCAGCTGTCGGCTGTCATCTGACGATGGCATCCCTCGGCTTTGCGCAGGCCTGGCTGCCCCCGAAGGGTGAGGCCTGGTTCTCGCTGAGCTACGGCCACACCCTGGTGAAGGACCACTACTTCTACGATGGCGAGCGGAGAAGCCAGGGCCAGATCTTTTCCCACACCGCGCTCGCCGACCTGGGCTACAGCATCACGGACCGCCTGGGGGTCAAGCTCAACCTGCCGTACGTGACGGCGAAGTACGAAGGCAACAACCCGCACATGTATCCCGTGGACGACCGGTCGTTCCACGGCACGCTGACAGACCTGCGGATCGAGTTGCGGTACAACGTCCTCACCAGCCCCTTCGCCCTGACGCCCTTCGTAGCCGGGATCCTGCCCAGCCGCCGTTACGAGTATTTCGGACACGCGATCACGGGGGCCCGCGTCAAGCAGCTCCTGGTCGGCACAGGCTTCGGGCGGCGTCTCGACCCGTTCCTGCCGCAGGCCTACGTCCAGGGGCGCTACTCCTACGCGTTCGCCGAGAGGATCGGAGGGGTCTTCCACGACCGCAGCAACCTGGACCTGCAGATCGGCTACTTCGTCACGCCTTCCGTGCAGCTCTTCGTGCTCGGGATGGGCCAGAAGACCCACGGCGGGGGCGAGCTCAACCCGGCGATAGTTCCCACCTGGACCGCCGCGGAGTTTCACAACCACGTTCGAGTCACACGCTCGGACCTGCTCGGCGTGGGTGGCGGGATCGACTTCCTGGCCGCCCCCACCGTCGACGTCTTTGTCATGTACATGACCACGGTGGCCGGGCGGAATGATCATGCGATCAAGGCGCAGTTCACGCTGGGTGTGACGCTCGGCTTCTCCCCGCGCCAGGTGCTCCGCCGGATGTCGGCGCCGGAATCCCCGGCACCGATGCTAGCGCCTGGCTTCTAGCCGATGCTCCGGAGCCGGGTCACACGGGCCATCCTCGCGGTCGCCCTGCTCGGGTTACAGGGCTGCGGCAGTGACGACGATTCCCTGAACGGTGTCTGGACCGGGGCCTTCAAGGACAGCCTGGGCGGTCAGGGCGGAGGGAACCTGACCCTCAACCAGGCGGGCGCCGCGCTGCAGGGGTCTTGGGAGGCCGTGTTTCAGACCTTCGCGGGCCGGGCCAAGTACAACAACAACGGCTCGGTCAGTGGCACTGTGGCCGGTGACGCGATCTCCCTGATCATGACGTCGCAAGGCCCCTGCTCCTACCGCCTTGACGCCACGCGCACAGGGCGGATGCTCTCGGGGACCTACGCCGCCGTCAACTGCGACATCCCGCAGACGGGAAGCATCGACCTCGAGAAGATGTGATCGCGTCTCGTTGACGCGCGGCCGAGCATCGGCCTAGGATGGCCCACTCGAGGCCACCCCATGATCGGCCAGACGCTCGGCCACTATCGGATCGAAGCGCAGCTCGGGGCTGGCGGGATGGGTGTCGTCTACCGGGCCCACGACACCACCCTCGAACGCAGCGTGGCCGTCAAGGTTCTGGGCGAGCGGATGCTCGGCGAGCCCACCGCGCGCGCGCGCTTCCTGCGCGAGGCGCGGACCGCCTCCGCCCTCAACCATCGCCACGTTTGCACCATCCACGAGGTCGGGGAAGATAGCGGTCAGGCCTACATCGTCATGGAGTACGTGGAGGGCCGGCCCTTGAGCGAGGGCCTGGCCGCCGGCCTCCTCCCGGATGCCGTCGTTCGCTACGGGATCCAGATCGCCGACGCCTTGGCTCACGCCCACGACCGAGGCATCGTCCACCGCGACCTCAAGACCCACAATGTGATCGTGACCCCGGAGGGACAGGCCAAGGTACTGGACTTCGGCCTGGCCAAGCGCCTGCCCACCGAAGAGCAGGGGGAAGAGCCCACCCGCGCCGCCGACTCGCTGACCGAAGCCGGCCAGATCGTGGGTACCCTGCACTACTTGTCCCCCGAGGTGCTGCGGGGCCGGGCGGCCGACACGCGGACGGACGTCTGGGCCCTGGGGGTGCTGCTCTACGAGCTGGCCACGGGGGATCGGCCGTTTCGAGGCCAGACGAAGTTCGAGGTGACGTCGGCGATTCTCGAGCAGCCGCCTCGGCCGCTGCCCGAGAGCGTGCCCGCGGGTCTTCGTTCCGTGATCGAGCGTTGCCTGGCCAAGGAGCCGGGTGAGCGCTACCAGCGCGGCAGCGAGGTGCGCGCCGTCTTGGAAGCCATCCAATCAGGCTCCTTCACCGCCGAGCCGGACCCACGCTCGAGAACCGGCTGGCGGCGATGGCTTCTCTGGGGCGCGGCCGCAGCCGCCGTTCTGGCGCTCGGCCTCGTGGTCACTCGCTTCTTCACGGGCAGTACGCAAAGCATCGACTCCATCGCGGTGCTGCCCTTCGCCAACGTGGGAGGCGATCCGGACACGGAGTACCTGAGCGACGGCGTCACGGAGAGCGTGATCGGAAGCCTGTCACGCATCCCGAAGCTCAAGGTCATCGCCTTCAGCTCGGTGCTGCGCTACAAGGGAAGGACGGTCGATCCGCAGGAAGTCGTCCGCGCGCTGCCGGTGGCCGCCATCCTCACCGGCCGGATCCTGCAGCGCGGCGACCAGCTGTCGGTCACCACGGAGCTGGTGGACACCCGTGACGGGAGCCGCCTCTGGGGTGAACAGTACGACCAGAAGCTGACGAACCTGCTGGCTGTGCAGGACGACATCTCGCAGAAGATCTCCGAGCACCTGCGGCAACGCTTGACTGGCGAGGAGCGGGAGCGCTTCAAGAAGCGATACACGGACAACGCCGAGGCGTACCAGCTCTACCTCAAGGGCCGCTATCACTGGGAGCAGTTCACGCCCGAGGGCTACGAGAAGAGCCTCGCGTACTACCAGCAGGCCATCGACAAGGATCCCAACTACGCCCTGGCCTACGCCGGGTCTGGCCATACGCTCGCGGCCATGACCATCGAGGGCCTGCTGCCCCCGAACGAAGGCCATGAGCAGGCGCAGGCTGCGCTCGCCAAGGCGCTCGCCATCGACGACACGTTGGCCGAAGCCCACCTGGCGATGGCCGTGTCGAACTCCTCGGACTGGCGTTGGCCTGCGGCCGAGAAGGAGTTCCAGCGCGCGCTCGACCTGAACCCGGCGCTGACCCAGACACGCCGCTCCTACGCCAGGTACCTGCGGAATCTCGGGCGCTGGGAGCAGGCCATCCAGATGATGAAGCGGGAACTGGAGCTCGATCCGCTCTCTGTGGAAACGAATACCAACCTGGGCCAGATCTACTACTGGGCAAAGCGCTACGACGAAGCCATCGAGCAATTCCGCAAGACGCTGGAGATCGAACCGAACGCGGCGGGGGCCCACGACGCCTTGTCGGAGGCTCTCGCCCGCAAGGGGCTGTTTCAGGAAGCCCTGGCGGCGAAGCGACGGTCGCTGGTGCTGGCCGGGGACGACGAGGCGGCCGACATTCTTGGCACCGAGGGCACGGCAGAGGGCTATCAGAAGGGCATCCGGGCGCTGGCCCGGAAGCAGTTTACCCTGTTCGAGGAGGTGTCGAAGGAGGCTTACGTCTCTCCGATGGGCTTCGCCCAGCTCCACACAATCCTGGGCGAGAAGGAGCGTGCCTTCGCCTGGCTCGAGAAGGCCTACGAGGAGCGGTCTCCCTGGATGGCTTATATGGCCAACGATCCCGCATTCGAAGCCCTCCGGTCCGATCCGCGCTTCGCCGACCTCGTGCGGCGGGTCGGCTTCGGTATGTGACGGGATCGGGTGCCTCGATGATCGGCCAAACGCTCGGCCACTATCGGATCGACGCGCAGCTCGGGGCTGGCGGGATGGGTGTCGTCTATCGTGCCCACGACACCACCCTCGAACGAAGCGTTGCGATCAAGGTGTTGGGCGAGCGGATGCTCGACGAGCCCAACGCGCGCGCGCGGTTTCTGCGCGAGGCGAGGACCGCCTCCGCGCTCAACCATCCCAACATCTGTACCGTGCACGAGGTAGGCGAGGAGAACGGTCAGGCCTACATCGTCATGGAGCACGTCGAGGGCCGGCCCCTGAACTACGTGCTGGCCTTGGGGATCCTGCCGGATGCCGTGGTCCGCTACGGGATCCAGATCGCCGATGCGCTGGCGCACGCGCACGAGCGCGGCATCGTGCACCGCGATCTCAAGACGAACAACGTGATCATCACGCCCGCAGGCCGGGCCAAGGTGCTCGACTTTGGCCTGGCCAAGCGCCTGCCCGCCGAAGAGCTGGCGGAAGAGCCCACCCGTGCCGCCGACTCGCTGACCGAAGCGGGCCAGATCGTGGGCACGCTGCACTACCTGGCTCCGGAGGTGCTGCGGGGCCGTGCGGCGGACACGCGCACGGACGTCTGGGCCCTGGGTGTGCTGCTCTACGAGCTGGCCACGGGGGATCGGCCCTTCAGGGGCCAGACGAAGTTCGAGGTGACGTCGGCGATTCTGGGGCAGCCGCCGCGGCCGCTGCCGGAGAGCGTGCCGGCGGGTCTCCGTTCCGTGATCGAGCGCTGCCTGGCCAAGGAGCCGGGCGAGCGCTACCAGCGCGGCAGCGAGGTGCACGCCGTCCTGGACGCCATCCAGTCGGGCTCCTTCACTCCCGAGCGGACTCCACGCCCGAAGCCCGGCTGGCGCCGCTGGCTTCTCTCGGGTGCCGCGGCCGCCACCGTCCTGGCTCTCGGGCTCGTGGGCGCTCGATTCTTCGCGAGCCGTACCCAAAGCATCGACTCGATCGCGGTGCTGCCCTTCACCAACGTGGGGGGCGACCCGGAAACGGAGTACCTGAGCGACGGCGTCACCGAAAGCCTCATCGGCAGCCTGTCGCGCATCCCCGGGCTCAAGGTCATCGCCTTCGGGTCGGTCCTTCGCTACAAGGGCCGCAGCGTCGACCCCCAGGAAGTCGTCCGCGACTTGGGGGTGGCGGCCATGGTGATCGGGCGGGTCACGCCGAAGGGTGATCATCTCTCGCTGACGACCGAGCTGATCGATACCAGGGACAAGACTCATCTGTGGGGTCGCCAATTTGAAGTGAAGACCGCGACCCTCCCGACCGTGCAGTACGAGATCTCGAGCGAGCTGGCCACCCGGCTTCGCCATCGGCTGGACGACCCGGGGACGAGCCCCGTCCCGAAGCGCTACACCGAGAACAGCGAGGCGTACGACTTCTGCCTGAAGGGTCGCTACTACCAGAACAAGTTCACCTCGGAGGGCTACCAGAAGGCCATCGAGTTCTACAAGCGGGCGATCGAGAAGGACCCGGCGTACGCTCCGGCCTACGCTGGTCTGGCCATGGTGTACATCCCGATGACCGTGGAGGGGTACCTGCGTCCGGAAGAGGGCTACCGCAACGTGGAGGCCGCGGCGACCAGGGCCCTGGCCCTGGATCAGGGCTTGGGAGAGGCGCTCTATGCGCGCGGCGTTCTGAAGCTGTGGAGAGGGGACCGCGTGGGGGCGGAGGAAGACCGCCAGAGGGCCCTCGCCCTCGACCCCGAGAACCCGCTCCTTCGCCGCTTCCACGTGAATGGTCTGCGCCAAAGGGGGCGTTGGGACGAGGCCATCGCCGAGGGCAAGCGAGCACTGGGTCTCGATCCCCTGGGGATCGAGACCAACAAGCAGCTGGGTGTGACGTACGCCTGGGCCGGCCGGTATCACCTGGCCATCGAGCAGCTCAAGAAGACCCTCGACCTCGATCCGAGCTATGGCCCGGTTCACGAGATGCTCCACGACGTGTACGCGCGACAGGAGATGCACGAGGAGGCGATCGCCGAGCTGCAGCAGGCCTTCCTCTTCGCCGGGGACAAGGAGAGCGCCGAGGCCCTGGGCGAGGACTTCCGGGCGCTCGGTTTCGAGACGGTGATGCGCCAGCTCTACCAGTCGACTCTCGACTCACTGAAGGAAGCGGCGAAGAGCACCTATGTCCCGCCGCCCAGGCTCGCAGCCGCCTGCGCGAAGCTCGGGGAGAAGGACGAGGCGTTCGTGTGGCTGGAGAAGGCCTACGCCGAGCGCTCGCCCTGGCTCAACTACATCAAGACCGACCCGGACTTCGAGAGTCTGCGCTCCGATCCACGCTTCTCCGATCTGGTGAAGCGACTCGGTATCCCGCCCTGAGGCGCCCATGATCGGCCAGACGCTCGGCCACTATCGGATCGAAGCGCTGCTCGGGGCGGGCGGGATGGGTGTCGTCTACCGTGCCCACGACACCACTCTCGAACGAAGCGTGGCGATCAAGGTGCTGGGCGAGCGGATGCTCGGCGATCCCACTGCGCGCGCCCGCTTCCTGCGCGAGGCCAGGACCGCCTCCGCCCTCAACCATCCCCACGTGTGCACCGTGCACGAGGTCGGGGAAGACAACGGCCAGGCCTACATCGTCATGGAGTACGTGGAGGGCCGGCCCTTGAGCGAGGGCCTGGCCAGCGGCCTTCTGCCGGATGCCGTCGTCCGCTACGGGATCCAGATCGCCGACGCCCTGGCTCACGCCCACGACCGAGGCATCGTCCACCGCGACCTCAAGACCCACAACGTGATCGTGACCCCGGAGGGACGGGTCAAGGTGCTGGACTTCGGCCTGGCCAAGCGCCTACCCACTGAAGAGCTGGCGGAAGAGCCCACCCGTGCTGCCGACTCGCTGACCGAAGCGGGCCAGATCGTGGGCACCCTGCACTACCTGTCCCCGGAGGTGCTGCGAGGCCGGGCGGCCGACACGCGGACGGACGTGTGGGCCCTGGGGGTGCTGCTCTACGAGCTGGCCACGGGGGATCGGCCCTTTCAGGGCAAGACGAAGTTCGAGGTGACGTCGGCGATTCTCGAGCAGCCGCCGCGGCCCTTGCCGGCGAGCGTGCCCGCGGGTCTGCGCTCGGTGATCGAGCGCTGCCTGGCCAAGGAGCCGGGGGAGCGCTACCAGCGCGGCAGCGAGGTACGCGCCGTCCTGGAAGCCATCCAGTCGGGCTCCTTCACTCCCGAGCGGACTCCGCGCCCGAAGACGGGCTTGCGGCGTTGGCTTCTCGGGCTTGCGGCGGCGGCCGCCGTCCTGGCGCTCGGGCTCGTGGGCGCTCGATTCTTCGCGAGCCGTACGCAAAGCATCGACTCGATTGCGGTGCTGCCCTTCACCAACGTGGGGGGCGACCCGGAGACGGAGTACCTGAGCGACGGCGTCACGGAGAGCGTGATCGGCAGCCTGTCGCGCATGCCGAAGCTCAAGGTGATCGCCTTCAGCTCGGTGCTGCGCTACAAGGGCAAGACGGTCGACCTACAGGAAGTGGCACGCGAGCTGCCGGTGGCCGCCATCCTGACCGGCCGCATCTTGCAGCGGGGCAACGAGCTGTCGATCACCACGGAGCTGGTGGATACCCGCGACGGGAGCCGCCTCTGGGGTGAACAGCACGACCAGAAGGTGACGGACCTCCTGACCGTTCAGGACGACATCTCGCAGAAGATCTCCGAGCACCTGCGGCAACGCTTGACGGGCGAGGAGCGGGAGAGCTTCAAGAAGCG
>CAZVOI010000279.1:0-1721 GCA_964628275.1 uncultured Acidobacteriota bacterium | reverse complement strand
TTGCCGGGACCTTCCCGGCGGTTGCGAAACCAACCCAGGCTGAGCTGATGGCGTCGCGAGATCCGCCAGGAGCCCTCGAGGTAGCCGCGTGTCGAGGTGTCGGGCACTTCCAAGCTGTTCTCGAAGTCGACGTCACTCCCGCCACCGCTTCCATTGTTGAGTCGCAAGTTGGTGTTGGAGCCTAGCCGGAAGGCAGAGAGCTCGATGCGGTAACGGTCGGGCACGTCGGTGAAAGCGCCGGTGCTGGTCGGCGCTGCGGCTTCCGAAGCGGTCTGGGCGAGGCCCTCCGACGCGACCAGCGCCAGGGTCATCATCGCGGGCCCGACGAGCCAAGGGTGTCGTGCCATGACTCTGCCTCCCATGCTCACCACGCGTAGTGGACGACCACGAGCGGCCCCTTGGTGGCGATCTTGTAGACCTTGCGGTCCACGCCTGAGCCCTTGTCGTAGTCTATGTCCATGTACCGGTAGCCGGCCTCGAAGCTCCAGCGCTCGGAGGCCCTGTAGGTCAGGTCCCCTTCGAGCTGCCAGGTGAAGTCGGATCCGAAGCCGGCGATGTCCCCCCGCGCACGCAGGCCGGCCTTCTTGCCGAGAGGCGCGTAGCCGCGCAACCCGAGCATCCCGTCGACCCAGTCGAACGTGCGCTTCGTCCCTTCGAAGTCGTTGCCTTTGATCTGAACGTTGATGCCTGTGTAGCGGATGCCCACGAGCACGTCGGCGAAGCCCGGATTGCCGGTCTCCGCGTCGCCCTTCGCCAGGCGGTGGAAGCCGAAGTTCTCCCACTGGGCCTGCCGGATGTCGGCCTGAAGGCCGAGCCGCCCGAGGACCGGCTGGTCCGTGGCGAGATCCGCTCCCAGGTTGAAGTACAGGATGTCCGTCCCGAACCCCGCGCGCCCCTTCCTGCCCTCGAAGTGGCCGACGACGCCCATGTCGAGGTTCTTGAGGACGTCGGAAAACGAGGCCTCCACCGGCTGCTCCGGAAGGCCCTTGAAGGAGACCGTGCCTTTGAGGCCGGCCACCCAGCCGGGGAGCGACACGTCGAAGTGCCACCCGCCGTCGTCCGCGGCCGCCACGCCGACCTGGGCGTGGGCCGGGCTCGCGCCCAGCCACGTCACCACCGCCACAGCGGCCCACCCCGACCTTGTCACCCACCGTCTCGAGCTTCTCAATTTCGTGTCTCCTGGTTGAATCTCATTGATCGACCCGCACGCGGCTACCTTCCTACAACAGGAGCAGCGCAAATCCGGCGGCGATCGACCATTTGCGCTGGCCAGACTCGTTGATCAGGTTGTACTGCGGGTTGATGAAATACCGGATCGGCTGTTTCCCGATCCCGCCGATGTAGTTGACCTGAAAACTCAACGGCACGGCAACGAACTTCTTCTTGTTCCAGTCGATCGTGTTTTGCCAATCACCCAGCGCCAGGCTCACCTTCTTGTTCACCGTGTAGGCCAGGATCGGCTGAAGCTGCGAGATCTTGATATCGCCGCCAAAACTGAACAGATTTTGATTCAGGAAACCGTACGTCCATTTCCCGTGCTTCAGCACGGCGCCGATCGACGGACCCAGCGCGAAGGTATCGACGTCAGTGCCCTTGTTGCTGCCAAAACTCGCCAGAGGCCCGATCAGGAAGTTTCCCCATTTTTGCGGAAGGATAGTGATATTCAGTATCGCCACATCGCCCATGCCGCCTGTCGCCGCCGCGGAGGTCATGGTATTGAA
>CAZVOI010000278.1:0-1591 GCA_964628275.1 uncultured Acidobacteriota bacterium | reverse complement strand
CGCGCTCGGGCTCATGCCGCCAGTTGTCTTCATCGGCGGCGAACAGGCTCATCGAGATGACCTGATCGACGATGCCAGGAAGTTCGCGGCCCGCCTTGCCGCCTTCCATCTGCGGCTGCCAGGTCGTGCGATTGAACTCGTCGGTAATGCGTTCGAGAATCCCGACGAAGATCACCGTCTTGCCAGGCGCGTGCTGCAGATGCTTCAGCAGGCCGATGACCTCGCGGGCCAACAGGCCGTACGCGCCGCGGGAATCCGGTTTGCCGTTCTTCTCCGAAAAGGCTTCCGGCCGCGTCCGGGCCCAGGCCATCGCCTGGCGCGTCAGATCCGTGATGCTGTCGAGAAAGATGATCCGCTTGCCGGCGATCATCTGGACCAGATCGGGATAGGTCTGGCTGAGGTGCTGGTAATGTCCCTCCGAGAAGAAGCCGTTGGGGTCGGCGGCCGGATTGACGCCGCCGACGAGACAGCCGATGTCGATGGCGTCGGCAAAGGTCCGCACCGGAATGCTCTCGCCCGGCCAGTCCTGGACCGACTTCATGCCTGCCTCGAGATCGATGCACAGCGCTTCGGCCGGCGGCAGCGTCTTCAGGAGCGAGGTCTTGCCGACGCCGCTCGGCCCGAAGATCGCCATGGTGGTCTTGGCGCCGGCCTTGGACAGGCGTTCGTCGGCGCTGACTATGCGGAGAGCCATTAGCGGCCTCCCGTGTCGCTGGAGATCGCGTCGACGGCGCGGTCAGCACCCAACGCGCCGGCCTGCCTCGCGAGCCCATAGAGTTTGCGCAATGCATGCAGCCGGTCGCCGACCGCGTTGAACTCCGCTTCGATCCCGCGCACCGCGAAGGCCAAGTCATCGAGCGTGGCGTCGTCGATCGGCTTGACGACGGCATCCCGCCGCGCGCCAAGCGCTGGGATGGCGATCGTGTCGGGCAAGGCGTCGAGCGCGTAATGGCGCTTTCGGACGGCGGTGAGCGTGGCGGAGATGGTCATTTTGATTCCTCGGCGTTGATGGTGAGACGGAAGGGTGGCTTGCCGGTCCAGCATCACGCGGCCTCCATCAGAAGAAGCGACGACAGCGATACGGGGAGGAGTTTTGGCCGCGCCCGCGCGATCGCCAGATAGGTGAAATCGTCCGGCCCGTTTCGGCGCTGAAGCAGGTGAACCAATCCCCGCTCGGCCGCCCACCAGGCGCGACGCGCAACCCGGCAGAGTTCCTTGCGTTCCGGCTCCCCGAGCGTCCGGCTGAAGGAACTGGCATCGAGGGCGAGGAAGCCGCGGTGATAGACGAGGACGTCGTTGGTTTCCGCCTGTCCGAGCCAGCCGCAGAAAGCAATTTCGGTGAGGCGCGGCTGGATCGCGGAAATGGTTTTCAGGTTGGTCATATAAAGCTCCTACTCACGTTCACCGCGATCCGTCCCAAGCCCGTCGATAACCCGACTGGCGAGCGAGCGGTTTTCGAATGACCGCGCTCTGTTTCGCGCGCAAAGACCTGTGCGAAGGGACAAAAACAAAAGCAATTCACCGTTGGCCGGCGCAGCGGACCGCACTGCCGCGCTGCTCTGGCGGTATGCGAGACGAGACACCTCAGGCG
>CAZVOI010000277.1:0-3065 GCA_964628275.1 uncultured Acidobacteriota bacterium | reverse complement strand
TGATCGAGCCGGGCACCCGGTAGCGCCGAATCAACCAGGCTCCGCTGCGGTACGAGAGGGCGCCGGAGACGAGGAAGCCGGCCGGCAGCTGGTAGACGACCTGCGACTTGATCTGCCACTCGACGTCGCTGCGCAGGCGCCCATCAGCGTTGACGAACTGGTTGGGGTTGCGGCCGAAGTTGCGGAACTGCAGCCCGCCGCGCTGCGTGATGCCGACTCCGGAGCCCTGCTCGCCGGCGCCGCCCTGGCCTTCCTGGAGCGTGCCCGTCGCGCGCAACCAGGTGGCTGAGGCGTTGAAGGAGAGATTGTTCTTCATCGGGCGCGTCACGCCGAAGCTGACGGCATTGACGCTGCTCCGGTGTCTCTCGTCGTTGTTGATCCGGAACTGCCGATCCGCAGGATCGGAGGTCAGTTGGAAGATCTGGAACGTCTGCCCCGTCGCAGTGTCGCCGAGATTGTCCGTGAAGGGGATCTGGACGTACGTGCCCTGGGTCTCCTCCCAGGCCGCGATGTCGCCCCCCGTCTTGTGCACGTAGTTCACGAACCCGCCGAGGCCCGGGACCAGCTCTCGCTCGAGGCTCAGGATGTACTGGTCCGTGTAAGGACTCTTGTAGTCCGGATCGACGCTGAGGTTCGCGTTGCTCGAGATCTGAGTGAGATCGAGGAACTCGTTGGTGAGCGTGTCGTACCCGCCCGCGAAGTACGGCTTCACATTCGGCCCGATCACGTTGGCATACTCGCCCGTGGCCGCGGCACGGTGATAGCGGCCCCAGTGGCCCTTGAGTGCGGTCCGGCCGTCGGCCGTCAGCTTCAGGTTGAAGCCGAGCCGCGGCGAGAACTGCTTCCAGGTGTAGAAATCAGTCTGCGGGAACACGACTCCCGTCGGCTGTTCCTGATCGTTGAGTTCGTCCTGCTTGGCCGAATAGGCCTTGTTATAGTCCCAGCGCACTCCGAGGTTGAGCGAGAGTCGGTCGTTCACGCGGACCGTGTCGTCGAAAAACACTCCGATGTTGCGGCTGTTGCCGCTGTAGCTGAACGGCGTGCGCGCGATGCCATAGCCGTAGCCCGGGCTGCTCAAGCTGTAGGTGTAGACGAGATCGTTGTAGCCGTAGATGCCCTTGGCCACCGCGTCGGAGTACTGGACGCCGAACTTGAAGTCGTGGCTGGCGCCCAGGAAGTTGTCGGCCAGGTGCGAGAGCTTGGCCGTCGCCGTGTTCCGCTTCGGATCCAGCTCGTACCAGTAGTAGTGCCCGCCCGAGATCAGGCCAGTGTCGTTGTCGATGAAGCGGGTTAGGTCCTTCGGCTGGTTGGGATCGGTGGGGGCGCCGCTGACCTTGCCGTAGAAGCCCGAGTAGCGCACGTCGAGCACGGTCTTGTCGGAGAGCACGCCCGTATACGCGATTCCGGGCGTCGGCGTCTTGCCATAGCGCGTCCAGGCGGTGGAGGGCGCCGAGTTGAGGCTCAGGCCGTTGTCCCTATGCCCGTCGTCGAGGTGGAAGGTCGCGACCAGCTTGTGCTTTGGGCTGAGCTGCCAGTTCAGCTTCCCGAAGTAGCGGTCCGTGACGTCGCGCACCCGGAACAGCTCATCCGAACTCGGAATGCTCACGTCGAAGAAGGAGTCGCGCTGCCGCTGGTACGAAGCGAAGAACCACAGCTTGTCCTTGATCAGCGGCCCGCCGAGCTGAGCCGTGAAGTCAGTGAAGGCATCGCGTGTCCACGGGCAACGCCGGTTCGGGTCGTCGGCGCAGGTGTTCAGGAAGCTGCCGTCGGGGTTCGTAATACCACTGCTGTTGTCCGAGGTGAGCCCGTCGCCCTGCCAATAGAAGCTGGCGTCGCCGTGGAAGTCGTTGGTGCCCTGACGGGTCACGATATTGTAGACAGCTCCCGTCAGGTTGCCGTACTCTGCGGGCGCGCCGAGCGACAGCACCTCGACCTCCTGGATCGCGTCCACGTTGGGTTCGGCGAGCGCCTCGTTGAAGTAGTTGTCGGTGATGTCGACACCGTCCACCTGGAACGAGTTCTCGTCGTACGAGGAGCCGTAGACCATGGTGCGGGCGCTGCCGTCGCCGCCCTGCAGCGCGCCGGGCGCCTGCGCCACCAGGTCGAAGAAGCTGTTGCGCCGGACCGGCGCGTTCTCGACCCAGTCGCGGCCGAAGTTAGTGCCCACTTCGTTCGAGGTCGTGTCCACGACGGACGCCTCCGCCACCACGTCGATCGACTCCTGGAGCTGGCTGACCTCGAGGCTGGCGTCCTCCTCGATCGTGGCGCCGAGGCTGACCCGCAGGCCGCGCCGCGTCACGCTCTTGAAGCCATTCATGTTGAAGCTCAGCACGTACTCGCCCGGCGGGACGTTCGCGATCCGGTAGAAGCCCTGGGCGTTGGTCGTGGACGCTTGCGATCCGACGACGTTCGGCCCGCTGATCGCGACCGCGACGCCCGGCAACACGGCGCCCGAAGCATCCTTCACCGTGCCTGAGATGGTGCCCGTGGTGCGCTGGGCGAAGACGAGCGGCGCCCACACCAGAAGGGCGAGGGCCACTGTGGCGGCTCCGAGAATCCTGCGCATGCTAGAGCTCCTTACTCGCAGAAACGACGGCTTGACACGTCGGTAAGCGAAAGTCGTGCCGGCGGGTTTCCCCCCCGACAAACCCTCGGTTCTTGGCGTTTTCAGGTGACTGTCACGGATCATATACCGTCTGCCGGAGCCCGCAATACGAAAACTCGGATCGGAGTTGATCCGGGGTCAGCCCCGCGCGGCAAGCCGCCGCCGCTCCTCGTAGGCGCGCCGGGCGATCGCCACGTCCTCGAGGAAGCGAGGCAACTCCTCGAGCAGCAGCGCCTGCGGCCCGTCGCAGAGCGCCTTGGCCGGCTCGGGGTGCACGTCCACCAGCACCATGTTCGCGCCGGCGATCACGCCCTGCGCGGTGGCATGGGCGATATCCAGGATGCCGTCGGGCCCGACGGCCCGGCGGCCCACGGAGTGCGAGGGGTCGATGCCGACTGGCAGCCGGGTGAGTCGCTTCACCACCGGCACGTGGGAGAAATCGACGAAGTTGCGATGCGGG
>CAZVOI010000276.1:0-2493 GCA_964628275.1 uncultured Acidobacteriota bacterium | reverse complement strand
GCGCTGGAAGCCCTGGGACCCGGTCCTGATGACGTCCGGCGTGCACCGCTACGGCCTCGAGTGGATCCACCGGCTCGACTCGCCGTGGCGCCTCGCGGCGTGGCTGCGCGAGCAGCGGAAGCTGCTCTTCTATCGCGAGGGTCGCGAGTCGGTGGTGGCGGTGTCGGAGCCGTCGAGCGGCGGTCACCGGTTCCTCTCGGTGAACGGGAAGACAGACGCCGGCAGCGGGACCGAGGACGTGGTGACGCAGAAGTTCATCGCCCACGTCCCAATGCTGCTGCACGTGGGGCCGAAGCGCGCGCTGGTGATCGGCTGGGGCGCCGGCGCCACGGCGGCCGCGGCGGCGGCGCACCCGCTCGAGCGGCTCGAGTGCGTCGAGATCGAGCCGGCGACCTGGGAAGCCGCGCCCTTCTTCCCGCAGTTCTTCGACCCGCTGCGGCGCGACCCACGCTTCGGGATCGTGTTCCGCGACGGACGCAACCACCTGCTGCGCTCGGGCGAGACCTTCGACGTGATCGTCTCGGAACCTTCGAATCCGTGGATCACGGGGGTCTCGAACCTGTTCACGCGCGAGTTCCTGGAGGCGGCCCGCGCGCGGCTCGCTCCCGGCGGGCTCTTCGCCCAGTGGTTCCACTATTACAACCTCGACCCCGCGGACCTGAAGGTCGAGATCCGGACGTTCCTCGCGGTGTTTCCGCAAGCCTCGCTGTGGCTGGTGCCGCCCGTCGGGCCCGACGACGGCATCAAGAGCCTGGGGGCCGACATGCTGCTGGTGGGGGGGAGCGAGCCGCAGCGGCTCGTCTGGCCGCGGATCGAGCGCGCCTTCGCAGACGCCGCCCTCGGCCGCGAGCTGCGCTCGACGCAGGTGCTGCCCGACGCCCTTGGGCTCGCGGCCACGTGGACGATGGGCCGCGCGGAGATGGAGCGCCACGCCGAGGACCGGCAGGCCTTTCCCCGCGGCACCCCGCTCAATACCGACGACCAGCCGTACCTGGAGTTCATAGCGCCGCGGCGCACCGTAGTGCGGCCGTCCGAGGCCGCGCGCCACGCGACCGCGCAGTACGCGGCGATGGGCGCTCTCGCGGGCGAGGTCACGAGCGTCCTCGACGGAGTCCAAGCACTCACGGCGGGCGGCGCCGGCGCCGCCGGGTTCCTGCGCGAGCTGGCCGAGCGCCACGTGGCCGCGGTGCAGCCCGATCGGGCGCTGCGCGTCCTCGACGCGGCGACGGCGGCCGATCCCGACGACGTGGCCGCGCACGCGCGCGCGGCCGCCCTGCTCGTCGAGCGCGGACGCCTGCGCGAGGCGCTCAAGCGCTACGCGGAGGTGGTGCGCCTCGACCCGGCACGGGCCGCCGGCTGGGAGGCGATCGGAAGCCTCGCCCTGGACCTGCGCGACTACACGCGCGCCGAGGAGGCACACCGCGCGCTGCTGCGGCTCGAGCCCACGAAGGTCTCGGCCTGGCTGCGCCTCGCCGCAGTCCTCGCACGCCAAGAGCGCTGGCGTGACGCGCGTGAGGCGATCGCAAAAGCGCAGGCGCTCGACCCGAAAGCCCCGGTCGATCCGCAGCTCGTGGCGTATCTCGAACGGCAGGCTGCGGTCGCTGCACCGGCCCGCTGACCCTGGGAGGCTGGCCGACTGCATAATCGGGTCGTGACGCGGCGGGCGGCGGTGCGGGCGGCGCTGCGGATTCTCGTCCTGCTGTTGGTTGCGGGAGGGCTGCTGTTGGTCTTCGAGAAGCACCTCATCTACTTCCCGTCGCGGGCGCACGACGCGACACCGGCCGGCCTGGGCCTGCCGTACGAGGAAGTGGAGCTGCGGGCCGAGGACGGCGTGCGGCTCCACGGCTGGTTCCTGCCCGTGAAGGGGTCGCGGCACACGCTGCTCGTCTGCCACGGCAACGGGGGCAACGTGTCGCACCGCCTCGACCGCGTTCTGCTGATGCAATCGCATCTGAAAGTGGACACGCTGCTCTTCGACTATCGGGGCTACGGCAGCAGTGAAGGCAGTCCGGACGAGGAAGGAACCTACCGCGACGCGCGTGCCGCCTACCGTTGGCTGATCGGGCGCGGCGTCGAGCCCGGGCGCGTGGTGCTCTTCGGGGAATCGCTGGGATCGGCGGTGGCGCTGCAGCTCGCAACCGAAGTCGAGGCGCGGGCGCTGGTGCTCGAGTCGCCTTTCGCCTCGATCCCCGAGATGGCGCGGGCCGTGTATCCCTTCCTCCCGCTGTGGCCGTTCGTTCGCACCCGCTACGACAATCTGGCCAAGATCGCCGGCCTGCGCATGCCGCTCTTGGTGCTGCACGGCGATCGGGACGAGGTGGTGCCGTTCGCCCAGGGCCGGCGCGTGTTCGACGCGGCACCCGAGCCCAAGCGGTTCTTTGCCATTCCGGGAGCCGGCCACAACGACACCTACGGGGTCGGGGGAGAGCTCTACTGGCGTGCGCTTCGAGATTTCCTCGAGGGACTGGCCGGGGAGGAGGAGCGACGATGACG
>CAZVOI010000275.1:0-6953 GCA_964628275.1 uncultured Acidobacteriota bacterium | reverse complement strand
GGCGCGCCGGTGCCGGACGATCCCATGAACAGCTTGCGGCCGTCGGTGAGCGTGACGTCGCGGCCGTTCGCGCGCTTCAGCGAGTGGTCCTTGGTCTGATAGCCGTCGACGATGATCTCGGTGCCGTACTTCAGCGAATCCCGTGTCAGGCCGCGGCGCAGCAACGTGTTCGGAGTGCCGCCTTCGACCATCCACACCTCGGTCTGGCCATCGGGCTTCTTGATCTCGACGTGGATCCAGGCGTGCGGGTTCACCCACTCCAGCTTGACGATCTTGCCTTGCAGTCGAACCGGCGCGTTCGGGTCGAACTCGGCGCCGAAGGCGTGATGCGCCGCCACGCGAGCCGGCACGGCGACGAGAACCAGGGCGATCAGGATCGCAAACGCGCTGCGCATCGGCTTCACTTCTTCTCCTTTTGAGCCTCGGCGCGCGCCTTCTCCTGCGCGCGCTCGCCGCTCAGCACGTTCGACATCGCGTAGTTGCCTTCGTGGCAAGCGTACTCGAAGATCATTTCGCGGGTCGCTTTGAAGGGCACCTCGCCGGTCCACTGCCGAGTGAACGTCGTCGGATCGTCGATCGTGAACCTGTAGAGGATCGTGTCCTGATCGGAACGGGTGAAACGCTCGATCACCTTCAGGTTCTCGGACGCGCCCCGAAACGTCTGCGACGGATGGAAGCCGGTCGTCTCGACCACCAGCGTGTCGCCCTCCCAGCGGCCGATCGAGTCCCCCAGCCACGGGCGCAGGTGTTTCGGTGCGGGCGCGCCGCCGATACGGATGACGCGCGCGTCGTGCACCATCTCCACCAGGATCAACACGTGATCCGGCGTCTGCACGATCTGGTAGTTGTTGTTGTAGAAATAGTTGGGAAGCATCGGCGGCCCTGAGCTGGAGCCGAAGGACAAGAGGCAGCGCTCTCCCAACGGCCGGGACTCCGGGTTGTCGTATTCGCCTCGGCCGCGGAACGCCGCCAGCCGATCGGCCTGGCGCTTCCTCGCCTCCGGCGTCAGCGCTGGCACCCTGCCGTCCGGCGGGTCGACGACCAGCGAGCTGCGCCGCTCGCCGTTGACGATCGCGACCCGATCTCCCGAGTCGATCCAAAAGTTGTTGTAGCCGCCGACGTTCCCCGCCGCGCCCACCGATCCGTCGCCGCCCTTGGGCGGAGCGCTGCGGTTCGGGTCGCTCGGCTGCGAGAGCCGCTCGACGCGATCGCTCACGCCCTTCTCGAGGCGACTTGCTTCCTCCTCGGTCAGCGCGGGCCCCGAGGCTGACGCGGGACGCTCGACCGGTGTGATCGTGACGTTCGTCCAATACCCCTGGAGATCGGGACGGCCGTCCGGCGTCCGCGGCACGCTCCAGGCCTTCTTGGACGCCGCCGCCTTCGGCGCGGCCTTCTCTTGACCGGCCGAGGTGAGAGCCAGCGCCGCTGCGACGAACGTGATCGCGACTCTCAACGCCGTTCCTGGGCGCGGGCGCCGCGCATCACGCCCTCGAGTCCGTAGTTGCCTTCATGACAGGAGTACTCGTAGACCGGCTCGGGCATGGCCCGAAACGGCAGCTCGCCGCGGAACGGGCTCGTGAACGTGGACGGGTCCTCGATGGTGAACTTGTAGTTGATGGTCTGGGCGTCGACTCGGGTCAGCCGCTCGGTGACCTTCAAGTTCTCCCACGAGCCGCGAAAGCCCTGCAGCCGGTGGAAGTTGGTGGTCTCGATGACGAGCGTATCGGCCTCCCAGCGCCCGATCGAGTCGCCCATCCATTGCCGGACGTGCGCCGGGGGATGCTGCCCGCCGATTCGGACGACGCGAGCGTCGTGCACCATCTCGGTCAGGATCATCACGTGATCCTTGGTCTGCACGATGGTGTAATTGTTGTTGTAGAAATAATTGGGCAGCATCGGCGGGCCGGCGTTGTTGCCGAACGACATGATGCAGCGCTCGCCCAGGGGCCGAAGCTCGGGATGATCGAACTCGCCGCCTTGCTTCGCGCGCAATTCGGCCGCGGCCGCCAGCCGCGTTTTGGCTTCGGGAGTCAGCGGCGGCAGCCGCCCATCGGGCGGATCGACCAGGATCGAGCTGCGCGCCACGCCGTCGATCTTGATGGCGCGATCACCGGGATCGATCCAGAAGGAGTTGTAGCCGCCCACCGCCCCTGCGCCCAACTGCCAGAGCCGATCCAGGTACGTCGGCTCCGTGCCACCGGGGCTGATCGTGCGAAGCGAGCCGCCGACGGGCGGCGCGGGCCGGTTCGGATCGCTCGGCTGCTCACGGGCCTCGAGCGCCAGGTGCGCTCGCCGCTCGAGCAGCGACGCCTCTTCTTCGCTGATGACGAGCGCGCCGCCGGCGCGTTCGAGCGGCGTGATCGTGGCGTTGGTCCAGTTACCCTGCAGATCGGGCTTGCCGTCCGGCGTGCGCGGCAGGCTCGACTGCCTCGGGGCGCGCGCGGCCTGCTGGGCGGACGAACCCGAGCCGCCGAGCAACGCCAGCGTCGTCAGCACCGTCAGCGTCGTGGCCTTCACTTCAGCGGCTCCTTGCGAAGGTGACCGTACATCAGCTCGGTAACGAACTCGACGCACTTGAACTGCTGCAGCCGCGCGTCCTTGTTCACGTGGCGATACAGCGGCATGCTGATCTTCCACGGCCGCGTGAACACGTTCGGATCTTCGATCGTGGCTTCGTACTGGAGGTGGTCGGGGCCCGTCATCGTATAGCGCTCGACCACGTGCAGCGCCTCGCTATGGTGGTTGCCGGCCCGGTCGAACCAGCTCTGGTCGTTGAACCCGGTCACGTCGATCACCAGCGTGTCGCCTTCCCAGCGGCCGACCGACTGCCCCATCCATGTGTCCACCTGCGGCGGACCGGGGTCCTTCAAGAAGATGTCCCGGACGGCGCCGGCATACTCGTACGCGAAGAAGATCGCCTTCTCGCTCTGCAGGATCTGGAACGGGAACGGCATATAGGCCGCGCGCGGAACGCCGGGCAGGTAGCACTTGATCTCCGGATCGCGCGCCAGCCAGTTCTCCTGGTTCTCCTTCTTCTTCGCCGCCGCCTCGGGCTTGTACGGGATCTCGCCGCCTTCCACCACGCCGAGCCCCGCCGGAACCGCGCCGATCGCGCCGAGCGCCACGACCTCCTTGGCGGGCACCGGAACCACCGGTCCCGGCCGCATCGCCATCGCCGGACGAGCCGTGTGCGCCTCGATGTCGTAATTGGCGGTGTTGAGCGCCTGCCAGATGCCGCTCAGGTTCGGTTTGCCGCCCTGGGTTCGCGGCAGCACCGGGCGCCGCGCCTGGCCGAAGAGCGGCTGCGGCGTCAACCAAACACCGGCGGCGACCAGGCCGCCGAGCAGCGCGAGCGTCAGACGTCGCTTGAAGTTGTCCATCGGGTAAAGCGATGCTGGCACCTCGGGCGACTCGCTGTCAAGGCGTGATCGTGCGATCCGTGGCACGCGTACAATCGAAGTCGATATGGGCAGCCCCACGGCCGCGCTGAGCCTCACCCAACGCTGGGCCGAGATCATCGAGGACCCGACTTTCCGGGACCTCCCCTACAAGGTGGAGCTCAATGCGTGGGGGAAGATCGAGCTGAGCCCGGCGAGCAACCGTCACGGACGCTTGCAGGCGCGCACCGCCTCCGAGCTGAGCCGGCAGATGCCGGAGGGGGAAGCGATCACGGAGGCCTCCGTCCTCACCGACATCGGCGTTCGAGTGCCCGACGTGGTGTGGGCCTCGGCAGGCTTCCTGAAGGAGCACGGGGAAGAGACCCCATTCTCACGCGCCCCGGAGATCTGCATCGAGATCGTTTCCCCCTCCAACTCGGACGCGGAGACGCGTGAGAAGGTCCGCGCATACCTGGCCGCCGGGGCCACCGAGGTGTGGGTCATCCTGGAAGATGGGCAAGCCCGCTACTTCGACCGGTCCGGCGAGGTGGCAGCTTCCCGCTATCCGGTCAAACTCGACTTGCCGGGGCCCCTTTCGCCTCGAAGGTCCTAGAGAGTCGCGGTCCACCTGGTGCAGTTGCCGGGGCGCGTGGCACGCAACACGAAGTGCCCCTCGCGGCAACCCTGGACGATCGTGTCGAGGATGGCCGATCGGTTGAGCATCTTGACTGCTGCGAACAGCGAGTCGTCAGTCGGCGTCAGCTTGAAGGCCTGAACGTCGGCCCCCTCACGCGTCCGCCGCCGCCCGCTCCTTGTCGATCAACAGCCGCCGCAGGATCTTGCCCGAGGGCGACTTGGGGATCTGCTCCACGACCTCGAGCTTGCGGATCTTCTTGTGGGGCGCGACGCGCTCGGCCACGAAGGCCATCAACGCTTCGGGCGTCACCGTGCCTTTCAGCACCACGAAGGCCTTGGGCACCTCGCCGGCTTCCTCGTCCGGGCTGCCGATCACGGCCGCGTCGGCCACCTGGGGATGCGTCAGCAGCAGCGCCTCCAGCTCGGCCGGCGCGACTTGCATGCCCTTGTACTTGATCAGCTCCTTCAGCCGGTCCACAACGAACAAGTAGCCGTCGGCGTCGACGTAGCCGATGTCGCCGGTCCGCAGCCAGCCCTCGGGGGTGATCGTGATGCGGGTGGCCTCGGGGTTGTTCAGGTAGCCCTTCATCACTTGAGGGCCGCGCACCCAGACCTCGCCGCGCTCGCCCACCGACAGGTCCGCACCGGAGGCTGGATCCACGATCCGGGTTTCGGTGTTGCGGATCGAAAGGCCGGAGGCGCCCAGCCGGACCTTGTCGTCGGGGTTGATGTGGGTGACCGGGCTCGTCTCGGTGAGCCCATATCCCTGCTTGACGATGCAGCCGAGCCGCTTCGCCAGGGCCTCCTGTACGTCGGCGCCCAGCGGCGCCGCGCCGGAGTTGATCACGCGCAGGCTGCTGAGGTCGAACGTGTCCACGATCGGATGCTTGGTCAGACCGAGCACGATCGGCGGCACCAGGTAGGCGCGGGTGACCTTGTAGTCCTGGAGCGCCTTCAGGAAAGCGGGAAGCTCGAAGCGAGCCAGGATCACCAGCGTGCAGCCCTTGTGGAGCATCATGTTCAGCAGCACGGAGAGGCCGTAGATGTGGAAGAACGGCAGCACCGCGATCGCGACGTCGCTCTCGCGAATCTCGTCCATGCCGTCGCACTGCAGGATGTTCGAGACCAGGTTGTGGTGAGTCAGCATCACGCCCTTGGGCAGACCCGTGGTGCCGCTCGAATACGGGAGCACCGCGATCTGCTCGCGGGCCGCGATCTCGACGGCCGGCGGGTCGCCGCTGCTCTTCAAGAGCGACGCGAACGGCTCGGCGCCGTCGGCTTCGCCGAAGACGAACAACTGCTTCACGCCGGTGCGAGCCGCGGCCTCACGCGCTTTCTCTACGAAGGCCGGCGCCGTGAGCAGGAACTTGGCTCCGGCATCCTCGAGCTGGTGGGCGAGCTCGTCCACGGTGTAGAGAGGATTCACGGTCGTGGCGATGCCGCCCAGGCTGGCGACGCCGTGGATGGCGAGCGCGTATTCGGGCAGGTTGGGGCTATACAGGCCGAGCACGTCGCCTTGCCCGAAGCCGCGATCACTGAGCCCGCGCGCGACCCGCCGCACGCCTTCGGTCAGCTCGGAGTAGCGGATCGAGCGGCCGGTCGCCGCGTCGACCAGCGCGGGCTTGTCGCCCATCGCGGACGCGCGCTCCAGCACCACGCTGGTGAGCGGGGCTTCGGGAATGTCGGCGTCGGCGTAGTGGCTCTTCCAGGGCATTTTCTTCCTTATCGAAACCGCTATCGGTCTGGGTTCAGACGATCGTACGGCCGCCGTCGACGGCGATCACCTGGCCGGTGATGTAGTTCGAGGCGTCCGCCGCCAGGAACACCGCGACGCCTTTCAGCTCGCCGGCGTCGCCGACGCGCGGGATCGGGCTCGAAGCCTTGATGTCCGGCTCCGCCAGCGGAATCGCAGGGTCCGCTAGGCGCGAGTGGAAGAAGCCGGGTGCAATCGCGTTGACGCGGATGCCCTGGCGCCCCCACGAAGCCGCCAGCTCCCGCGTCAAGCCCAGCAGCCCGGCCTTGCTCGCCGCATAAGCGGCGTAGTGCGGGCCCCGGACCGTGGAGCGCAATCCTGCGATCGAGGCGACGTTGATGATCCGGCCGTACTGCCGCTTCAACATCTCGCGCCCGGCGGCTTGCGCGAACAGGAAGGCGCCGGTCAGGTTGACGTCGATCACCTTCTGCCATTTCTCGAGCGGCATCGTCTCCGGCTGTTCACCCCACGTGACGCCCGCGTTGTTGATCAAGATGTCGACCTGTCCGAACGCGGCCAGCGTCCCGTCGACCACCGCTTGCACGTCGGCCGGCTTGGAGACGTCCGCCACCAGACCCTCGACCTTGATGCCCTGCTTCCGCATCGCGTCGAGCGTGGGCGTGAGCCATTCGGCTCTGCGCGCGCACAGCATCAGCTTGGCGCCGGCCTCGGCCAGGCCTTCGGCCATTTCTTTTCCCAGGCCGCGCGAGCCGCCGGTGACGATGGCGACGCGGCCGGACAGATCGAACAGCTCTTTGATGGTGGGCACAGTGCCAGCGCTTATACGGCCGCGCGCGCCCGCTGTCAACGCTTTACTGCTCGGGAAAGCCGGGCGCCGGCGTGGTAGCATCGCCCGATTTTCCATGGACAAACCCAGCGAGCCTCGCGGCGCGGCGTACGCGCTGGCGGTGCTGTTCGCCATCAACCTGATGAACTTCTTCGACCGCCAGATCCTGGGCGCGGTCGGCGAAGAGGTGCGCAAGGAGTGGCAGCTCAGCGACACCGCGCTGGGCCTGCTCGGCACCGTGTTCACGCTGCTCTACGCTGTCGTCGGCGTGCCGCTCGGCCGGCTGGCGGACACCACCGAGCGCAAGCGCATCCTCGCCGTCGGGGTCTTCGTCTGGAGCGGCTTGACCGCCCTGTCGGGTTTCGCGCGCAGCTTCGGACAGATGGTGGTGGCGCGGCTG
>CAZVOI010000274.1:0-1637 GCA_964628275.1 uncultured Acidobacteriota bacterium | reverse complement strand
CGGAGTAGCGCGGCAGCAGGTAGCGCGCCGCCTCGGCCGGCGTCTGCAGGCATGGCGCAGAGCCTCTCTCCTCGGAGACGAGGCGGGCGCCCAGCTCGAGCGCCGCGACCACGCGGGCCGCTTTTGCCCGGCCCAGGCCGCGAACACCCTCGAGATCGTGCAGCCCGCGCGACGCGAGCTCGTGCAGGCCCGTTGCGAGCAGCGTGTCCGCAACGTCGAGCGCCGTGGCGCCGCGCGCACCGGTCCCGAGCACCGCCGCCAGCAGCTCGCGGCTCGAGAGCCCGCCCGGCCCCACGCGGGCCAGCCGCTCTCGTGGCCGTTGAGACACCCCGGGGGGTTCGGTCGCCCCGGGGGGTTCGGGGGGGCGGGATGCCCCCCCGCCGCCCGTCCTCGCCTCCGTTTGTCCGTCCGTTTGTTCGTTCATCGATCCGTTCGCTCTCCAGCCGTCCCCGCCCTTCCTTGTCCGTTTTGCGTTGTCCGCCTGTCCGTCGTCCGGGGTCCAAGTGATGTTAACGGCGCGGGTCCGCCAGGTCCAAACAACGGCCCGGCGGCGCGCTAGGGGAGAGGCACGCGCGCCAGGACATAATGGCCCACGGATGAGCCTCAACAGGTCCACTCCCGAACGCCCTTTTCCGTTTCTGGCCGCGGTGGCCGTCACGACCGCCGGCATCGCCGCCATGGTGGGGGGAAGCGCCGGGCTCGCCTCGCGGTCGGGCCTCGGCCTGCGGGCGCAAATCGCCATCGGCACGCTGGCGCTCGCCTTCCCGGCTGTGGGCCTGCTCCTGCTCCGGCCCGGCCTGTGGCCGGCCGTGCGCGGCGCCCGGCACGTTGCCGGCCGCGCGATCGGCCTGTCGCTGCTGCTCGGAGCCGCGCTCTGGGTGGGCAGCGCGGGCCTCATGGAGTTGCAGTCGCTCATAGCGCCGCCACCACCCGAGTACCTCGACGCCTTCCGGGCGATCCACCAGGCGCTCGCCCCGAGCGGCCCCCTGGACGCGCTCGTCTCGGTGCTCGTGATCGCCGTACTCCCGGGAGTCTGCGAAGAGCTGGTCGTCCGGGGTGTCTTTCTGCCGTCGCTCGCTCACTCGCTCGGCGGAGGTCGCGGCCGCCTGGTCGCGATCCTGGCCTCGGCCGTGCTGTTCGGCGCCATCCATCTCGACGCCTACCGCTTCTTCTTCACCTTCGCGCTCGGCGCCGTCTTCGGCTTCGTGCGCCTGCGCACGGGTTCCCTGTGGCCATCCGTCCTGGCCCACACTGTCCTGAACACCCTCACCTTCGTCGTCGCCCCCTTCGTCGACGATCCGACCAAGCCGTACACCCCGTCGGCGGCGCTCGGCGCCGCCTGCCTCCTGGCCGGCGTGGCCGTCTCGTGGCCGCTGCTGCAGGCGCTCGCAAGGGGCGTTGACTCCCCCCCGCTGCGTCCCTAGACTCGCAAGATGCTGCAGAGAAGAGCGATTGCCACGGCTGTGGCGCTCGCCGCCGCCGCGTCGCTCGCACCGGTCACGGCCGAGGATCTCGTGCCGCGAGCCTCCGGGGAGCAGAGCCACGACACGGCGATCGCCCCGGGCGCGCACCGCGAGGGCGAGCTGATCGTCGTTTTCCGAGACGGTGTCGACGAGGTCGAGATGGAGCGCGCCCTG
>CAZVOI010000273.1:0-2946 GCA_964628275.1 uncultured Acidobacteriota bacterium | reverse complement strand
GCGGCGGTGGACGAAGCCTTTGGGGCCAAGCCCACCGCCGGTGACGAGGCAGTGAATGTGCGGGTGGTCGCCCATCTGTTGATTCCAGGTGTGGAGCAGGGCGAGGATGCCGGGGCGGAGCCCACGCCTGGCCGCCGTCTCGAGGATCGACTCGGAGACAGCGGCGAAAAGCGCGTCCAAGGCCATGCGCCGTTGCTTCCCGAGAAAGAAGCGCCGCAGAGAGACGGGCACCGTGAAGACCACGTGGAAATACGAGACCGGCAGGAGGTGTGGGAGCTGGGCCTCGGCCCACAGACGCTGGTCGAGGCCGCCGCAGCGCGGACAGTGCCGGTCGCGGCAGGAGTGGTAGGCGTAGTGCTTGGCTCCACAGCGATCGCAGACCGAGTAGTGTCCCCCCAGCCGGCCGGTGCGGCAAGCCATGATGTGGGCGGCGGCCTTGCCCTGCTCGTGATCGAGATGCAGACGCCCCACGTGATCGCGGAGGATGTCCGCGACCGAGAGGGTCCGCTCCTGGCACGACACGTTACGCCTTGGGCTTGTGCTCCTTCAGGGAGTCGAGGGGGCTCTTGACCTCATGGAGCCAGGTCTTGGCGAGGTGGACGTAGATCGCGGTGGTGTTGAGGCTCTGGTGTCCGAGCAGAGCCTGGACCTTTCGCAGATTGGTGCCTTGCTCGATGAGATGGGTGGCGAAGGCATGGCGCAGCGAACGCGGGGTGACGTGCTTTTGTACGCCTGCGCGCCTGCGCGCTTCCCGGAACGCCCGCTGGATGCTGGTCGCGTCGATGGGGTGACCGCGCCGCTTGCCTTCGATCAGGAACTGCTCGGGCCGGTAGCGCTTCCAGCAGGCGCGTAGCTCCTCCAGCAGACGCAAGGACAGCATCACCTGGCGGTCCTTCTTGCCCTTGCCCTGTTCGACCCGAATCAACATGCGCTCCGAGTCGATGTGGTGCGGGAGCAGGTGTACCACCTCGTCGGTACGCAACCCCGCCCCGTAGCACAGCATGAACGCAGCCCGGTACTTCGGGCTGGGCGCCGCCTCGATGATCGCGCCCACCTCTTCGGGGCTCAGCACCTCCGGCAGCCGCTTGGGCTGCCGCGGACACGGCAGCTTCGCAAGCTTCGCATCGGCCCGCCCCAACACGTGCTCCAGAAAACCCCGCAGCGCGTAGGTCGCCACGCGTACGCACGAGTCGCTCCGGCCCGAAGCCGCGATCTTGATCTGGTAGGCCAAGACGTCGTTCGCGTCCGCGCTCTTCAGCCTCCGCTCGCCCAAAAACTCCGCCAAGCCCTTCACCGAGTACAGGTAGTTGTCGATGGTGCTATCCGCGCGCCCGCGCGCCCGCAGAACATCCGTGTACCGACGGCTCAGCTCGATGTCTTCCGGTCTCATGCTCGTCTCCTCGGCCGCTTGAAGATCCGTCGCGACCAAGGCAACCTTGTTCCAGGGTGGAGGCCGCGCGCGCCTCCGCCGCGTAGCGGCTTAGTTCAACAACGGGATGAAGCTGACCGCGCGCGGCGCAAGCGTTGAGGCGCGGCAGCTTATCCCGGTGTTAGGCGGACTCGGTGTGCGGTACCATCCGCCAACGCTTCCGTCGTCCAGACTTGGAGGTGAGCATGAGTGAGATCCGTCGCAGGTTGTTGTCTCCGCTGATCGCAGTGTCTTTGTCGAGCATCTGCCTCGGAGGTGCAGCCGCCGATACGACCGCCGACCGCGCAGCGATCGACAAGGCCCACGAGGCCTTCCTGGCGGCCATGCGCGCGAATGATTGCAGCGCCCTGCTCGTACTGGTAGCGGATGATGCCGTCTTTGTGCCCCCAAACGCTCCCAACGCATCTGGCAAGGCCGGGGTTCGAGCATGGTGCGACGCGACATTCCGCGAAGCCAAGACGACGGCTGTGAGCGTCTCCGACCGCGGCGTGACCGTCGCGGCCGATTGGGCCATCGAGCACGGCAAGTTTGACTGGGGTCTGATGCCGGCAGGAGGCGGCGCTCCGTTTCGTGCCCAGGGTAGTTTCGTCGCGATCTGGCATCGCCAGTCCGATGGTGGCTGGAAAATGACACGTGACATTTGGAATAGCTCGCAACCCGCCAGCGCACCCTGAGAGCGAGGGCGCGGCGCCGCCTAACAAGGAGTTGAAGCTGACGAAGCCCGGTCAACTTCGGCGCTTCGCAGCTTAACTCCGGGGTGATCTCAAGTGAACGACGCAACACTTCGGCGATGATCCGGGCGGTGAGCTCGGGGAGGCCGGGATGGAGCGTCAATGGTCGGGCAACCCAAGGCGTCTGAGTCAGGCGGACCTGTCTGAGATTGAGCGCCTGATTTGGGGTGGTGAAACGTTTGAGACGGCGGCCTCGGCCGTGGGCTGCTCGACGAAGTCGATCCAGCGGTTTCTTGCACTTAGCGGCGGGTTGAAGCGGCGGGTGAAGGAGCGTTCTGCGCTGCGGCTGTCGCTTGCCGAGCGTGAAGAGCTCTCGCGCGGTTTGGTTGCGGGCGACTCACTTCGGAGGATAGCGAGGCATCTTGGGAGGGCTCCCTCGACCATCTCGCGGGATGTTGCCTGGAGCGGCCGGCACGGCTATCGGGCCTGGCGTGCTGACAGCGGGGCGATAGAGCGAGGGCACCGACCCAAGCCGGCGAAGTTGGCGGTCGATGCGAGGCTATGCCGGGAGGTCGAGCTTGGCCTACGCGCGAACTGGTCTCCCCAGCAGATCGCAGCCCGCCTGATCAGTGACTATCCTGAGGACATGACCATGCGCGTCTCTCACGAGACGATCTATAGAACTCTTTTCGTGCAGGCCCGCGGGGCGCTGCGCAAGGAGCTCACGACCTGCCTCCGAACGGGCCGGACGCAGCGACGACCACACAAGCGGACTGAGCAGTCCGGTGCCGGCCGGCTAAGAAACATGATCCTGATCAGCGATCGCCCACCCGAGGCTGAAGATCG
>CAZVOI010000272.1:0-3027 GCA_964628275.1 uncultured Acidobacteriota bacterium | reverse complement strand
CTTTCGGGCCAGCGCTTCCTCCAGGAGCAGCTCTCGGACCACCAACTGGTTGAGGGTTCCGCGATAAGCCGTGATCTTGTCCTTGAAGACGCCCTTGCCCAGGAGCGGCTCGGCCAGGACCACCACCGCCGCGGTCGAGATTCCGCGGCCGTTGACGCGTGCCGCGATCCTGGGCAGCGGGCTCGGCAGCGGAGTGGTGCTGTCGATCGGCTGCGGCGTCGCCGGGGGCGTGGCGAGAGGGGACGCCGCAGGCGTCGGAGCCGGCGAGGAGGTCGCGACACGACTGTCCGGGCCGCGGCCGCAGGCGAGCACGCTCAGCGCAAGCAAGGAACCCAGGGCGCGTCTCACGCGCGGTATCGTAGCATTCGCGTTTTCCACCTCGTGCGCTTCTCCGAACGCTCCGGCTTCGATCTCACGCCCAACCGGCTGGCGCGGCTCGCCCAGGAGAAGCGGCGTGCCGGCGCCGAGGTCCTCGATCTCACGCTCTCGAACCCGAGCCAGGCTGGGCTTCCGGCTCCAGCGGAAGTGCTGCGCCTGCTCGCGGACCCGAAGAGCCTGTTCTACGAGCCCAGCCCGCGCGGGCTGCCTGCGGCCCGTGAAGCGATCGCCCAGGATTTCGCGCGCCGCGGCTACGCTCTTTCCCCCGAACGGATCCTGCTGACGGCCAGCACCAGTGAGGCCTACGGCTTCCTGTTCAAGCTGCTCTGCGATCCGGGCGACGCGGTGCTGGTGCCGCGCCCGAGCTATCCGCTGTTCGAGTTCCTGGCGCGGTTCGAGAACGTGCGCACCGCCTGCTACGACCTCGACTACGACGGCGAATGGCACGTCTCGGTCGAGAAGCTCAGCGCCGCGATCCCGGAGCGGGCGCGCGCGATCGTCGTCGTCAATCCCAACAACCCGACCGGTCATTTCTTGAAGCGCTCTGAGGCCGCGGCGATCGAGGCGCTCTGCGCCGCGCGTTCGCTGGCGCTCATCTCCGACGAGGTCTTCGCCGACTATGGCTTCGCCAGCGATCCCCGGCGCGCCCTTAGCCTGGCCCGAGACGGTCCGGCGCTCAGCTTCGCGCTGGGCGGGCTCTCGAAGTCGTGCGCGCTGCCGCAGCTCAAGCTCGGCTGGATCGCCGTCACGGGACCATCGGCGTTGCGCGAGACCGCCCTCGACCGGCTCGAAATCATCGCCGACTCGTACCTCTCCGTCGGCACTCCGGTTCAGCACGCGGCGCCGCGGTTGCTCGCGCTCCTGCCCGCGCTGCAGGCGCCGGTTCGGGCCCGCATCGAAGTCAACCGTACCGCCCTGCTGCGCGCTGTGGCTGGGTCCGCCGTGACACCCCTCGACTCCGAGGGCGGCTGGTGCGCGATCCTGAAGGTGCCACGAACGGTTTCTGAGGAAGACCGCGTCCTCGGGCTGCTGGAACGCCACGGGGTGCTCGTGCATCCAGGCTTCTTCTTCGACTTCCCGACCGAGGCCTACCTGGTCCTGAGCCTGCTCCCGGCCGAAGAGACCTTTGCGAGGGGCGCTTCCCTCCTGGCAAGATACATTAAGTAATACTTGACATTCAAGCTGCAACTTACTATTGTTGCTATGTATTTGTATGTTCAGACTTCGCTTCCTGCTAGCCGTCGCCGCGCTTCCCGCCTTGGGGATGGGCTGTGCGGCGATGGACGACCTGCTCAATAACCCCAGCGGCCTGGCGATACAGAAGTTCGCAGCGTCGGCCAAGGACGTGCCGGCGGGCACCACCGTCGCGCTGACCTGGTCGGTGGAAGGGGCCGAGACGATACAAATCGACCACGGGATTGGCGAGGTCAAAAAAAAGGGATCGGTGGAGGTTCGCATCGACAAGAGCGTCGCCTACACGATCACCGCCCGCGCGGGAACGTCGGCGGCGGCGTCGACGATATTGGTCAGTGTCGCCGGAGCTCCGGCCGCATCGCCGACGCCCACACCAACGCCAACTCCCAGCCCGACGCCAACGCCCACACCGTCACCCTCGGCGACGCCGACGCCTTCGCCCTCTGCCGGCGCCTGCCGGCTCTCGTCGATGGCGGAATGCGGCAGGGCCGAAGGCCCGAAGGGTGTCTACGGCTGCTGCAAGGAAGAAAGGGACTGGGAGTTCGGCGAGATCGTCGAGAGGGCGATCGACAAGATCCAGAGCGAACGGCCGCAGCTCTTCAATGGCGATACCGTGCGGGACCACAACGCCTACGTGCGCGGCGTCGCGGAGATCCTGCAGCGCGACTTCGGCGTCTGCTCAAAGCAGGGCGGTCCGGAAGACGAGGTCGCCGTGAAGAACAGCAACGGTTTCAGCGAGCAGTTCGACATCCTGCTCTCGAGCGGCAAGATCCGGCGCAACGGCTACACCGTGACCTGCCGCCCCGCGCGCTTCTAGCTTCTTAGGGGCAACCCTTCGCGATCGCGGCCCGTAGCCGCGCGATCATCGCTTCGGCGCCAGTCTTGCTCCACGCCGCGGGCAACTCCGGCGCGAAGCTAGTTGCGTCCACCTGTTCCGCCTCACCGGCGTCCGTGAGCAGGAACGCTCCTCCCGGCAGGTCGGCCGCGTAGGTGTTGGAGTCGGGAAGGTTGCTCAGGAACAGGAGATACCGCTTGCCGGGTTCGAGACCGGGCAGCAGGTAGTATCGGAACGACTTCGGCCTCCTGTTGACTTGCGCATCACCACCAACCCTGGTGACGATGGCGGATCCGGGAGGCATCCCCCTTGAGCGTCTGCTCGATCCGCAGCTCGGAGTCGGTGAAGACGAAGTCGCCGGTGGAGGCTACCTTCCCTTCCGCGGCGTCGACCACGCCGACGACGATCGCGTCGGCCTTGCACACGAAGGCCTCCACCGACAAGAGCTGGCGCGGAAGCGCCCCGACGAGTGCGGTCCCCGAACCCAACGACTGCGTGTTTACGTCCCTCGGACGGGGCCGCACCCACTCGTGACGACGTTCGTGGACACGCTCGCGATCCGACGCGTCTTGAGCGCTCGCGACGCCGACGCCGCAGACCGCGATCGCTACTAGAAGAGG
>CAZVOI010000271.1:0-1976 GCA_964628275.1 uncultured Acidobacteriota bacterium | reverse complement strand
GCAGTCCAGAGCCGAGGGGCGGATCCGCGCCTGATCGAGCAGCGCCTCGACCGCTTGAGCGGACCACTCGCCGATACGCCCGTGCAGGAGCGCCAGGTCGCGGGTCCCTCCAGTGGAGATCGTGTCGAGCAGCAGCTGCCGCTCCTCCACCGCGTAGGGGCGGGTCACGAATCGGCGGCCCCAAAGTTGATCGTCATCCCGACCCCTCGACTGCGCTCGGGGCAGCGCCGAAGGCGCGAAGTGGAGCGACTGTCTTGGTTGTCAAGCGCTTTGCCATGGCCGTTGGTCTCGTACAATGGCGTTGAGGATCGTTAGGAGTTTGCGCGCCGCTGCGATGAGGGCGAGTTTCTTGGCTTTGCCGGCGGCGACGAGCCGGCGGTAGTAATCGCGGATGACCGTGTTGTGAATGGTTGCAACCAAGGTTGCCATATAGATCGCGCTGCGGACCCAGAAGCGTCCGCCGCTGATCATGCGCTTGCCGTGGTGCGCGCCGCTGTCGTGGCTGATGGGCGCGAGCCCGACCAAAAGCGCGATCTGGCGCCGCGTGAGCAAGCCGAGCTCGGGGAGATCGGCGATCAAAACCCGCGCGGTCTTATCGCCGACGCCGGGGACGGACGTCAGCAGGTCTTCGTTGGCGCGCCACAGCGGCGAGTTGCGTATCGTGTCGTCGAGCTCGCGTTCGAGTTCGGTGACTTCCTTCTGCAACGCGGCCTGGACCCGCTGCGCGCCGCGGATCAAGCGCGGCTGGCTCAAGTGCTCCAGCCGGTTGTTCTCGGCGACGATCATCTCGATCAGCTGCCGCCGCCGGGCGACAAGCTCGGCGAAGGCGCGGCGCGCGGCGTCGGGCAACGCGCGCGGCTCCGGCCGAATGACGTCGGCGAAGTGCGCGTTGACCTCGGCGTCGAGCCGGTCGGTTTTGGCCGCGCGGCCGCTGGCGCGCGCAAAATCGCGGATCCGGCGCGGATTGACCACCGCCATGGGCAGCGCCTCGGCGGCGAGCGCCGCGGCCACGACCTGCTCGTACCCGCCCGTGGCTTCGAGCACAATCAACCGCGGCTGCAACTGACGCAACCGCTCGACGAGCTCGACCAATCCGGCGCTGTCTCGCGTAACCGAAAAGGTCTCGCCCCGCGGTCGGACGTGCACTACCAATTCGCGTTTCGCGACATCGATGCCGACAAAGATTTCCTGTTCCATGACCCGTCCTTGCAAATCCGGGCTCGCCAGGCGGCCCAAGCGACTGTCCGGGTTCTCAGGAACAACGGGCGGGGCGCCACGCTCCACTTCGGGCTTATTGGCCCCAGGGACCTCCGGGCTCCCGCCCGCCACCGCGGGTCTTACTTTACCCGCAACCCTGCCAACGCACACCACGTCCGCAGGCGGGATGGCGGGCCTACGCCTGACTCGCGAACGGTCGCTTCGGCCCGCCATCCCGCCTGCTCTCGATCTTGCCTCGCACGAACAGATACAAGGGACCTCGGCCGGACGAGCGCGGTGCCGTGACGCGTGCTTGCGCTAGTCCAGCCGAGGTCCCTCGACTTCGGCCGCGCTTTGCGCGGCCTACGCTCGGGATGACGATCACTATTAAGGGCAGTTGGCAAAAGTCGGCACTGGATAATATCCAATGCGAACGCCTCGCGCGCCTCAGCGCGGCCAGACGCGCGGGAACAGCGCGCATTCCATTGCATCGCCGGGCTTCAAGCCGTGGCCTTCGATCGGCGGCGAAATTTGGCCATCGCGTTGGGCGTAGCGCGTATCAGCGCCGAGCCAGCGCGTCGAGTAAGCGCGGCGGCGCCGCGTCATCGATTTGTTGCCCGGCGCGCCGTGCACGGTCAGGCCGTGGAAGACGATGCAGTCGCCGGGCGCCAAATCCCAGCCGAGCAGCTCGTAGTCGCCGCGATTGCCATCGATATCGGGCACGGGCTCGAGGCGCTTGTCCGCAACCTTGAGCGCGGCATCGCGCGCCTGCTTGAAAA
>CAZVOI010000270.1:0-3856 GCA_964628275.1 uncultured Acidobacteriota bacterium | reverse complement strand
CATCTATAAGGACGAGAACGCGTACTTCGCGATGGGTCCGTGGCGCAAGGTGCCGCGGCCGGGCTTCCGCAACTGGCTGGGCCACGTCTCGGCCACGGTCGAGCAGATGAACAAGGCCGAGCTGGTGCTCGGATCGAAGGTCCGCTCGGGCGGGCAGTGGGACATCTGGGAGGCCGTCTACTCCCCCGCCGGCAAGGACGGCTACCCGGCGCGGATCTGGGATCGCGAGACCGGCGTCATCGACAAGAAGGTGGCCGAGTACTGGCGCGACAACTTCGATCTCGTCCACATCCTGAAGCGCGACTGGGAAGCCAAGGGCCTCGGCAAGAAGCTCCTCGGCAAGGTCAACCTCTACGTCGGCGACATGGACAACTACTACCTGAACAACGCCGTCTACCTTGCCGAGGAGTTCTTGAAGACGACCAAGAACCCGCCCTTCGGCGGCGAGATCACGTACGGCGATCGCGCCGAACACTGCTGGAACGGCGATCCCACGCAGCCCAACGCGATCTCACGACTCCGCTATCACCAGATGTTCGCGCCGAAGATCGTGGATCGGCTGCTGAAGACCGCGCCGCCCGGCGGCGACGTGAAGAGCTGGCGCTACTAGTACAAAGGCGCGTCTGGGGGCTCGTCAGCGACCGTCCTTCTTTCGGCGTGACTTGGCCGGATTCGGCTGGACGCCTTTCAGGAGCAGTTCCGCCACCTCGTCCAGGTGTTCGACCTCGCCCCTGCCGCGGGACACCAGCATCCCCCCCTCGAGCGAACTGACGATGAACGCGGCCATCGACGCGACCGAACCGTCGAAGCCGAGCTCGCCCCGTTCCCTTCCGGCGGCCAGGACGCGGGTAAGCCACGCCTGGTTCTCGGCGAAGAATCGGGCGACGCTCGCGCGCATCGCCGCGGGCAGCGTCGCCACGTCCGCCGCCAGCATTCCACACATGCACATGCGTCGCTTGCGCAGCACGGAGCGGTAGAGGTCGACGTAGCGTTCGAGCCGCTCCACGGCGTCCTCGCCGCGCGCCTCGATGGCCTGCAACGCTTCGAGGAAATCGCGCCGATAGCGTCCGACGAGCGCCACGCCGAGATCGGTCTTGGTGGCGAAGTGGTGGTGCAGGCTGGCCTTCTGGATGCCGACGGCCTTGGATACGTCGGCGTAGCTGAAGGCGTTGAAGCCGCGGACCTGGACCAGGCGTTCGGCCACGTCGAGGATCCGGTCGGCGGTTCCTGCCTTGGGCTTGCTTGCCATTGCCCTCCCTACCTACTAGATGGTAGAACATCGTACGAACCGTGGGGACTCCCCCACAAACTACAGGAGGAAGTATGACCAGACATTACCTCGCTCCCGCATTCGTGGCCGCGCTCGCCCTCGCATCGGCGGCCTCACCGGCCCCTGCGCAAGCGGCCGAGAAGTCGGCCGTTACACTCGTGGCGGACTTGAAATGGGCGCCGGCCGGCATCCCCGGCGTCTCCACCGCCGCCGTCGATGGTGACATGGCGAAGGGCCCGAGCCACTTCTACCTCAAGTACGACGCCGGCGTCGTCACGCCCCTTCACCATCACTCCCCCGACCACTACGCCACGGTGGTCTCGGGAACCCTGGTGCTCGTGACGGCGGGCAAGGAGAACCGCCTCGCGCCGGGCTCGTTCTTCGCGCTCACCGGCATGGCGAAGCACGCCGCGCGGGTCGAAGGCAAGGAGCCGTGCGTCATGTTCATCGACGCTCGCGGTCCGTGGGACGTGGTCGCGGAACCGGCGGGGAGTAAGAAGTAGCGCCGACCCGGCGACGTCAGGAGCTGGCGCTACTGACGGAGCGGTAGCGTTCCTTGATCGTCGGGATCAGGTAGTCGCTGAAGGCGCGCTTCAGGTCGAAGCGCGGCAGAAAGCCCCAGTCGCGGCGCGCGGCCGAGTCGTCGACGTCGGCCGGCCACGAGTCCACGATCCGCTGACGCCGCACGTCGTTGGAGAACGAGATCGCGGCGCCGGGAAAGGCGGCCCTCACCAGCTCGCGGATCTCCTCGGCGGACGGGTTGAACGCGGCGACGTTGTAGACCGGCTGCGACAGCTTCTCCCTCGGAGCCTGCGCCAGACGCAACAGCGCCTCGACGCCGTCGGGCATCGCCATGAACGGGATCCGCGTGTCGGGGCGCACGAAGCACACGTAAGGCTGCGCTAGCGCGGCCGCGTGCAGCATCTCGGGCGCATAGTCGGAGGTTCCGCCTGACGGCACCGTCACGGCGGAGATCAAGCCCGGAAACCTCACGCACCGAAAGTCCACGCGGCCGGAGAGCGTCTCGGCCGCAAGCTGCTTGTAGTGACGCGCGTAGTAGCGGCCCAGGTGCTCGCAGTAGAGCTTGTTGCACCCGTACATCGTCGTCGGCAGGTTCCAGTCCAACTCTCTGACCTTGCCCGCGCGCGTCTTCGCCTCGAGATCCGGGAAACCATAGGCCGCGATCGAGCTCGGATAGATGAAGACCACGGGTCGGCCGTGCGATTCGCCTTCCCGCTGCGCGAACTCGAGGAGATGCAGCGTGCCCTCGACGTTCACGGAGTGCGCTGAGCTGGGCGTGAACTCGCCGCGCGTCGAGAGCAGCGCGGCCAAGTGGAAGATCAGGTCGACCTCGAACTCGGCCAGGATCCGCTCGAGCAGCGCGTGATCCAGGATCGAGCCCGCGTACTGGTACTGGACGAGCGGGGCGATGTGCGGGTCGAGCGGCCGCAGGTCGAGCGTGATGATCGCCCGCTGGCCGTCGCGGGCCAGCTCTTCGATCAGGCTGTGGCCGATCTCGCCCGAGGCGCCGGTGAGCAGGACGACGGGCTTCCTGAGCATCGCGCGGCGGACTCTAGCACCGGCGCGGCGCGGCGGCGGTTATCCTCCTCGCGTGGGCGCGGCAGAACCCGGCTTGGACTACGCGGCTCTGCGCTTGAGCCTGGAGCTCGGAGCGCTCACCGCACTGAGCCTGCTGCTGATCGGTCTACCGATCGCGTACTGGCTCGCATTCAGCGGCTGGCGCTTCAAGTTCCTGGTGGAGTCGGTGGTCGCGCTGCCGCTGGTGCTGCCGCCGACCGTACTCGGCCTCTATGTGCTCTTGGCGATCGGACCCAAGGGTCCCCTGGGACGGGCGTACGAGATGCTCGGCGGCAGCCCCCTGCCCTTCTCGTTCACCGGGCTGCTGATCGCCTCGATCCTGTACAGCATGCCATTCGCGGTACAGCCCTTCGCGGCAGCGATGGCCGGCGTCGATCGACGGTTGATCGAGGCCTCATGGTGTCTGGGTGTTTCCCGATTCGACACCTTGCGCCGCGTGATCCTGCCGCTGTCGTTGCCGGGCATCGTGACGGGGGTGGTGCTGAGCTTCGCCCACACGCTCGGCGAGTTCGGCGTGGTGCTGATGGTGGGCGGCAACCTCGAAGGCCGGACGCGAACCGCGTCGATCGCCATCTACGATTCCGTGCAGGCGCTCGACTACGCCACGGCCTTTCGCACGTCGCTGCTGCTGCTGGCCGTGTCCTTCGCCGTGCTGGCAGTCACCTACTCGCTGCAACGCAACCTGCTGGCCGTCTGGCCGATCGGCCGCTCGCGACCGCCAGCACGATGAGCCTCTTCGAGAAGACCTACGACGCCGGCGCGCGGATCGCATTCGACCTAGCGCTGGCTCCCGAGGACGGACGCATCACCGTTCTCTTCGGCCCTTCGGGCGCGGGCAAGACGACGATCCTGCGCTGCCTGGCCGGACTCGAGCGGCCGACCCGCGGGCAAGTCCGCTTCGGTCAGGAGATCTGGTTCGACGAGAGCCTGGGGATCGACTTGCCGCCGCAGCAGCGGCGGATCGGTTTCCTGTTTCAAGACCACGCC
>CAZVOI010000269.1:0-2091 GCA_964628275.1 uncultured Acidobacteriota bacterium | reverse complement strand
CGGTCTCGGGATCGCGGCGGGCCTCCACGAGCTCATCCGCAACAGCGACATCTTCGTGATGGCCAGCTACGCCCAGACCGTGAACGTGATCGGCGCCATCAAGACCACCCGAACGGCAGCGGAGCTGGAGACGACCGGCCTCGTCCTGGCTCTCTACCGACGCCGGTTCGGGACGCTGCCCGTCCGGGTGGCGGGGGTGGACCTGCCGCTCGACGTCGCCGCGGCCTGGACCCCCGACCGCCGCGAGCTCACGATCGCGATCGTGAACCCGACGGGCGAGGAGCGCACGCTCGCTCTCGACCTGCGCGGGGCCCAGCTCGGCGGTCCCGGGCGCCGCTTCCTGATCACGGGAAAGGACCCGTTGGCACACAACGCTCCCGGCCGGCCGCGCAGCGTCGTGATCCAGGAAACGTCGCTCGACGAGGCCCCGGCGGCGCTCGCCTCGCCCGCCCTGTCGGTCACGCTCTACGTACTCTCCGCGAACTGAAGCCCGCGCCGCCGACACGCGATTAGAAGTGGCGTACTTTCGTGAGCAGATCTGCTCGCGGCCGGCCTTCGTGTACGGCGGCCCAGCCGACCAGGTCCGGTCGCGGGCCGAAAAGCACAGCCACGGTGCCATTCCTGGGAGGTGCGGGGTGCAGACCACCGCGCACGAGCTGCCCGGCTGCGCCACCGGGCAGAAGCGCGGCCGAGGGCACGACGATCCGCTTGGCGCCCGCGTCCCGTAGTCTCTTGGCCTCGGTCTGGCAGGCGGCGTAGCTCGTGTGGTCTCCGAGCAGTGTGGATTCGGGCAACTCGACGCTCTGCGCTGGCTCATCCGGGACTTCCACCGCCCAGATCGCTCGCTGGACGCCGGCCAGGTCAGCGGGATCCTTGATCTCCTCGTGCCGAACAAACTCTGCCCAAGCGCCATCCGACGTGTCCGCCAAGTAGTGCGCGGGCCCGTCGCCCTCCGCGTGCCAGCGTGCCGCGGGCTGATCGCTGACTTCCCAGAGGAACGGGGAACCCGGTTCGGCGTGTCGGAACCAGATCATGTCGCCGGCGAAGCCGTGAGGCTGCGCGCCAGAGCGCGGACGCGCGCCGCACCGGGGGCCTCGGGCAGCCAGCCGGCCCGCAGAAGCTCTCCGGGTGCGTGGCCATCCAGTAGCGTCCGCTTTCTCTGAAACCACCGGCGGATGCCAATCTCGTTGTAGGCACCGCCCAGGTCGGCGGTCACGAGCGCGAGGTAGTGAAGTCGGGCAGCCACGTCGTCTGGCGTCTGTCTCGCGTTGGACTGATAGCGTCGAAGGCTCACCGGGGAGATGCCTAGCAGCTCGGCGAGCTGCTCAGGCTCAAACACCTTCGTCAGCCGCCGCCATTCCGAGTCCGGCGCCGGCGAAACCTCCATTGCATCCATGACGGACGCCAAGACCACGAGCAGGGCCTGCTTGGCCGCAGCGTCGAACTCGGGGCCGAGCGTCTTCGCACGCACCTCGGCATCGCTTCCGATGCCGGCCTTGAAAACCACGCGGAGGATTTTTCGTAACCCAGCAACGTTCAGGTCCACCTTCATGTCGTCGTCCAGCAGGCCCATCGCGTACGCGCGCTTGCACACCTCGAAGGCCGGCATGGCAAGGTCCGGGTCCGTGAACGGTCGCTCGACGGATTCAACTTGGATCATCGAATCACTCCGTTTCGAGACCAGTATACCGCGCCCGAGCGCCCCACTCAACTGACCGCTGTCTGAAGAACGGGGCTTTTTCGCCTTGACGGCGAGGGCAGTCGGGGGGACACTTCGCCCACCGTCGCGCAGTCGTCACACATCCGGGGCCTGGCTCCCAAGCGAGCCGGCACCGCATCGAGTCTGCTGGAGGAGATCGCATGCAGGACGAACCCACTTCGGGGATGAACGCCCCAAAGCCCGAGCCGACCGTGGCCGACGCGTTTGCGGAAGCCAAGCAGGCGTTCGCGGCCGCGGGTAGCGTCATCGGAGCCAACGTCAAGAAGGCCGTGAAGAAGGCCAGGACCGCCATCCGGAAGGCGACGAAGAAGGCGCCCGCCCGGAAGAAGGCTGGGAAGAAGAAGCCGGCAAAGAGGAAGACAGCCAAGAAG
>CAZVOI010000268.1:0-3904 GCA_964628275.1 uncultured Acidobacteriota bacterium | reverse complement strand
CGCCATTGAGGACCACTACGCCCAGGGTGCCTCCTTGGTTCAGCGCATCAAGCGTCGGTCGCAAGAGGCCCAGCATCATCACGATTACCGTGTTGTGAAACATGTAGATGCCGTACGAGATCTCACCCAAGTCGTAAAGCAGCTTGCTGTCGAGTCGTACAAGCGCAGCAGGGTTAGAGGCGAGGTTGAGGATCACGATTCCGAGCGCGCTGGATCGGAGTAGCTGTGTTCCGGCCGGAATCTGCTGGACCATATTGGGTGCGAAAACCTCCAAGAACAGGAACGCCAGAGCCAGGCCCTGGGCACCCTGAGATCGCAGCAATTTCAGGGCACGCGGGTTCTGGGTGAAGAGACACCATGCCATGAACCCGCCGATTGCCATGACCTCGATGCAGAAGCTGTCGACCGCGGCGACCGCGGAGCGATGGAGCAGGCCGGAATCGGTGCCGAGCGGCCACAGCGCAGCCACCAAGCGCCTGAGCAGAGGCCGCAGCAGAACAATCAGGAGAAGTACGGGCCAGAGGCGTTTGGCGAAGAGTCTCACGAGCAGGGGCCAGAGCAAATAGAACTGCTCTTCCACGCCGATTGACCAGGCTTGCGAAGCGCCGAGCGCACGTAGAAGGCGGTGACCGATACCGAACCGCTGACCTTGTGCTCTTCGAGGAGTAGGTACGTGATCAGGAACCCGCTTAGGACGAAGAATGCCTGCACCCCTAGCGGCGCCAAATGAAGAACTCGCGGAAGCAGGTTTGGATACTCAGCCGATCCCTTGAGACTCTCCACATGAACGAATACGACCAAGAGTGCAGCGAGTGCACGAATCTTGATGGAGACCTGGGAAGACTGTTCGCCGTTTGCTACGGGTCTCTGAATCGACACTCATAGGGGGCGCGGGAGACTCTATGCCTTCGGGCGGCCGCCAATGGACCGGGTCGACGGCGACGTCGCCTGCGCGATCTCCTCAGGGCCAAGGCTGCGCCACTCCCCGGGTCGCAGATCTCCCAGTTCCAAAAGCCCGATGCCGACGCGCACGAGCTGCAGTACGTCGTGGCCGACCGAGGCGCACATGCGGCGGACCTGGCGGTTCTTGCCTTCGGTCAGGACGATCTCGAGCCATGTTCGCGGCGCGGGGCCGCGGAGGGCGCCGAGGGTCTTGACGCGGGCCGGGCGAGTTTCGGTGCCGTCGAGGAGGCTGACGCCTTCGCCTAGCGCACTTATCGCCGCGGCGTCGGGGAGGCCTTCGACGAGGGCGTGGTAGGTCTTGGGGACGTGCGCGTCGGGGTTGGTGAGGCGCTCGCCGAGGCGGTGGTCGTTGGTGAAGAGGAGCAGGCCGGAGCTGTCGCGGTCGAGGCGGCCGACGGGAAACACCCAGCGGCCGACGTCGCCGAGTAGGTCGTAGACCGTGGGCCGGCCGCCGGGGTCGACGCGGGTCGTCACGCAGCCGACAGGCTTGTGGAGCGCGATCACGATGCGGGCCTTTTCGTCCTGGACACGTTGGCCATCTACCGTGACGACGTCGCGGCGAGGGTCGATGCGGCGGGCGGGGAAGCGGACGATCGCGCCACCGACACGCACGCGGCCGGCCTCGATCCAGCGCGCGGCTTCCTTGCGCGAGCAGACGCCGAACTTGGAGAGGGCACGGGCCAGGGAGAGGCGGCCTGTGAGTTGGCCGTCAGGCTGGTTCAGAGGACGGCCGCCGGGGGCGCCCCGCGGTGGGCGCATTTGCAACCTCTACGAGGACGCCGGGCGATCGCCGAGCGCGAAGGTCATGTCCCCTTGGCAGACGATCTGTCCGTCGACACGGGCGATGCCGCGCAGGCTGCCCATCTTGCTGCGCAGCCGCAGCACCTTGCATTCGAGCAGGACCTGGTCGCCGGCGGTCACCGGCTTCCGATAGCGCACGCGGTCGATGCCCATGAAGTAGATGAGCCGGTCCTTGTTCTCGGGTTTCATCAGGACCAAGATCGCGCCAGTCTGGGCCATCGCCTCTGTGAGGATCGACGCCGGCAGTGTCGGCCGACCGCCGGGCCCGGCGATGAAGTAGCGCTCGTCCGAGGAGACGTTCTTGATCGCGACGATGCGCTTGTCGGCCTCGAACTCGACCACGCGGTCGACCAGCAGGAACGGGTAGCGGTGCGGGAGGATGCGCTTGATGTCTTCGAGCTCGAGGGGAAGCTTGGGGCTGGTCATCGGGTGCGGCTGCGAGTTTAGGGCAGTCGCTCCGGATGGCGCGCTTCTGGCCACGGGGGGCTTCCGCGATACGCTGTGACGGGAGGGGGCGTGGAGGGCACGGCGTTCGACGAAATCGAGTTCTTCGGGGCGCTCGCGCGGAGCGAGGCCCGCTCCCTGCTCATCGGCCGTCGCGCTTTGGTCGTGCTCGGATTGCCGGTCTTGACTGCTGACTATGACCTCTGGATCCATCCAGACGACGCGCCGCTGCTGAACGCTTTGGCCCAACCTTTTGGCTTGGAACCCACGCACACACCCGAGGAGGCTCGGGCGCGGGGTCGTTACGCTCTCCAGAACGACGAGACCGTGGACGTGCTTGTGGCACGGTCGGTAACCACGGTCGACGGCGTCAGGGTCGCGTTCGATGATCTCTGGGCTCGACGGAGAACGCTGCCCCTCGCTGCGGGCACGACCGTGGCGTTGCCCGCGCTCGATGATTTGATTCTCACCAAGCGCTTCGCGGGTCGGCCCAAGGACGTGGAAGACATCCAGCTTCTCGAGGCCCTGCGCCCGAAGGGAGGATCGTGAGCGGGCTGTCGCCGGAGGTCCAGGCTCGCATCCGGGAGATCACCGAGCGACGTTTGACGCCCGGGGAGCTGCGAGCCGCTCTCGCCACGCCACTCAGCGCCGACGAGCGGGAGCGCATCCTCGACCTCGTCCGCTGGTTCACCCGCCGTTATCCGACGGGCGCCGAACGCCTGGCCTATGTGCGGCGCGCCTACCGCCGCTGGACGGAACGTTCTCGCCAGTAGCCGGAGCGCGTCAGGCGCGGCGGCGGTTCGAAGAGGCGGCTGCTATCTCGGGCTGGGCGACGATGCGTTCCACGAACGCCCTTGGCGCCGAGACGACGAAGTATCCGAGGTTGGCGAAGACGTTGACGTCGACCTTGCCCGCGTCCTTTCCCAGCTCTTCGGTCACGCGCCTCACGAGCCCTTCCGCGAGGGCGCGCGTCGCGGCCGGAGACGGGGTGAGGCTCGTCCGACGTTTGGGCGGCCTCAGGCGCAGGACCGCCTCCACGGGCTCCGCATGCGAGGCGACAGCGGACTTCAACTGCTGCCTGAGCTCGGGATCGATCTTCGCTCGCTGCGCCGTCACAGTTGGATCCTTGGATCAGGCTACGTCGCGCGTGGGTGGGACACAAACCTCACTTGGACGAGAGTGCTATGAGAGCCTTCGTCGCGTCCGGGATGCCGCGCCCGCCGCGGCCGGCCGTCATCCCGCTCGGCCGCGTGCAGGAATCGAAGATCGCGCGCTCCACACGTGCGACGGTCGCCTTTGGATGAGCTTGAAGCAAGAGAGCGGCCAGGCCGGCGACGTGGGGGGTCGCCATCGAGCTGCCGTCCATCGTCTGGTAGCCGCCTCCGGGGCGAGCGGAGATGACGCCCACTCCCGGCGCCACGACGTCCGGGACGATCGGGTCTTGCTTGCGGCGGAAGCGCTGGCTCGAGGAGAACTCGGGGACGCCGCCCTCGGCGTCGCACGCGCCGACGGAAAGGGCTTCCGGATAGTTGCCCGGCGAGCGGCTCGATCCGGCTTCCTCGTTGCCGACGGCGAAGACGGGCAGCATGCCCTTCTGGCGCAGGATGCGGGTCAGCACCAGGAAGTCGGGCCACCAGCCACGGAAGCCGAGGCTGAGGCTCAAGACGCGGGCGCCCAGACCGAGCGCCCAGTCCAT
>CAZVOI010000267.1:0-3793 GCA_964628275.1 uncultured Acidobacteriota bacterium | reverse complement strand
GATCCGATGACGGCTCACAGGAAATCGTGCGCTCCTATGACGGCTTGTCGATTCGTCTGATCGAGAACCCGGAGAACCTCGGGCTGACCGCGACGCTGAACCGCGGGCTGCGCCTTGCGGAGACGGACCTGATCGCCCGCCACGACGCCGACGACCTCTCCGACCCGCGCCGGCTCGAGCGCCAGGTCGGGTTCCTGGAACGCCACCCGGAGGCCGTGCTGCTCGGCACGCAGTGCCGTGTCGTGGACGAGCGGGGCGACGCTCTCGAGCCGCTCCCGAAGCCGTGCAGCCTGCTTGGCTTGCGCTGGGAGATGCTCTTCGAGAATGGTTTCATCCACACCTCCGTGATGTTCCGGCGCGACGTCGTGCTGGGCGAGTTCGGCGGCTACGACGAGTCGTACCGGTTCTGCCAGGATTTCGATCTCTGGTCGCGGCTGATGCGCTCGAAGACGGTAGCCAACCTGGACGAGCCGCTCGTGTCCTGGCGCCAGCACGAGAGCTCGATGACCCAGGTTTCACGGGAGGCCAACGCCGGCGAGAGCGCGCGCGCCCAGGCCGCCCACATCCGGTCGCTGTTCGGTGACGCTCTGAGCGAGGCCGACGTCGCGCTGGCGTCGCAATACCGTACGGGAGTGGCGCGCGCCTCGACCCCGGAGTTCCTCCGGCTGTTCGAGCGCCTGCTCGAGGGCTATTTGCGCCTGTACCCGGGGGCGGCGCAGTCCGCGGACTTTCGGAGCTCCGTCGCGCGCCAGCTGGCGCGCGTCCTGACCCGCGGAGGCGCGTGGCGCTCGGCGCTGAGCGGCTCCGGGCTGACGCCCCTGCTGCGGCGCTACTCCGTCCCGTCGGCAGCGGTGGGCGAGCTCCGGGACTGGTTGGCGAGGCGGCTCCGGCGGTCGCTCGTCGTTCGGGCACTTTCGCGCACGGTAAGATCGTCGCCGTGAGCCCGACGCGTTCGGAGGCGCCCATCGCGAGCCTGGTCGAATTGGATCGGCCGGAAACCTGGGCGCATCTGGTGCCGCCGTCGGTGGAGGCGCTGCCGGCCGGCGCGCTGTCGAACGCGGCCGTGTACACCCGTCCCGACCCAGAACGGACGCGCGTGATGAGGTGGCCGAACTCGCCCTGGATCCGTGAGCAGGAGCCGAGCCACTACTTCGACATCTTCGAGGACCACTTCTTCAGCGTCGCGCCGCGCTTTCTCGAACGCTCCACGCCGATCGGGAGCATCGGCTCCTGCTTCGCCACCCGCATCGCGCACCAGCTCCAGCTCTGGGGCTACAACTACGTCATCGAGGAAGACGATCTGCCGCCGGGGATCCCGCTCGCCCAGCTCGCGTCCACGCAATACCGCACGGCCCCGGCCCGGTGCGGAACCCTCTTCGACACGCCGAGCATGCGCCAGGTCGTCGAGCGAGGCTTCGGAGAGTGGTCGCCGCCGGGCCTGGTCACGCGCCGAGGCGATCGCTTGATCGATCCGTTCCGCACCGTCACCTTGCCCTACGCGACGCTCACGGAGTACGAAGCGGATCAACGACGCCACGGTGAAGCGCTGGGCCGGGCCTTGAAGCGCTGCGACGTGATGATCTTGACGCTGGGCCTGACCGAGGCCTGGCAATACCTCCCCACCGGGGACTACGTCAGCACGCCCCAGCTCGACCACGCGCCGTCGCTCTTCCGGCGCCGGCAACTTTCGGTCGAAGACAACGTCCAGGAGCTGGAGCGAATCTCGAGTGTCTACGCTCGACACAAGCCCGACATCAAGCTGATCGTGAGCGTCTCGCCGGTGCCGCTCAACAAGACCTTCACCCGCGACCACGTCGTCGTCGCCAATTGCCTCTCGAAGTCGATCCTGCGCGTCGCCGCGGAAGAGTTCGTCGCGCGGCACCCCGGGACGGCTTTCTATTTTCCGTCCTACGAAAGCGTGCTCTACGGCACGCGAGCTCCGTGGGAGACGGACATGCGCCATGTGTCCGGGGACGCCGTGGCGCGCGTGATGGCGTTGTTCCAGCGCATGTTCCTGGCGGAGCAGGCGTCGCTGCCCGTGGCCCCGCATGCTCCGGCGCACACGCCGTCGTCCTGGACGGCCCGCTGGGTACGACTGTTGCGGCGGCTCTCAGGCTGAACGAAGCCCGGCGCTAGCGGCCCCGGGCTTCCTGCCGCCACAGATGACCATGTGGCCGAGCACGGGACGAAGCAGCGGCGCCAGCAGCCGGATCGCCACTCCCCTGAATCGCCCGGGAAGGAGCCAGCCCAAGAACCGCAGCTCGTGATCGAACGCGCGCGCGAGGCCCTGGGTGCCGTTGATGATTCGAGATCGAACGTCCACCAAGCCCGCGGCTCGCAGGTAGCTCTCGAGCTCGGCGCGCGTGAAGCGGTATTGGTAGAAGCGAAACGCGTCGCTCGGCCCGCTCGGGCCCCCACTGTTGCCCAGCAGCGCATCCGCCAGGAACATGCGCAGGTTGTGCGCGGGTGTCGTCACGACCAGATGCCCCCCGGGCCGCAGCAGGCGAAAGGCCTCGCGAATCGAGGCCTGCGGGCCCTCCTCGAAATGCTCGACGCCGCCCCAGTTGGTGACCAGGTCGAACGACCCCTCGGCGAACGGAGTGCCGCGAAAATCTCCGCGCGAGAAGATCTCGCCGAAGCGCTCGCGGAGCTTGGCGACGGTGGCATCGGCGATGTCGATGCCGACGGCGCGATGACCCTGCTCCTTGAAGAGAAGCGTCCAGTCGCCCGTGCCGCAGCCGCAGTCCAGGACGTCGAGCCCGGTGCGGTCGCGGATCAGCGCCTGGACGAAGCGATGCTCTTCGCCGCGGCGCAGCGTCTCGCGCCGGGCGGCGGACTGGCTCTCGTCGCGCCAGATCTCGTCCCAGTGATCGGCGACGAAGGCGGTTTCGTCGCGGCGGTCCGAGGCGGCGATGTAGTCCTTCCTCACCGGATCGATCCCGGGCTCGCGTCACCGGCCAGGCGTTCCTGGATCGACTGGGCGGCCGCCGACTGGCCAGCGTCGCTCAAATGGTATCGGTCGATGAACACCCACTCGGTCTCGACGAGGCGGGGCGCTTCGTTCAGATCCAGAGTCTCGATCCCGAGCTCGCCCAAGGCGTCGAGCATGCCGCGCCGGAAGCCCGCGGCTTGAGCGGCCACGGCCTGGCCGACCGGCCGCCACCCCGGCGGCCGATGCGCCTCGGAGAGCGCGAGCAGCTTCGCCTCATGCGCCGAGAGCGGCCGGGCGAACCAATCGGGGACCGGCTGCAGCACGAACAGCAAGCGGCCGATGCGCGTCGGAAACAGGCCTCTCCAACTCTCGAGCGTCCGGCGAAAGTGAGCGAGTGCGCGCGCGGCGTTCTCGGGTCTCGCGACCAGGAGCGCCGGATCCTCGAGGCCTCGCTTGAGCGCGGTCGCCAGCTCTCCTTCCGCGAAACCGTCGCCCGCAGGCCGGCCGCGCAGACGGCGCCAGCCGCGTCGCAGCCACGCGCCGAAACTGTCGTCGTGGTCACGCTCCAGTCGCGACCAGAACAGCCGTTCGACATGAAACGGCGGGATCCCGACGTGGGCCTCGCTGGCGAAGCGATAGCTCATGTCGAGGAGGTTGATGCCGGTCATCACCACGACCGTGTCCACGAACGCCGGCGCGAACAGCTGGAAAGCGATCAGCTCCTGGACTTGATTGAAGGTCCGGCCCGCGAAGTTGAAGAAGATGCGCTGGTCGTTCTCGTTCAGCCGGCTTGCCAGCGAGGCCGCATCGGATGTCGCGCCCACGCCGAACGCGGTGCTGTTGCCGACGAGGGCGCCGCCG
>CAZVOI010000266.1:0-7569 GCA_964628275.1 uncultured Acidobacteriota bacterium | reverse complement strand
ACCACGCCCGATCCCATCGTCTCGGGCAGGTACTTCTTCCCGAAGGCGCCGCTCGTGTGCTGGAACGTGATCTTCGCGGAACGCGTGACGTCCACGAAGCGAATGCCCAGGTCGGGCCCCGCCGCAGCGAACGCGAGCGCGGGCAGGGCGAGCGCCAGCGCGATGCGATGGCCCTTCACGGACTGCCTCCGGCCGCGTAGCTCCTGGCCACCGCCTTCGGTTCGGGCGCCGGTGCCACGCCGTGCTCGTGGATCGCCTGCCGCTCGTTGTTGTCGTGCGGGTGGAGCTTCCGGTACGGGCCAGTGATGAACTGCGCCGCTTCGTCGATCTTGAAGCGCTCGTAGAGCGTCTGCGCCTGCTTCGCGAGCACGGCATCCCCCAGTCCCTGGTAGGCGAGCATCAGGTTGTAATGCGCCTGCAGGTCCTCGGGGTCGATCGCCAGGACCTTCCTCAGCTCCACGATCGCCTCCCGGTACTGCCGTTTCAAGAAGAGCACCCGGCCAATCTGGTTCACCACCACGCGGTCGCGCGGGTACTTGTCGGCCGCCGCGCGAAAATGCTCGAGCGCCTCGTCGTAGCGGCCCTGGGCCTTCACCGCCAGTCCCAGGAAGAAATGGGCCTTCGCCAATCCGGGAGCGACGCCGAGCGCCTTTTTCAGCACCTCTTCGGCGGCCGCCATTTGGCCTTCCTGCACACGCGCGCGGCCCACGTTCACCCAGCCGTCGGCGTAGCCCGGCTCCATCTCGGTGACCTTGGTAAAGGTGGCTTCGGCGCCTTTCAGGTCGCCCTGCAAGAGCAAGCCGATGCCATAGTCGTTCCAGCGCTCGCGAACGCTCTTGTCGAGAAACGGCTTGGCATCCGGCAGCGGCGCGCCCTTGGGCAGGATGCGCACCTCGGCGACCGCCTTCGCCATCTCGGTGACCGGGAGATCCGGGATCGCCTTGATCTCTCCCGAAACCTTGGCCGTATCGCCAGTGAAGACCCAGCGGCCGTCGTCGTGGCCCTTGGCGACCGAGTACTCCTTCTGCTCCGGGTCGCGCACTCCCGCGAAAGCCCACTGCGTGTTCCACCAGGCGAACTTGCGGTAGTTGACCTTGGCGGTGATCGAGATCCGGTCGCCGCAGTCCTCGGGGATCTGCAGTCGATAGTGGATCGTGTCGGCGGCGCCGGGCGGGATCAGCCGCACGTACGCGACCGAGCGCGCCGCCCAGGCGTTGCGCTTGTTGATCGGGTTGCCGTGATCGTCGAGCAGCAGCGAGCGATACTGGTGGGCGGCCGGGTCCACGCGCCCGTTGCCGTTCTCGAGCGCGCCGCTCGTGAAGATCGTCTTGCCGTTCGAGTCCTGCGCCTGGACCTCCACCCACACGTCGAAGCCGTCCACCGTGCCGCCCGGGAAGAAGTGGCCGATCTTGCGCGTGCGCACCACGACCTCCAGCCGCGCGCTGTCGCCTCGGCGCAGCGCGGCAGCCACCTTGTCGAGCGGTGCTACCACCTCCACCGGCCGCGTGATCACCGCGGTAGCGGCGCCCAGGTTGCCGCCCTCCTCGCCAACGGCGAAGGTGCTCGCGAGCCTCGGCTCGGCCTGCGCCAGCGTCCGTTCCGGCGCCGCCCCCTGATCCACGCGGGCCAGGCCGAACACGTCGACGCTGACCACGTCCGCCCTCAGGAACGCCTGCGTGATGCGGAGCTGCTGCTCATCCTTGTTGACGAAGGGCAGCGCGGTGTTGGCGGCCGGGAAACGGTGCGAGTGGACCTTGCCGTCGCGCGCCGCCGGGTCCTTCGATGTCACGAGCGGCATGTGGCAATCGGCGCACTTCTGGGGCTTGGGCGGGTAGTAGAAGGACCGCGCGCCCTGACCCGACATCCCCGAGGCCTGCCAGTTGTCGTAGTCGTTGAAGCCCCGGAACCAGCGATAGTCGTTGACCGGCACGTCCAGGTGGACCTTGTGGCAGCTCGAGCAGAACTCCGGCGTGTCCTGCGTATGCAGGCTCTTCAGGAACGTGCGCTTGTGCGGAACCGGATCCAGCTTCAACAGGTAGTCGTGGGCCCAGGCGAGCAACGGCTGCTCGCTGACCGCGAGGTCATGCAGCGGCGGGTACTCGATCTCGAAGTCGCCCTGCCCCATCGAGCTGCGCACGTGAACGATCGAGTGGCACGACGTGCAGCCGAGGCCGTTTTGCGCTTCAGGTGTGTCGATCTGCTCCTTGATCGGACGATCGAAGCGGCCGTTGAAGAAGACCGCGTGATCGTGACAGCCCGCGCACCAGCGCGACGGCTTGGTGCCGATCGTGTCCTGCATGTACTCGATCGATTTCCGGTACCACTGGTTGTTGAACGAGGAGAAGTGATGGGCGGACGAGTTCCACTGGTCGTAGATGTCCTTGTGGCAGCGGCCGCAAGTGGCGCTGGTCATGAAGAAGTTGGCCGGGATGATCTTGCCGGTGTTGGTGTCGGCGGACGAGGGGAAGAACGGGCTCGCCGGTCCGGCGCCTTCGCCATCCATGCTCGCGGGTGGCGACGCTGGATTGACGATGCGCCTGCCGTTGGGCGCGACGTAGTCCGCGTAGTAGCGCAGGCCCGGCGTGAGGACCGCCGCCACGCAAGCGAGAGCCGTCAGGAGCTGCCAGGAGTCGGCCGTTCGCCGGGCCAGGTAGTGCAGCCCGAGGAGCAACGCGCCGGCCGCGGCCGCGGCGATGTGAGCCCAGAGCAAAGAGCCCCACGGCCGGACGGTGCCGGTGAACAACAGCAGCACGCCTAGCACGGTCGAGCCGGCGAATGCGACCGCAGCCGCTTTCGCGAGGGGCGCGAGCGAGCCGGCCACGGCGCGGAATCTCGACCGGAACCGCGCCACGAGCAGCAGGCCGATTACCGGATGGGCCGCGACGTTCGCGAAGTAGAACGGCGTCGGGTCGTGACGCGCGGCCAGATAGGCGCTGTTCAAGCCGAGGGCGATCCACAAGGCCGAGGTGAACCGTCTCTGGCTCGTGGTCACGGCGCCCAGAATACACCCGCGGAAGAGCGGCCTACGAGATCGCGCGCGAGCGCCGCCGCTCGAGCAGGCGCGCGGAGAGCGCCGGGCCCCGGCCGGGCTCGCTCCACGGACACACCTCGACGCAGATCGCGCAGCCGCAGGTCTTCACGAAATACGGGATGCACTTGTCGAAGTCCACGTACCACTTGCTTCGACCTCGCACCATCTGCTTTTCTTCGAAGATGGCGCGCGGCGGGCAGTCGTCCACGCATCGGCGGCAGACCGCGCACAGGTCGTCGACGCCCAGGTCCACGGGCTGATCCAGGGCCAGCGGCAGGTCGGTCAGCACGGCGGCCAGACGGAAATTCGAGCCGTGCTCGGCCCCGATCATCGACCCGTGCTTGCCCAGCTCGCCGAGGCCGGCGCGCACCGCGAGCGGGATCATCAGGATGTCGGTGCTGTTCGGATTACCGTAGGCGCGCGCCGGCCAGCCCATGGCCCGGATCGCCTCGGCCAGCTCGACAGCCACCTTCGCGATCACACGATAGGCGCGCATCACCTCGGCCGCGGCGCGGGCGTGCAGGCCTCCGGCTGGAGCACCGGCTGCGCGTTCTTCGACGCGGACGCCGACGGCGACCTGGACCTCTACGTGGCCCGCTACGTCGACACCAGTTGGGAGCAGGTGCGCAAGGCGGAGCGGACGCTCACCTGGCGCGGCGGCCCCAAGATGATGGTGGGCCCCGCGGGCCTGCCCGGTGCTCGAGAACAAACAGGCAACCGGGAACCACTGGGCAGCGTTCCGGCTCGACCAGCCGACCGGCAACCGCTTCGCCGTCGGAGCACGCGTGACGCTGACCGCCGCCGGCCGGCGTCAGGTACGCGAGGTTCGTTCGGGCGGCAGCTACCTCTCGCAGAACGACCTGCGCCCCCATTTCGGGCTCGGCGCGTACGCGGGGCCGCTCGAAGTCGAGGTCCGGATGCCCGGCGGCCGGCGTTGGACCTGGAGCGGCCTAGCCGCGGACCGGCTCCACGTCTTGACGCTCGACCCGAAGACGCGCCGCTGAGCCCAGCGGCGTTCAGCCGAGCTTGACCGTCCTTCCGCCCGCTGCCGGGGCCGCGAGGCCAAGGGCGGACGCGAGTCCGCTCATCGTAAGAGCAAGAAATAGGCGGCGAAGGCGTTGCCGAGAATCGTGAGAAGCGGGAGCACCAGCAGGACGACGGCGGAGACGCCCTCCACACGGAAGCCGCCATCCTCGGTTGCCTGAATCGCTTTGGGCAAGCCGTCCACCAGCGTTGCGGACTCGGCGGGCTCACCCGGCTCGCCGATCTCCAGACGGCCGTAGTTGAGACGGCCGTGGGCGAGCAGGCGGCTCAGGCGGAGGCCGGAGCGCGCGGTGAAGACGACGATGGCGAGCGCGACCGCGGGGAAGACGAGGACGATCAGGACCACGTACGGCTCGAGCCGCGAGCGGCGCATCCCTTGGATGCGCGAAACCGAGGGCGTCCCTGCCGGGAACTCGACCGTGACGCGCTCGCCGGCAGCGGGTGCGGGCGAGGGCCAGGTGACGTACGACCTGCCCGAACGCTCCTGGCCGTCGGGCCCGGTGAAGCGATACGACACCTCGCGCACCGTGGCACCGCGGGAGGCGCGAATCTCGCGCGCCGAAGTGACGACGCCTTGCGCGAGCGACGCGCCAACCGCCTTGAACACCAGCGGGGACCACGCATCCGCGTTGCCGACCAAGGTCCAGCCGAAGAACGAGGCGAGAGCGAGCATGATCCAGCCGAAGAGCCCCGCGCCGCCGAGGACGGCGTGGATGCGGACTCCTGGCGGGACACGCCTCGGCGGCTCGGCGAGGCGCTCGAAGAACGGCCGGCTGCGCAGTCGTGCTGTCATGCGATCCTCCAGCGGACTTCCGGCGAATCATCTCGACGCAGACGACTGGATCCGCAACCAGTCGACCTGCTCCTCGCGCGGAACACCGACTGCCAGCCCTTCTCCACGCCGCCGGCGCGCGAACACGAAGTATTCACCGCCGCGCTTGGAGAGCTTCGGCGCAAACCAAAGCTCGAAGCGGTGAGATAGAAGTCGTCGCCGACGCGCAGCGCGTCCGGATCCGAGTAGTCGGCGTGCAGCACCGGGTTGCGATAGCTTCCGTCGCCGCGATCCGCCGTCCACGGGGACTGCTGCGCCGCCGCGGCGGCCGCGACGGACAGCACGAGAACCAGCCTGCGAATCAGACGATGCCCGCGCCCCGGTGCTCTTGCGCGGGCCGCTCCTTGGCCTTGCCGTCGCGGTAACCGCTGGAGCGGAACGCGCCGACCGGGTCGATCGCACCTCCGGCGCGCTGCCGCGCCATCGCCAGGATCGGCGCGACGTCGGCGGTGAACGCGTCCTTCAAGGTCGTGAGCGACATCAGCGCGTCGTTCCCCTTCTGGAAGTCGGCGAGCGCCTTGCGGTCCACCAGGTGCGCCTGGACGTACGCGCGCACCAGCTCGACCGCGCTCGTCATCAGCGATTCGATCGGGTCGGTCACGTTGTGCGACTGGTCGAGCATGTAGCAGGGATCGAAGCCGGCGACCTTCTCGAGCTCGGCGTCGACCAGCTCGTTGAAGATCAGGAACAACTGGAACGGCTTGATCGAGCCGGCGTCGAGGTCGTCATCGCCGTACTTGCTGTCGTTGAAATGGAACCCCGCCAGCTTCCCGAACTGGACGAGCCGCGCCACGATCATCTCGATGTTGACGTTGGGCGCGTGATGGCCGAGATCCACCAGCGAGAAGGCCTTCGGCCCCAGCTCGCGCACGCAGTGGTAGCTGGTGCCCCAGTCGTTCAGCACCGTCGAGTAGAAGGCGGGCTCGTAGAACTTGTGCTCGATGAACATCCGGAAGCCGTCGGGCAGCGCGCGGTAGATCGCCTTCAGGCTGTCGAGGTAACGCTCGAGCGCGCCGCGGAAATGAACTTGACCGGGGAAGTTTCCGCCGTCGCCGATCCAGACCGTGTGCGACTGGGCTTTGAGCTTCTTGCCCAGCTCGAGGCAGTGCAAGTTGTGCTCGATCGCCTGCTGGCGCACCGGCGCGTCCACGTGCGACAGGCTGCCGAACTTGTAGGAGTGGCGCTGGCCGGGCTGGTCCTGGAACGTGTTCGAGTTCATCGAGTCGAAGAAGAGACCGCGCGCCTCGGCGAACGAGCGCAGCTGGGCAGGGCTTTCCGGCTCGTCCCAGGGAATGTGCAGGGAGATGCCGGGAGTGACGCGGACCAGCTTCTGGATCGTCGCGCAGTCGTCGAGCTTCTCGAAGACATCGCGCGGCTCGCCGGGGCCCGCGAAGCGGGCGAAGCGGGTGCCGCCGGTGCCGACCCCCCAGGACGGCACCGCGACGCGAAACGCCATCGCGAGCTCGCTGAGCCGCTCGATGTCCACGCCGCGGCGCGCCAGCTGGCGGCCGAGGTGTCCGTAGTCTTCCTTCAGGGCCTCGAGCCGGGGTGCGTTGTGCTCCGCGATCAAGCCGTCGTTGATCTCGCCGCTCATGACCACACCGCTCCTATCGGGTGAAAGCCGCCAGGTTTCCGGCGTCCACGTTCAACACGTTGCCGGTCGACTTGGCGGACAGCTCGGAAGCGAAGAAGAAGATCGCCTCCGCGACGTCTTCCGGAAACACGCTGCGCTTGAGCAGGCTGCGCTGCTTGTAGAACTCCTCGACGTCCTGCTCGTCGATCTTGTTGCCGGCGGCCCGTTCGGCGCGCCACGACCCGCTCCAGATCCGCGAGCCGCGGATCACCGCGTCGGGGTTGACCACGTTGGCGCGGATGCCGAGCTCGGCGCCTTCGGCGGCCAGGCAGCGCGCCAGATGGAGCGCGGCTGCCTTGGCGGAGCAGTAGGCGGAGGCGCCCGGTGAAGCCACCAGCGCGTTCTTGCTGCCCACGAACACGATCGAGCCGCCGCGTGCTTGCCGCTTCATCACTCGGAAGGCCTCGCGCGAGATGAGGAAATAGCCGGTGGCCAGGACGTCGATGTTCTTCTGCCAGGTCGCGAGCGTCGTCTCCTCGAAAGGCGAGGCCGACGCGATACCCGCGTTCGAGATCAGGATGTCGAGCCCGCCGAACTCGCGCACGCAGGCTGCCAGCGACTCGGCCACCGACGCCTCGCTGGTGACGTCGCAGCGGACGCCGCGGACGCGATCCTTGCCGTGGGCCTTCTGCAGCTCTCCAGTCACCGCGTCGAGCGCTCCGGCGTCGACGTCGACCAGCGCGACCGAAGCGCCCTCGGCGAGCAGCCGGCGCGCGGTGGCGCTGCCGATCCCGCCCGCGCCGCCGGTGACGAGCGCGATCTTGCCCTCCAGGCTCTTCGGCTTCGGCAGCCGTTGCAGCTTCGCGTCCTCGAGCCGCCAATACTCGATGTCGAAGGCGTCCTGCTCCGAGATCGGCAGGTACTCGTCGACGCCCTCCGCCCAGCGCATCACGTTGATCGTGTTCACGTAGTACTCGGCGGCCACGCGCGCGGTCTGCTTGTCTTTCTGGAAGGAAAGCAGGCCCAGCCCGGGAATCAGCACGATCACCGGATACGGATCGCGCATCGCCGGCGAGTCCGCGTGCCGGC
>CAZVOI010000265.1:0-31417 GCA_964628275.1 uncultured Acidobacteriota bacterium | reverse complement strand
TGCCGTGGTTCTGGAGCGGCGGCGGGAGGATCGGGAGCGGCAGCTTCCCCCTCTTGGAAAGCATGTAGACGTGGTCTTCGCTGACTTCCGTGGTTACGGGCGCGCCCTTTTCTTTGAAGTCCGGAATCAGCTCCTTCAGGGAAATCGGATCCAGGATGCCGCCCGAGAGGCTGTGGGCTCCAAACTCCGGCCCCTTCTCGACGACCATCACCGAGGCCTCGAGCTTGGGCGAAGCGGTCTTGTTGTGGGCGTCCAGCAGGTCCTTGAAGCGGATCGCGGCCGCGAGGCCGGCGGGGCCGCCGCCCACGACCAGCACGTCGGTCTCGAGCGTCTCGCGCTCGCTCATCCGCTATCCCTTTGCGGCGAAGTACGCCTTGGCGGCCTCGGTGAGCTGGGGCACGACCTCGAACACGTCGCCGACGATGCCGTAGTTCGCGATCTTGAAGATCGGCGCGTCGGCGTCCTTGTTGATCGCCACGATCACCTTCGACGACGACATCCCGGCCAGATGCTGGATCGCGCCGCTGATGCCACACGCGATGTAGAGAGTCGGCGACACCGTCTTGCCTGTCTGGCCGACCTGCATCTGGTGATCGACCCAGCCCGCGTCCACGACCGCGCGCGATGCTCCCACCGCGGCTCCCATCGCCGCCGCCAGGTTCTCGACCAGCGGAAAGTGCTCGGGCCCCTTCATGCCGCGCCCGCCCGAAACGATCACCTGCGCTTCGGTCAGCTCCTGCTTGCCCGTGGCCTTCGCATGAACCGCCGTCACCCGCGCGCGCGCCGTCGTGTCGACCGAGGACTCGACAACTTCGGCCGCGCGGCCCGGCTGCGGCTTGGCGAGCGCGAACACGTTCGAGCGCAGCGTGGCGACCTGCGGTTCGGCGGCCCAGGTGACGGTCGCGAAGGCCTTGCCGGAATACATCGGCCGGCGCGCCTGCAGACGGCCGTCCTCGAGCTCGAGAGCGACGCAGTCGGAGGCGAGCCCGGCGCCCAGCTTCGCGGCCACCCGCGGCGCCAGGTCCTTGCCAGCCGCGGTGAACGGAATCAGGACGATTCCCGGCTTGCTCGACGCGATCACCTGCGCGACGGCGCGGGCATAGACCTCGGTGGCGTATGCGGCCAGCTCGGGGGCGTCGAAGACGTGGACGCGGTCAGCGCCGTAGCTGCCGAGTTCCGCGGCCAACGGCTTCACGCCGGATCCCACGACGACGCATTCGACCTGGGCACCAGACGCCTCCGCGAGTCGGCGCGCTTCGGATACGGCCTCGAGCGAGGCGCGCCGCAGCTTGCCATCGCGCGCTTCGACGTACGTCAGAATGGTTCCGGGCACTTCGGTCTCCTAGATCACCTTGGCTTCTTCGTGAAGCAGCCGCAACAGCTCCTTGGCCTGAGAGGCCGGGTCGCCCTGGATCAGCTTCACCGCCGGACGCGCCGGGGGCAGCTCCAGCGCCGCGAGCTCGAGCTTGGGCGCGAGTGCCACGGCGTCGAGAGAAACGCCGGCCGCGTCAATAGGCTGGATCGTCTTCTTCTTGGCGCCCATGATGCCCTTGAGGCTCGCGTAGCGCGGCTCATTCAGGCCCTTCTGCGCCGAGATCACGCACGGCAGCGACGCTTCCCAGGTTTCGTGCGCGCCCTCGATCTCTCGTTCCACGCTGGCCTTGCCGTCCGCGATCTCGACCTTCACGGCCATCGTCACTTGCGGGAGATCGAGGAGCTCCGCGAGCAGGCCCGGCACCTGGCTGTTGTCTCCGCCGACGCCCTGTTGTCCGAGCAGGATCAGGTCGACGCTTCCGAGCGTCCGGATCGCCCCGGCGAGCGCCCGGGCCACGCCCAGCGTGTCGGTGGCCTCGAAAAGCGGGTCCTTCAAATGAACCGCCGCATCGGCCCCCATTGCAAGCCCGGTGCGCAAGGCCTGCTGGATCCGGGCCGGGCCCAGGCCGATCAGCACGACTTCCCCGCCGTGCTTCTCTTTCTGGCGCAGCGCCTCCTCGATCGCATACTCGTCGTACGGCGAGACGACCCAGTTCACGTCCGACTCGAGGAGCGCTCTGCCTTCGGGGGCGATGCGGATCCGGGTCTCGGTGTCGGGGACCTGCTTCACGCAGACGACGATCTTCATGAAACCACCCTGATCTATTCGAAACGCTTCAGCAGCAGGGCCGCGTTCGTGCCCCCGAAGCCGAAGGAGTTGGATAGCGCGTACTCGAAGGAGGCCTTGCGTGCGACGTTCGGGACGCAGTCGATCTCGCAGCTCGGGTCCAGGTTCTCGAGGTTGATCGTCGGCGGCAGGATCTGATCGCGCAGCGCCAATGCGGTGATGCCCGCCTCGAGACCGCCTGCCGCTCCGAGCAGGTGACCGGTCATCGACTTGGTCGAGCTGACAGGCAGCTTGCGTGCGTGCTCTCCGAAGACCGACTTGATCGCGGCCACCTCGATCGGGTCGCCCGCCGGTGTCGAGGTGCCGTGAACATTCACGTAGCCGACCGATTCGGGCCCGACACCGGCGTCCGCAAGCGTCGCCTTCATGACCCGAATGATCCCGTCCCCGTCTTCGCACGGCGCCGAAATGTGGAAGGCATCGCCCGACATGCCGTATCCCACGACCTCGCAGTAGATCCTGGCCCCGCGCCGGCGCGCGTGCTCCAGCTCTTCGAGGATCAAGATGCCGGATCCCTCGCCGATCACGAAGCCGTCGCGGTCCCTGTCGAACGGGCGCGACGCCTTCTCCGGCGCCTCGTTCCGGGTCGAGAGCGCGCGCATCGCGGCGAAGCCGCCGACGCCGAGCGGCGTGATCGCGGCCTCGCTGCCTCCGGCGATCATCGCGTCGGCCTCGCCCCGCGCCACGATCCGCGCCGAATCACCGAGCGCGTGGGCGCTCGAGGCGCAGGCCGTGCAGGTGGCCGAATTCGGCCCCTTGGCGCCGGTCTTGATCGAGACCCAGCCGGACGCGAGGTTGACGATCGCGGCGGGAATGAAGAACGGGCTGATCTTGCGCGGCCCGCCCTTCATCAACGCCTCGTGCTCGCGCTCGATCGTCGCGAAGCCGCCGATGCCGCTGCCGATGTAGACGCCGACTCGTTCCGCGGTCTCGCCCGAGAGTGCCAACCCCGAATCCTTGAGCGCGAAGTCGGCCGCCGCCACCGCGAACTGGATGAAGCGGTCCATCTTCTTGACTTCCTTCTTCTCGACCCAGAGCAACGGGTCGAAGCCCTTCACCTCGCATCCGAAATGGGTGGAGTGCCGCGAAGCGTCGAAGAGGGTGATCGGACCCGCCCCGGATCGACCCGCCAGGAGGCTCTGCCAGGTCTCCTGGGTCCCGATCCCGACGGGCGACACGAGCCCGATCCCCGTAACGACGACACGTCGCCTCGACGAGGCGCTGGCGCTACCGATGGTCAAGCGGTCTCCTCGGTGAAGAGGCGGGAGCTACTTCTTCCCGTGCTTGTCGATGTACTCGATCGCCTCTTTCACCCGGGTGATCTTCTCGGCGTCCTCGTCCGGGATTTCGAGGCCGAACTCTTCCTCGAGAGCCATCACCAGCTCGACCGTGTCCAGGCTGTCGGCGCCCAGATCGTCCACGAACGAGGCCTCCTGGGTGACGAGGTCCTCCTCGACGCCCAACTGATCCACGATGATCTTCTTCACCCGATCCGCAACAGGCTCCATGAGACTCCTTGTATCGGTCATTCTACATGTGGAAGCCGCCGTCCACCCCGAGCACCTGGCCCGTGATGTAAGACGCGCCGTCCGAGAGCAGGAACAGCGCCGCCGCCGCGACCTCGCGGGCGGCTCCGACGCGGCCGAGCGGCACCGAGGCCAAGACTGCGTCGCGCGCCTTGTCGGTCATCGCCGCCGTCATGTCCGTTTCGATGAAGCCGGGTGCGATCGCATTCACCGTGATCCCGCGCGAAGCCACCTCGCGCGCGATCGACTTGGTCAGGCCGATGATGCCGGCCTTGCTGGCCGCGTAGTTCGCCTGTCCCGCGTTGCCGGTGATGCCGACCACCGAGGTCACGTTGACGATTCGCCCCGAGCGCTGCTTCAGCATCGGCCGGAGCGCGGCCTGGCTGCACAGAAAGGTCCCAGTCAGGTTGGTCTCGAGCACGGCCCTCCAGTCGTCGGGCTTCATGCGCAGCACCAGGCCGTCGCGCGTGATGCCCGCGTTGTTCACCAGCCCGTCGAGGCGGCCATGCTCGGCCAGCAGCCGCTCGAACGCCTGCCCGACCGAAACCGAGCTCGCCACGTCCAGCGCCAACGCCGTCGCCTGGCCCCCGCTTCGCCCGATCTCGGCCACCAGCTCGGCAAGCCGGGCTTCGTCACGTGCCGCCGCGACGACGACGGCGCCCGCAGCCGCCGCGGCGGTCGCCAACGACCGGCCGATCCCGCGCGACGCACCGGTGATCAGGACCACCTTGCCGCCGAGCGAGCTCATGCGTGGGCCGGATAGCGAAGCGCCGTCAGGGTCGCTTCGAGTGTCTTCGGATCCGCGACGTTCAGCACGCGCGCCGCTTTCGAGATCTTCTTGACCAGGCCGGAGAGCACCGTTCCGGGGCCGACCTCGACGAACGTCGTCACGCCGTCGGCGAGCATTCGTTCGATCGTGGCCTGCCAGCGCACCGGCGCCGAGATCTGGCGCACCAGGCCTTCGCGGCACGTAGCGGCTTGCCGTACCGGCACAGCGTCGACGTTGTTCACCACCGGGATCCGGGGCTCGGCGAAGCGCAGCAATGCGAGGTCTTTGGCCATGCGCTCCTGCGCCGGACGCATCAGGGCGCAATGGAAAGGAGCCGAAACCGGGAGCTTGATGGCACGCTTGGCGCCGCGCTTCTTGCAGGCCTCGATGGCGCGATCCACGGCGGGGGCATGGCCCGCGATCACGATCTGACCCGGCGAGTTGAGGTTGGCAGGGGTGACGACGTCGCCCTGCGCGGCCTCGCGACACGCGTCTTCGACCGCCTCCAACTCGAGCATCAGGATGGCCGCCATCGCACCCAAGCCCACCGGAACCGCCTCCTGCATGTAGCCGCCGCGGCGTCGCACCGCGACGACCGCGTCCGCGAGCTCCAGCACGCCTGCCGCGACCATCGCCGAGTACTCGCCCAGGCTGTGGCCGGCCACGATGGCGGGCGCGAGGCCGCTACGGACCAGAGCGGCGTGGGCCGCCAGGCTGGTCGCCAGGATCGCGGGCTGGGTGTTGGCGGTCAGCGTCAGCTCGGCCTCCGGTCCCGCGAAGCACAGCCGGCTGAGCCGCTCGCCCAGGGCCGCGTCCGCGGCATCGAAGATGCCCCGGGACTCCGGGAAAGCATCGTGGAGCGCCCGCCCCATCCCGACTTCCTGAGAGCCCTGACCGGGAAACAGCAGCGCGAGGCTCATGCGCTGCTGAGCGCCGTGCCGTCCTGCGCTCGGTCGCCGAAAAGCGCGCGCACCTCGCAGGCGATCTTTTCGTTGACGCCGCTCGTGAAGAACTCGGCGGCCACCCGAATTCCCTGCTTGATCGCGTGCGCGTTGGAGCGGCCGTGGCCGATCACGCAGCAGCCTTGCACGCCGAGCAGCGGCGCGCCGCCATACTCGGAAGCGTCGGTGCGCTTCCGGACCGCGCGAAACGCGCCGCGAGAGAGCAGCGCGCCTAGCCGCGAGGCACCGGTTCGCTCCAGCTCCTCGCGCAACAGCTGCAGGATCGAGTCGGCCAGACTCTCGCTGGCCTTCAGCAGGACGTTGCCGGTGAAGCCGTCCATCACGATCACATCGGCCTTGCCGTTGTACACGTCGTGGCCCTCGACGTTGCCGATGAAGTTTAGCGACGACGCCTTCAGGACCTCGTAAACCTCCTTGGTCAGCTCGTTGCCCTTGGTTTCTTCCTCGCCCATGCTCATCAGGCCGATCCGCGGGTTGGCGGTGTGAAAGAGGGCGCGCGTGTACACCTTGCCCATCACCGCGAACTCCTCGAGCTGGCGCGCCTTGCAGCTGGCGTTGGCGCCCACGTCGATCAGCACGGTGCGGCCGGTGAGGTTGGGGACGACGGCGGCCAGCGCCGGCCGGTCGATCTCGGGCAGCGAACCGAGCGTCAGCTTGGCGATCGTCCAGCAGGCCGCCGTGTTGCCGGCGGAGAAGAAGGCGTCGGCCTGACCCTCTCGCAGCAGCTCGACCGCCACCAGGATCGAGGATCGCTTCTTCAGCGTGGCTCGGGAGACCGGCTCGGCCATCGAAACCGCGTCGGGCGCGTGAACGACGTCGACCCGCTCGTGCGTGCCGCCGGCGCGGCGCAGTTCCTCGGTCAGGATGCTCTCCGGGCCCACCAGGCGGATCGAGACGCCTAGCTCGCGGGCGGCGGCGAGCGCTCCCTCCACGATCACGCGCGGACCATGGTCGCCGCCCAGGGCATCGACGGCGACTCGCGGGGGCGTGCTCACCCTCTCCCGAGCCCCCCGTGTCGGCTCAAGAATTATCGACGGCGATGACCTGCTTGCCTTTGTAGTAGCCGCAGCCCTTGCACACCCGATGCGGTAGCCGGGGCTCGTGGCAATTGGGGCAGAGCGAAATGCCCGGCGCCGTCAGGAAATCGTGGGCTCGGCGCTTGTTCCTGCGCGCCTTGGAGTGTCGTCTCTTGGGATTCGGCATCGTGGTTCGGCTCCTTGTGCGGTCGGATGAGAGACGTGCTCCCCTCCGCCAGGGTGATTTGTGGCCTCGCTGTCAGGCCTTCCAGGGGCTCAAGAACGTCCCAGCAGTCCACCGAGTCCGGCGAGCCGTACATCGGTGTCTTCCTGGACGCAATCGCACTCTTGGCGATTGCGATTCACGCCGCACTTCGGACAAAGCCCGCGGCAGTCTTGACGACAAAGTCGCTTCATCGGGACGGCCAGCGTGAACTGCTCGCGCAACAGCTCGCCCAGATCGATCTGGTGCCCGCGATAGTAGCCGACCACCATGTCTCGCTCGCTCAGCTCGACCTCGTCTTCTTCGCCCTGATCCTCGCGGTGGGGCAGAAGGAAGACGTCCAGCTTCTGCTCGATCGCGAGTGAAAAGGGCTCCAGGCAGCGCCCGCACTCGAGATCCAGTTGAGCCCGAGCCTGACCCGCGACGTGCACCGAGCGCTCGTCACCCAACTCGGCTCGGCAGGCGACGCGTCCGCCAGGTGCGAGCACGAACTCCTCCCGCTCCAGCAAGTGGAGCCCCACGGGATCCAGGACCTCGTCGAGATCCAAGCCTTCTTCGGTGATCTTGTTGACGTCAATGATTAGCATTCAGCACGGTTGGTTTGGCGGCTCCCAAACCCTTGAGTTTAGCGGTTCCTCCAAGCATGTCAATGACTTGGAGGCGGCCCAGGCGGCCCTGCCAGGAACGCGTCGATCGCGGCCCGAGCATCGGCGGCCGCCTCGAACCAGAGAACCGGCTCGCGACGGAACCATGTCATTTGTCGCTTGGCGAAGCGCATCGAGTCTGTGATCAGCGCCGCGCGGGCATCGGCCACCGTCATGCGGCCCTCCAGCACGGCCACCGCTTGTCGGTAGCCGATCGCTCGCAGCGGCCGCAGCTTCGCGGAGTACCCCTCGGCCAAGAGTCCCCGCACTTCGTCGATCAGGCCCGACGCCAGCATCTGGTCGGCGCGTCGCTCCACGCGGCTCCGCAACGCGGGTCGCGGCGGTGCTATGCCCACCACCACGGTCGCGAACCCGGCGAGCGGCTGGTGCGGGCGGGTCAGGTGCTGCGACAGCGGCAGCCCAGTCGTCTTCAGGACCTCCAGCGCGCGCACCACGCGCAGGCGGTCGGCCGCGGGGACGCGCGCCGCGGTCGGCGCGTCGACACGCCGGAGCAAACGGTGGAGGCGCACGTCGCCGAATCGCAGCGCTATCGCCTCGAGCCGGCGGCGCAGAGCCTCGTCGCGCCGCGGCCCATCGAACAAGCCGCGCATCAGCGCGCGAAAGTAGAGGCCGCTCCCGCCCACGACGATCGACAGCCGGCCACGGCCAGCGATCCCGGCCAGCGCCTCGCGAGCTAGCGCCGCGAACTCCGCCGCCGAGAAGTCGCCGTCGGGAGCCACCACGTCGATCAGATGATGTGGAACGCGCGCGCGCTCGTCCCGGGTCGGCTTGGCGCTGCCCACGTCGAGGCCGCGGTAGGTCTGCAAGCTGTCGCAGGACACGATCTCGCCGGACTTGTCCAGAGCGAGCTGAAGCGCGAGCTCGCTCTTCCCCGCCGCGGTCGGCCCGACGATCGCGACTAGAGGTGGAAGAGCCGCCACAGCGTGAAGAGCAGCACGGCCGACAGCAGGATGGTTGCGCCGCGCACCTGGGCGCGGCTCAAGCCCCTTGGCGCTGGCGAAGCGCCTTGATCAGGATCGCTTCGTGCTCCGCTCCGAGGGTGCGTTTCACGGCGAGCAGTTCCGCGTAAAGAAGCTCGTTCAGGCCGTCGACCAGGCGCGAGCGACGTTCCTCCTCGGGGAACTTGTTGAGGTTTCTCTCGATTACGGCCGGATCCAGCAGGCCGTCCTTCTGCAGCTTCGCGCCAGTGAAGACGTCCTTGCGCTGTTCGCGCAGCCCGCCCAGATACTTCTCGAGCACGTTCTCGGCAATCGGCCCCACCTCCTTGACCATGTGCTTGAAGACGAGGCCGTACATGCTGTTGAAGGAGTTGAGCACCGAGGTGGTGGTGTCCTCGGGAACGAAATCCTGGTCGAGGGTGTGGACTTTCTTGCCCTTGCTGCGAACGACACCGATGCACAGCAGCGCGTACAGCACCTTCAACGTTTCGTTGTCGCCGATCTCGCTGTCGCGGCAGATCTCGACCGCGCTGCGCTCGCCGTCCACCAGGTTCTGGACGTGCTCTTCGTAGGATTCGAGAACCTTGGGCGCCTCGCTCGGAAGGCGCTCCAGCACCAGGTGACCTTCGGCGTAGCGCGCCTGAAGGCTGCCGTTGGCATCCACTCGGCGCAGGCCCGCCATGATCAGGTCGACGATGTCGATGTCGACGGTGATGCGCTCCAGGTCCGGAGCCTGCGAGTCCTCGAAATGAAACGGACCTTCTTCCCATTGGAAGATCGGATACACGATTTCGCCGACCTGGAACTGGACGCCGGCCCACAGGTCCTTCGGCGAGAGCGCGCCCATCTCGACCAACGCCTTGCCCTGCCGCTTTCCCTTGGAGATCGCCTTGATCGACGATTCGTACTCCTCGACCGTGATCTTGCCTTCGCGCAGCAGGATCTCGCCGAGCCGGTCGTTGGGCAGGTTGCTGGAGGCGAACACGACGCGCCCGCCCTTCACGTACAGCGATTTTTTCGCGCCCCCGTGGGACACCGTGAGCACGCCCGTGCTCTTCGACACACGCAGGTGCTGAAGGATGTCCGGCAGTGGAAGTTCGGCGAGGTCGCCTTTCAGTCCACCTTGGACGACGAACGGCTCGACGCGCTTGAGGAGGGGTGAAGCCATCGGATGTCGAAGCGGACCAGCATTTTAGAAGCCTGCTGCCAGCGGAGTCAAAGTCAGCTCGACGGGCGGCTCAGCACGACACCGGTGTAGTAGTGCTTCAGGATGGCTTCGTAGCCGGCGCCGGCCTGCGCCATTCCGTAAGCACCCACCTGACACAGGCCCACTCCGTGACCCCAGCCTTTGCCCGTGAAGACGAAGCGCGCGACGCCGCTTCCGGCCTCTGCTCTCTCGCGATCCACTACGAAGAGGTTCTCGCGAAGCCCCAACCCCCAGCGAATCTTCAGACCGCGGAGCAGCAGCTCGCCCTTCGCGCCGATCACCGCCAGCTCGATGACGCGTCCCGAGACACCGAGCCGACGGATCTCGACGTCGCGCACCTCGCCAACGCTGCCGTAACGCGCGATCGCCCTTTGGACTTCGCCCGGTGTCAGCCGCAGCTCCCAACGGAAATAGCGCGATCCTCGGTCGTTCGAGGGGCCGAGCCGCGACTGCTCGACCTCGAGGTAGACGATTCGACCCGCCTGCGTGACGATCTGAAGCCGGTCCCCGGGGGCGAGCGCCACTTCGCTGGCTGCGGCGGCTTGCCCGTCCAGCGTGCGGAAGAGAGCGACGCCGGGATCGATGGCGAGCGTCTCAGCTTCGTCTCCGCTCTCGACCGTGAGGCTGCCTTCGAGGGCGCTCCGAAACGCGACGCTGCGTAGCGTCGGTGGGCCGACACGGCGGGCCGCGCGCGCCAGGATCTGAATGACCTGGGCGCGAGACAGCACGCTCGAGGGTCGCAGCGTGTTGTCGCCGCCGAGCGCGATGATTCCGTCCTGGAGCAAGAGCGCTGCCGCGGAGCGCTCACCCAGACCCGAGAACCCGGCCCGATCCTCGACTTGAAGCAGGTAGTCGGCGTCGTGCGGAGCCAACAGGCGGCGCGCCCGGTCGTCCCAGCACAGGCTCGAAACCAGATGCTGGAAGAAGCTGGCGCGCCGGACGAGCGGCGGCTCGACCGGGCTCGGGCAAGCCTGCCTCCGCATCGCGAGCAGCCATTGCGCCAAAAGGCCTTTCAGCTCGGCGTCGCCCGGAGACTCTCGGAGCCACTTCTGGGAAGGCGAATGGGAATCGAGCGCGCGAAGCGCCCAGAGCATCGCCAAGTCGCGGTTCAAGCCGTCGATCGGCATCGGCTCGCGCGGCACGGTCGTGCGCACGCTCCCCCAGCTCGACCGCTCCGGGGCGCAAGCCACGCCGCGCAGGTACGGTTGCGGTTCCCCCTCGAAGATGTTGAGGCCGTCTTCCGTGTGCCCGCCGCAGGTCGAGCTGTAGACCGCGTTGATCAACTGGCCCCGATGCGTGGCAGTCTCGCCCGCGGTGGCCTCCACGGCCTGGTCGGACAGCGCATGTTCGGTGGAGCGCCCCTTGTAGACCTGACAGGCGGGGGTCGCGCAAATGTCGTAGCCTTTCGACTTGAACTGACCCAGGTTGCGCAGCGCATACGTGCGCGCGGCGACCGCCTGCGCCTTGAGCGCCTCGATCTCCGGATACACGGCGGGAGACAGCTCGTTCGGCACCACGCCTCGCAAGTAGTCCTCGAGGCCCACCACGTTCACGATCGTCAAGGCTTGCGCCGATTCGCCGCGAACCTCGAAGGCCCCGCGATAGCTGTCCGGTCCCGCATACAAGACCTCGTGGGGCTTCTGCGGAACCACCAGGCCGACATCGAACTCGTCGCCCGTTTCCAGCAACGTCACGCGCGGTCGACCGTCCCGTGCCGGCGCGGGCCGGAAAGTGGCGCGCTGCACCAGAACCCGCCGGCCGGCGCCGGCGCCCGCCGTCTCGGCCACTACCACGCCGAAATCCGCCCCCAGGCTGGCCCTCTGGGCATCTGTCACGATTCCGATGCGAAGCCGCGGCGCCTTCACCCAGGCTTCGGCCGAAGCGGGCACCGCGGTTGGTGCGGGAGCGATCGCGCGCGGCGGGCTGGCGCTGCGGCAACTCGCCGCCAGCGCGGCCGCCGACGCCGTCACGGCCGCCAGCGTCGCGGCGGTGGAACGAATCCTGCGGCCCGGGGTCACGACTCGCGCGGGCTTTCGTTGTAGAAGAAGCTCACCTGTATCGTGACGTGCCTTGGCCCGAAGTCGGCGGGCAACGCCATCAGCCGGCTAGCTTGGAGAGCGTTCATCGCGGCGCGATCGAGCGCCGGGGTGCCCGAGGACTTGAGGAGTCGCAGGCTGGACATAGCACCGTTGCGTTCGACCGTGAACTCGATGTCGACGTGGCCGCGGAAACCCAAGAGCGCCGGCTGCGGCATGATCCAGTTGCGGTAGACCTCGTTCTTGAAGTGGTTCACCCAGACCGTGAAGTCCGCTCCCTCGGGGTCGAAGAAGAGGGGCCCCATCTGCTGACCCGTGCCGTTGGGCACGCCCAACGGCCCCAGATCCCCGATCCGACGATCCAAATTCCGCAGCGACGAGGAAATCGAGGGCGCCCGATCCGGCGCCGGCGGGCCAACGCGGGCCTCGGGCTTGTCATCTCCGTTTTGGCCACGACCCTGGAGGCCTGGCGGCAAGCGCAACCCGGCTCCCGCATCGCGTGCCGTGGGACCGCCCCTGTCGTTGTCGGCTGTCGCCACCGGCGGAGGCGTCGGAGCCTGCGTGGGAGCCGCCTTGGGTTGGCCCTTCGGGGTCGCCGTGAGGTCGTCTTCCTTGCGCAGGATCAACTGCTTGGCGCGCTCTTCCGACGGCGGCCCGACGCTGATGCGGTCCTTGCCACGGTTCTCCGCTGCTGGCGGCGTCGGCTGCGGCGCGGGCACCGGCGCCGGCCGTGGTTCGACAGGCTTCGGCGCGAACTGCCGCAGCACCTCGGCCGGCGGCAGCATCACCCGCTGGGCTCGCGAAAGCGAGGCGTCGGCGACCGTCTTCTTCGGCAAAGGCGGCTTTCGGAGGTCGAGACTGGAAAGCAGTGTCAGCAGCACCACGTGAACCGTGGCGGAGACCAAGAAGCCCTGGCGTTGATCGAACCGATCCACGGCTTATTCTCTCCGCCTCAGGGTACGCCCCCAGTGTACCACTACATGTCGGGCCTGGCCTCGATATCGACCACAACTCATTGACGGGGAGCCTGTTGCATGCCTGCCAACACGCGGTGTGCGAGGGCCAGGGTGCGGCGCCCGTCCTCGCCCGAAACCACAGCCGGACGACCCTCCCGAACCGAGGAAAGGAAGGCTTCGAGCTGACGGCGCAGCGGCTCTTCCTCGGGGGCGGAGGCCTGCTCGATCTGGATGTCCGGCTGCCCGTCGTCGCGGTCGACCAGCCGATAGATCTCGCCCTTGCGGGCGGCAAAGTCCAGCGAGACGTAGGTGCGCGGCGCGAAGACTCGGAACTTCCGGACCTTTTCGTAGGAGACTCGGCTCGCGGTCAGGTTGGCGATCAACCCCGAAGCGAAGCGAAGCCGGGCGTTCGCAATGTCGACCCGCGGCGTCAAAACCGGCACTCCAACGGCGTCCACCTGTACGATCTCGCTGTCGTCGAGCGATAGCACGATGTCGAGGTCGTGGATCATCAAGTCGAGCACGACGTCGATGTCGAGGCTGCGCCCTGAGAATTCCCCCAGCCGATGCACCTCGATGAACCTCGGCAGCAGGACGTTCTTGCGGAGCACGTCCAGTGCCGGGTTGAAGCGTTCGATGTGACCCGCTTGGAGCAGCACACCCCGCTTGCGCGCCAGCGCGATCAGCCCGTCCGCCTCGGCCAGCGTCGAGGTCATCGGCTTCTCCACCAGCGCGTGGCGGCCCGCATCCAGGACGCGCGAGGCCACCGACGCGTGATCGAGCGTGGGCACCGCGACCGTGACCGCGTCGACCGCCTGGATCAGCGTCTCCAGGTCCGGAAACGCGCGGCACGAGTGGCGCGCGGCGATCAGAGCCGCGCGCTCGGAATCGCGGTCGAAGACTCCCGCCAAGTCGGCCTGCGGCAGCGATGCTAGGACCCGCGCGTGGTGCTGGCCCAGCGAGCCGACGCCGACGACGCCGACGCGCTGGAGGCTCATCCCGTCCCTTCGCCCCGGCTCAGGCCGAAGATCGCGATTCCGAGCGCGTCGGCCCTGGCCAGCAGCGCCGACTTGTCCAGCAGTAGCGTTCGGTCGGCCTCGACAGCCAGGACCGAAGCGCCCGCCTCGCGCATCGCTTCGAGAGTCGTCTCACCGACGACCGGCACATCGAAGCGCATGTCCTGACGCGGCTTCGCCGCCTTCACCACCACGCTGCCTACCCCGGCGATACGCCCGGCGCGGCGGATGACCTCGTCCGTGCCCTCCATCGCCTCCAGAGCGACGGCGGCGGCCTCCTTGACTACGGCGGTCTGGCCGACATCCAAGCCCGCCAGGGCCTGTGCCAGCTTGCGTCCGTATTCGATGTCCCGCTGCTCGGCGATGGTTGGGTTGCGCTTGGTCATGGCGCCCAATGTGGCCATCTGATCGGCCAGCAAGGCCGTCGACGGGAGCAAGCGAACGCCCGCGCGCTCGATCGCATCCGCCACTCCCCCGATCAGGCTGTCGGTGTTCTTGAAGGCGAGGCGTGCTAACACGCCCATCAGTGTCAGATCAGGAACGATGCCCGAGAAGATCTGGCGATGCTTGACCTGGCCCGCCATCACGGCTTCCGTGGCGCCGGCCTGCTTCAACGCATCGATCGCCTTGCCGAGCTGACCCAGCGAGACCCAGCGGCACTCGTCGACCTCGTCCGCCAGGTCCGGCGAGGTTTCCTCTTCGATCGCCACGCAGAAGACGCGGCGTCCCGAACGGCGGGCCGCCGCCGCCACCAGGAACGGAAACCGTCCGTTGCCGGCGATCAACCCCAGCGGCACGGCCGCCGTCACTCCGGCTCTTCCGAGCCGCGGCGCGGCAGCTTCGAGATGACACCTCGCTTCGAGGCCTGCACGAAGGCCACCAGCTGCGCCACGTCCAGGTCGTCGGCCGACTGCTGCTGGAGCCGGGCGACGCCTTCTGAAACGTTGAGCCCGCTCTGCAACAGCACTCGGAAGGCACGCCGTATCGCGGCGATGCGTTCCGGCGCGAAGCCGCGCCGTTCCAGCCCGACGACGTTGATCCCGTAGACGCAGGCGCGCTGGCCGACCGTCTTGGAAAAAGGCAGCACGTCCTTGGTCGCGATCGTGTAACCCCCCACGAACGCGTACGCGCCGACGCGGGCGAACTGATGCACGCCGGCGAAGGCGCTGATCGTGGCGAAATCTTGGACCTCGACGTGCCCGGCCAGGGTCGCGGCGTTGGCGAAGATGGTGTCGTCTCCGATCAGGCAGTCGTGCGCGACGTGGGCATAGGCCATCAGCAGGTTTCGCGAACCGATGCGGGTGAGGCCGCCGCCGCCGGTGGTGCCGGGGTGAATCGTGACGAACTCACGGATCACGTTGCAGTTTCCGATCACGAGGCGCGTGCGCTCGCCCTTGAACTTCTTGTCTTGAGGCACGAGGCCAATCGAACAGAACGGGAACAGATGATTGTCCTCGCCCAGCTCGGTGTCGCCGTCGATGACGGCGTGAGAGTCGACGAGCGTGCGCGCGCCGAGCTGGACCCTGGGCCCGATCACGGCGTAGGGACCGATCCGAACGCCCGGCCCGATGCGGGCCCCCGGCGCAACGCGCGCGCTGGGATCGACCCTCGTTTCGGAAAGAACCACGACGCGCAGCAGCAGCCGCGCCTCCGCCACGCGCTGCTCCCCGGCGCTGACGCTGCCCCGGACGCGCACCAACTCGCCCTTGCGATGCAGCACCTGGGTCGTCAGCTGAAGCCTGTCGCCCGGGACGACGGGCCGCCGGAACTTGGCGTCGTCGATGCCGACGACGTGGACCTCCATCCGGCTGGGATCCGGCGCGTGGGCGAGCAGCCAGATGCCGGCGGCCTGGGCCAGACCCTCCATGATCAGGACGCCCGGCATCACCGGGGCGCCCGGGAAATGTCCCTCGAAGAACTCCTCCGAGCCGGTCACGTTCTTCACCGCCACCAGCCGGCCGCCGGGATCGTGCTCGATCACCCGGTCGACCAGCACGAACGGATACTGCGTCGGGATTTGCCGGACCAGCCGACCGATATCGATGGCGCCGCTCATCGGCGATCGGGCCCTCCGCCGCGGGCGCGGGGAGAGCCCGCGCCCACTAGTTGCGGCCCGACGGTGACGGTGTCGGCGTCGGGCTCGGCGCCGCAGCCGCCGGTGGCTTGGCCGTCGCCGCCGGAGCCTTGGACTTGGCACGTTCGGCGTCGTCAGCCTTCACGATCACGTCCTGGGAGACGTCGAAATCCTTGTTCATCACCATGCTGGAAGACGCATCCAAGAGGATGTCGATCCCCTTCTCGCGCGCAACCACGTCCACGTACGGCTTGATCTTCACCTGGAATTCGCCATTCAAGGCCTGGGCCGACTGCTGTGCCTTCTCTTGCATGCGTTGAAGGTCCTGCTGGCCGTCCTCCAGAAACGCCTGGCGGTCGCGGCCGCGCTTGACCAGGTCCTGGCGCTTCTTTTCCAGGGCCTCCGGCGAGAGCACGGTCGCCTGCTTCTCGATGTCGTCTTGCAGCGCCTTCATGCTCGTGTCCAGTTTGTTCAACTCGCTCTGCTTCTTGGTGCGCTCCGCCTCGATCTCGTTGCGCAGCGCGTCGATCTTGGTCGCGTAGCTCTTGCCCAACAGGCTCTCCGCGCTGATGCGGGCCATGTCGATGACCGCGATCTTGGGCGGCTTGGGCTCGGCCTTCGAGGCCGGCTTGGCTCCCTCCTGGGCAGCCGCCGCTATGGCGAACGCCCCGAGCGCGAGCGCGGGAATCAGCGTCTTCATGTCTTCTCCTTAGAAAGTCGTTCCTACGGCGAAACGAAACTGGGTCTTGGGTTGAAAGGCGTCCCGCTGCAGGTTCCAGGCGTAGATCAAGCGGAACGGCACGTTGAGCACCGGCATAATGAAGCGCACCTCGACACCGGTGGACGTGCGCAGCTTCCGGAGGTCGAAGTTCTCGCTCTCCAGATAGGCCTGTCCGGCGTCGTAGAAGAGCAGGGCGCGCAAGGGTCCCACCACGTCGACATAATACTCGGCGTTGAACAGCAGGTACTTGTCACCGCCGGTCGCGTAGCCGGCGGCGTCGCGCGGTCCGACGGTTCGGATGTTGTAGCCGCGAATCTGGTTCTCGCCGCCCATGTAGAAGCGTTGGTAGAACGGCAAACCGTCGCGGCCGCTGACCGGATCGATCAGCGAGGTCTCCGAGAACGGCTTGACCCAGCCGATCTGGCCGCGCACGCCGAGCGAAGTGCGGCGCGACTGCTGGAAGTAGCGGATCAGCTCCAGATCCGGTCGCAGGTAGTTGAGGGTTCCTCCGAGCGGCCCCCCGGTCACTTGAAGCGTGGTAGTGAACTTGGTCCCGGCGTGCGGCGAGTACGGGTTGTCCACGGTGTTGTAAACGACCGAGGGCGTCAGCCGGCTCTCGCGACGCTTGCCGGCGCCTTCGAGGTAGACGGGGTTCACGTACTGGATCGTAGGATCGAGCGGGTTGATGGTGGCTTCGGTGTTCTCGATCTTGACGATCTCGTAGGTGTAGTTCAAGAACATCCGCGCAAAGCGCCGAAACGGCAATCCGGTCGTGAAGCTGGTGCCGATCCGGTCGTCGATATAGCCCTGAATGTTCTGGCCGGCGTAGCTCTGATATTCGATCCTGCGCTTGTAGATGTCGAAGCCCGCGGTGATCGGGCGATCCAGGAAGTAGGGTTCGGTGATCGCGATCTGGTAGCTCTTGGTCCGCTTGCCGCTCTGCGCCGAGACCGAGAACGTCTCACCGAGGCCGAGGAAGTTCGAGGTCTGGAAGGAGGCGTTCAGGAACGCGCCCTCCAGACCCGAAACGCCGCCGCCGAAAGTGAACTGGTTGCGGTTCTGCTCCTCGACCTTGAGCGTGATGTCGAGCTTGTCGTCCCCGAGCGGCGAGGGCGCCAGTTGCGGCGCGCCTTCGATCGGCTTGAAGTAGCCGAGCTGGTTGATGCGCTTGATCGAGAGCTTCAAGAGCTCGGTGTTGAAGACCTCGCCCTCGGTCAGGTACACCTCGCGTCGGATCACCTTGTCGCGGGTCGTCTCGTTGCCCGCGAAGTGGATCCGCCCGACGAAGTAGCGCTTGTCCTCGTCCATGTTCAGCACGAGGTCCACGACTTTCTTCTCGAGATCGGGGGTGCGCTCCGTGAAGCCGGTGTACTGGAAGTAGCCCTGCGCGCCGTAGAAGTCTCGCAGCTTGTCGAAGCCCTTCTTGAGCTTCGAGTCGTCGTAGACGTCGCCAGTCTCGAGCTTGAACAGCGGACGAATCCCCTCTTCCTTGAAGACGGTCAGCCCCTTGAACTCCACCTTGCCGACGCGGAACTGCTCGCCCTCGCTGACCGGGATGGAGAGCTTCATCCACTTGACCGGCTTCTTCTTCAAGAAGCCCGACTTGCCGTCGAAGTATGTGATCTCGGGCTTGCCCACGCTGGCCATTACAAAGCCCTGGTTCAGGTACTTGTTGCGGACGGCCTCCTGCTCTTCGGCCCACTTCTCGTCGCTGTACTTCGACTTGCCCGAGACCCACGACAAGTTCCAGAAGCCGGCCGGCTTGATCTTCTTCATCGCGGCCCGCAAGTTGCCGTCCGTGAAGACCTTATTGCCGTCGAACTCGATCGTCTTGACCTTGGAGGGCGGTCCGTCCTCGATCACGAACGACACCTGCATGCCCGAGCCGCCCACCACCTTGGCATCGTGTTTGACCTTGGCGAACAGCCGCCCCTTCTCCTTCAGCATCCCGACGATCAAGTCCTCGACCTTCCTGGCCTTGGCGGGGTCGTAGAAGCTGTCGATCTTGAGGCCCAGCTCCTTCTTCTTCAGCTCGTCCTCGATGTTAGAGGATGTGAGCGCCTTGCTGCCACGATAGTCGACGATCTGGACGCGGCGCCGCTCCTTGACGGTGAACGTGATCAGCTTGCCCGATGCTCCACCGCGCACGTCGAGCAGCATGTCGTCGAGGAAGCCGGTGTCCCACAACCGGCGGAAATCGTCCTTCAAGCGACGCTCGTCGAAGCGTTCGCCCGGCTTCGTGGAGATGTAGAAGAGCAGCGTCTCCTTCTGGAGATACTGGTTGCCGTTGACCTCGATCCGCTCGACGATCTCGGCCGGCGGCTCCTGAGTTTCCGCGGAGGGCGCCGCGACGAGCAGAAACAGGACGAGGCAGGCGGCCTGTAGCGGACCGCCCAGACGCTTCAAGGCAGTCATCGCGAGAGGATGCCTCCGCGCTCTCCCTGGGCATAGATCAGCGCGCCATCGCGCACGCTTACTGCGATCGGAATGTAGGCGCGGATCTCGCCGCGAATGAAGGCCTCCGAGAGCGGATCCTCGATGTGACGCTGGATCGCCCGGCGCAGCGGCCGGGCGCCATAGGAGCGGTCCGCAAGCGTCCGATTCAAGAGCCAGTCGACGCCCGGGTCGTCGATGGTGGTGACGATCCCCTTCTCCTTCAAGTTCTCGTTGAGCCCCGCGATCAGCAAGCGTGTGATCTTGACCAGATCTTCGTCGGTGAGCGCGTCGAAGATGATGATCTCGTCGATGCGGTTGATGAACTCGGGGTTGAAGGTGCGCTTCACCTCGCCCATCACCATGTCGTTGACGCGCTCGGCGGTCTCGCGCGCCTCGGCGGCCGCGAAGCCCATCCGCCCCTTCTTCTCGATGAAACGCGCGCCGATGTTCGAGGTCATGATCAGGATCGTGTTCTTGAAGTCGATCGTGTTGCCGAGCCCGTCGGTCAGGTGGCCGTCCTCGAAGACCTGGAGCAGCAGGTTGTAGACGTCGGGGTGCGCCTTCTCGATCTCGTCGAGCAGCACCACCGAGTACGGGTTGCGCTTGACGCGCTCCGTGAGCTGGCCGCCCTCTTCGTGACCGACGTAGCCGGGCGGCGATCCGATCAGTTTGCTGACCGAGTGCTTCTCCATGTACTCCGACATGTCGAAGCGGATCAGCGAGCGCTCGTTGCCGAACAGGAACGCGGCCAGGCTGCGCGCCACCTCGGTCTTGCCGACGCCGGTCGGCCCCAGGAAGATGAACGAGCCGACCGGCCGGTTCGGGTTCTTGAGCCCCGCCCGGGTGCGGCGAATCGCCCGCGCCACGGCGGAGATCGCCGCTTGCTGCGACACGATGCGCTTGTGCAGCTCCTCTTCCATGCGGAGGAGCTTGGCCGACTCTTCTTCCTTGATCGCGGTCAGCGGGATACCGGTCCACTTCGAGACGACATCGTCGATGTCGGCCTTGGTCACCTGCTGGGCGGGCGCGCTGCCCATGTCCCATTGCTCACGCACGATGTGCAGGTTCTCGCGCTGCGCCGCTTCTTCGTCACGGAAGAAGCCACTCCGTTCGGCCGTCTCGCTGCGATCCACCACCACGCGGATCTTGCGCGAGAACTCCGGCGCCTCGGCCAGCTCCTTGTGCTCGCGCAGCTTCACGCGGCTGCCGGCCTCGTCGAGCAGATCGATCGCCTTGTCGGGCAGGAAGCGATCGGTGATGTAGCGCGCCGACTGGTACACCGCAGCCTCCAGGGACTCCTCGGTGTAGGCGACGTGGTGGAACTTCTCGTAGCGGTCCTTGATCCCGCGCAGGATCTGGATCGTCTCTTCCTCAGTAGGCGACGCCACCTTGACCGCCTGGAAACGGCGTTCCAGCGAGCGGTCCTTCTCGATGTACTTGCGGTACTCGGCGGGTGTCGTCGCGCCGATGCACTGGATCTCGCCGCGCGACAGCGCCGGCTTCAGGATGTTGGCGGCGTCGAGGCTGCCCTCGGCCGAGCCCGCGCCGACCAGCGTGTGCAGCTCGTCGATGAACACGATGATGTTGTGGCTCTCGGTCAGCTCGCGCATGATCGTTTTCAGGCGCTCTTCGAACTGGCCGCGATACTTCGTTCCGGCGACGATCAGCGAGATGTCGAGCGCGAGCACGCGTTTCTCGGCCAGGAACACCGGCACGTCGCCCTGGACGATCTTGTTCGAGAGGCCCTCGACGAGCGCGGTCTTGCCGACTCCAGGCTCGCCGATCAGCACCGGGTTGTTGCGGGTGCGCCGGCACAACACCTGGACGATCCGCTGCAGCTCGTCGTCTCTGCCGACCAGCGGGTCGAGCGAGCCGCGCGCCGCGGCTTCGGTGAGATCGCGCGAGAACTCGGAGAGCAGCGGCGTCTCCTTGGTCTTGCCGACGTTGGCCTTCTCGTTCAGGAGCTGGACGATGTCTTCGCGGGTGGGCCCGAGCCGCATCCCCTTCTCCGAGAGGATGCCGGCAGCGACGCTCTTCTCCTCGCGCATCAGGCCGAGCAGGATGTGCTCGGTACCGATGTAGTTGTGCACCATCCGCTCGGCCTCTTCGGCCGCGAAGCTCAGCACTCGCTTGCTCTCGGCCGAGAGCGGGATGTCCACCGAGGTCGAGACCTTCTCGCGGTAGGCAGCGCGGCCCTCGATCTCCTTGCGGATCGACTCCATCGAGAGATGGCTCTTGCCGAAGAGCCGCGAGGTGAGGCCCTTCCCTTCCCGAATCAGGCCGAGCAGGAGGTGTTCGGTCTCGATGGAGTTGCTGCCGAGTTGGCTGGCCTCGTAGCGGGCGAAGAAGATCACCCGACGTGCCCGTTCCGTGTACCTTTCGAACATCCCCTGGCTTTCGCTACCCTCGCCCCTAAGTCCTTCTGATTCTAGCTCAAGGGCGTCAGGCGGCCCGCCTCCAGACGCAGCCTCCGGTCGCAACCCCGTGCCAGGTCTTCATTGTGGGTCACAACGACCACACTGAGGCCTCGCTCCTGGTTGAGACGCCGCAACAGGCCGTGAAGCTGGCTCCCGGTCTCACGATCCAGGTTGCCGGTGGGTTCGTCGGCCAGGATCGCCCGCGGCGACTGTACCAGGGCGCGGGCCACCGCTACGCGCTGCTGCTCGCCACCGGAGAGCGCGCCCGGCCGGTGATCGAGGCGATGCTCGAGGCCCAGCTCGGCCAGCAACCCGCGGGCCTTCGCATTCGCCTCGGCCTCGGACCGTCGAGCGATCAACATCGGCATCATGACGTTTTCGAGCGCCGAAAACTCGGGGAGCAGGTGGTGAAACTGAAACACGAAGCCGAGGGCACGGTTCCGGAAGGCGCGAAGCCGGACTTCGTCGTAGCCGGCGATGTCCTCGCCGGCGACATGCAGCGTCCCCGTGTCCGGACGATCCAGCGTCCCGAGGATGTGGAGCAGCGTCGACTTCCCCACGCCCGACGCCCCCGTGATCGCCAGCATCTCGCCCTCCGCGACATCGAGGTCGATTCCCTGCAAGACCGGGACCGCTCCCGCGGCGGTCGCGTAGCTCTTCACGATCCCCGACGCCCTGATGAAAAGTGTCATTCGTAGCGCAGGGCCTCGGCGGGATCGACGCGGGCGGCCTGCAGCGCCGGGTGAATCGTGGCCAGGAAACAGATGAACAATGCGCCCGCCAGAACCAGGGCCGCGTCCGCCGGCAGCAGCGTGAACGGCACGTGGTCGATCTGGTACACGTCGGGCGGCACCCGGATCAGCTTGTAGCGGTCGAGGACCAGGCACGAGATAACGCCGAGGATCGCGCCGAGCAGCGTCCCGAGCGTGCCGATGATCGAACCTTGCAGGACGAAGATGCGCGTGATGGCGCCGCGTGATGCGCCCATCGACGCCAGGATCGCGATGTCCTTGTGCTTCTCCATCACCATCAGCACCAGCGTCGCCACGATGTTGAGCGCCGCCACGACGACGATCAGTCCGATAGTGATCGCGATCGCCGTCTTCTCCAGCCACAGCGCCGAGAACAGGCTCCGGTTCATCTCGATCCAGTCGGTCGTCAGGTAGCCGTCGCCGAGCGCCTCGATCACGCGAGGCGCGATCGCTTTGACCGCGTACATGTCGTCAACCCGGATCTCCACCAGCGAGGCCTCGTCTTGCTTGTCGAACAGCCGCTGGGCCAGCGAGAACGGAACGTAGGCCCAAGCCGAGTCGAACTCGTAGAGGCCGCTCTTGACCGTGCCCGCCACGCGCAGCTTCACGAGCCGCGGCACGACACCCATCGGCGTGAGCCGCACCTGCGGGGACGTGACCGTCACCACGTCGCCCACCCCGACCGCCAGGTTCGAGGCCAGGTCACGCCCGAGCAGGATCGGTGAGATCCCGTCGTGCGCCTCCGCGGTCAGCGCGTCGAGGCGCCCGGTCTCGATCTGCGATCCGATATCGGTGACGGTCTCCTCGTCCTTGGGCAGGATGCCCTTCACGGTCGCGACGCCTGACGCCGCGGCACTCGAAAGTAGCGCCTTGCCGTAGACGGTCGGCGCCGCGCCCAGCACGCGCGGGACCCTGCGCACCCGCTCCACCACCTCGCGATAGCTCGGCACCCCGTCGCTACGGCTCTTGAAGACGCTCAGGTGCGCGGTCGTGCCGAGGATCTTCGTGCGCAGCTCCGCCTGCAGGCCGGTCATCAGGCCGATGGCGATCAGAAGCGCCATCACGCCGACCACGACGCCGAGCATGGATATCGCTGAGATGACCGAGATGAAGGCCTGCTTGCGGCGAGCCGTGAGATAACGCAGCGCGATCCGAACCTCGAAGGGCAGACTCAACGGTTCTCGGGCCGCATCTGGGGGAACAGGATCACGTCGCGGATCGAGGGTGAGTCGGTCAGGATCATCGCCAGCCGGTCGATCCCGACGCCGCAGCCGCCGGTGGGCGGCATGCCGTGGCCGAGGGCGCGCACGTAGTCGTCGTCCATGCGGTGAGCTTCGAGGTCGCCCTTGGCGCGTTGCTTCAGTTGGTCCAGGAAACGGGAACGCTGTTCGAGCGGGTCGTTCAGCTCCGAGAAGCCGTTCGCGATCTCCATCCCGCCGGCCGCGAACAGCTCGAAGCGTTCGGTGAGGTCGGGATCGTCAGGCCGCTGCTTGGCTAGCGGCGAGATCTCGGTGGGATAGTCGACGACGAAACTCGGGTTCCAGAACGAGGCTTCGGCCAGGTCCTCGAACAACTGAGCCAGCAGCCGGCCCTTGCCGAGACCGGCATAGCGCTCGCGCGCGAGAGGCTGGCCCTTGTGGTTGCGGCGCGGCGTTCCGCCGCGCATCGCCCACTCCGAAACGCGCTCGACGGCGGTAGCGGGATCGTCGAGCAGCGCCGCGTCGATGGCCAGGCCTTCCCGCTCGGCGCCCTGCAACACCGCGTCCTTCATGCTGACACGCGCGAACGGAGTTCGAAAGTCGATCACGCGGCCGCGATACTGGATCGGCTTGTCGCCCGCGACGCGAGCGGCGGCGGCGGCGATCAGCGCCTCGGTCATGCCCATCACGTCCTGGCAGTCGAAATAGGCCGTGTAGAACTCGAGCATCGTGAACTCGGGGTTGTGCTGTGAGTCGATGCCTTCGTTGCGGAAGTTGCGGTTGATCTCGTAGACCCGCTCGAACCCGCCCACGGTCAGGCGCTTCAGGTACAGCTCGGGGGCGATGCGCAGGAACAGGTCCATGTCGAGCGCGTTGTGGTGCGTGAGGAATGGCCGCGCCACGGCGCCGCCAGCGATCGGCTGCATCATCGGCGTCTCGACCTCGACGTAGCCGCGCTCGTCGAGGAAGCGCCGGATCGACTGGACCACACGGCTGCGCGCCAGGAACGTCGCGCGGACCTCCGGGTTCGCGAGCAGGTCGACGTAGCGCTGTCGGTAGCGGATCTCGACGTCGGAGAGTCCGTGCCATTTCTCGGGCGGCGGCAGGAGCGCTTTCGAGAGAAACGTCAGCTCGCTCGCCTGAACGCTCAACTCGCCCTTGCGCGTGCGCATCACCCGTCCCGCGAGGCCCACGAAGTCCCCGCGGTCCAGCAACCCGAAGACCGCGTAGCCGCGTTCGCCCAAGTCGTCCGACCGAACGTAGATCTGCAGGCTCGCGTCGCCGTCAGCGATCGTCGCGAAGCCGGCCTTGCCGTGGCCGCGCTTGGTCATCACGCGCCCGGCAACGCGCACCGCGACGCCGAGCGCTTCAAGCTCTTCGAGTGACTTCGCCTCGTAGAGCGCGCTGATCTCGCCGAGCCGGTGGGTGCGCTCGTAGCGGGTCGGGTACGGCCGGATGCCGAGCGCCTCGAGTGCTCGAACGTTGGCCAGCCGCTGCGCCGACTCCTCGGGCCATCCGGGGACCGGCGGGTCCGTCTCGCTCATGCCTCTGCTCTCACCTTCCTCATGATGGCATCCAAGACGCCGTTGACGAAGGCCGGAGAGTCGGCCTCGCCGAAGCGCTTGGCCAGCTCGACCGCTTCATCCAGAACCACCGCGGCGGGTGTGGGTTCATGCTTGAGCTCATAGGCGCCGAGACGCAGCAAGCACTTGTCCACGTTCGCGATGCGCTCGATCCGCCAGTTCTTCGCCACATCCACGATCAGCCCGTCCAGCTCCGGGGTGGCGGCATGCGCGCCGCGCGCCAGTCGCTCCGCCATCGAGCGCGCCGTCTCGGTGCCGCTGCGGATCTTCCAGAACTGCTCGATCGTGCCGTCGATCGAATCACTGGTGATCTGGCATTGATACAGGATCTGAAATGCGCACTCGCGCGCTTTCGTGCGCCTGCCCAAGCGATGCTGCCTAGCGCCGCTTCGCGGCCACGCGGGAGCGCCGCAGGGTCTTCAGCAGATGTACCATCGCGATCGCCGCGCGGGCCGCTTCGGCGCCCTTGTTGCCCGGCCCGGGCCGCGAGCGTGCCAGCGCCTGGGCCTCGCTACTCGTCGTCAGGACGCCGAAGCCGATCGGAACCCCCGTCTCTCGCGAGGCGGCGGCGATTCCGGAGGCCGCTTCGCGGGCGATGTGCTCGTAGTGGTCGGTGTCGCCGCGCACGACGGCGCCGAGAGCCACCACCGCATCGAACCGCCCGCTGAGGGCCGCCGCCTTCGCCGCCAGCGGTAGCTCGAAGGCGCCAGGCGCCTCGAAGCTCGCGATGTTCCTCTCGGCTGCGCCGGCCTCGCGAAGCGCGAACAGCGCCCCTGCCCAGAGACCTTCAACGATTTCCGCGTTGAACGCGGACCGCACCAGAGCGATGCGCAGGCCGCGCGCCGAGACGGGTGCGCTGCTCGCCCGCTTCACTTGCCCGAGAACTTCGGCGCCCGCTTGTCCAGGAACGCCGTCGTGCCTTCCTGCTTGTCTTCGCTGGCGCAGATCAAGCCGAACAGCGTGGCTTCCAGGAACAGTCCCTGGGCGAGCGGCATCTCGTGACCGCTGGTCACCGCTTCGAGCGTGAACCTCAAGGACAGAGGGCCATTCGCGAGCATCTTGCGCGCGAGCGACTCGGCTTCCGCGAGCAGCTTCTCCCTCGGGACGACACGATTGACGAGCCCGATCCGGTACGCTTCGGCGGCGTCCAGCATCTCGCCCGAGAGCAGCATCTCGAGCGCGCGACCGCGGCCGACCAGGCGCGGCAGCCGCTGCGTGCCGCCGTAGCCGCACATGATGCCCAGTTTGACCTCGGGCGTGCCGAGCCGCGCGTTCTCCGAGGCGATCCGCACGTGACACGCCAGCGCCAACTCGCACCCGCCGCCGAGCGCGAAACCGTTGATCGCCGCGATCACTGGCTTGCCGAGGTTCTCGATCTTGTCGACGATCCGTTGGCCGCGCACGGTGAGCTCTTTCCCGTCAACGGGCGATTGCCGAGCCAGCTCGGCGATGTCGGCTCCGGCGACGAATGCTTTGTCGCCCGCGCCGGTCACGATCACGGCGCGCACCTCCGCGTCCGTCGCGAAAGAACTGAACGCGCGATCCAACTCGTCCATCACGCCGCTGTTGAGCGCGTTCAACTTGTCGGGACGGTTGATCGTCAGAAAGGCGACTCCGTCCTTGTTGTCGACCAACAGGAACTGAAAGCTCATTGGCTGACCTCGTGCTCTAGAGCAGACCCGGCACGGGCGTCGCCGGATCTCGCGAGTAGTCGTAGAACCCCTTCCCCGACTTGCGGCCGTGCAGGCCGGCCTGCAGCATCCGCTTCAACAGCGGCGGCGCGGCGAAGCGCGTCTCGCGAAACTCGTCGAACATGATGTTGGCGATGTAGTAAGTCGTGTCCAGGCCGACGAAGTCGAGCAGCGTGAACGGCCCCATCGGGTAGCCGCAGCCGAGCTTCATGGCTTCGTCGATGTCCGACACCGAGCCGACGCCGTTCTCGAGCGCGCGAATCGTGTCCAGAAGGTACGGCACCAGCAACCGATTCACGATGAAGCCGCTCTTGTCGGTGGCCCGGACCGGCGTCTTGCCGAGCGTCTTCGCGAAGGCGAACGCCGTTGCGAAGCTCGCCTCGGACGTCAGCGGCGACCTGACCACCTCGACCAGCTTCATCAAAGGGACCGGGTTGAAGAAATGGAGCCCGACGAATCGATCGCCGCGATTGGTGAAAGCGGCCATTTCCGTGATCGAGAGCGACGAGGTGTTGGAGGCGAACAGCGTTTCCGAGGGGCATGCCCGGTCGAGCGCCTGGTAGACCTCGCGTTTCAGCTCCAGGCTCTCGACCACGGCTTCGATCACCACCTGGCACTCGGCGAGCTTGGCCAGTTCGGTGGTTCCTTCCAGGCGTCCGACGACCTCTTTCATTCGCTCTGGCGCGAGCTTGCCCTTGTCGACGCTCTTCTTCAGGAAGCCTTCGATCCTACCGAGGCCTTTCTCGACGAGCTCGTCGCTAACCTCGCGGACGAGCGTCCGGTAGCCGGCCTCGGCGCACACTTGGGCGATGCCGGAGCCCATCAGACCGCAGCCGACGACACCCACCGTCCTGATCTCCAAACTAGCTCTCCCGCTCGATGATCATGGTGATGCCCTGGCCGCCGCCAATGCAGGCGCTGGCGAGGCCATAGCGTGCCTTGCGTCTTCGCAACTCGAGGGCCAGCGTCAGAAGCAGGCGCGTCCCAGTCGCCGCCAATGGATGTCCGAGCGCGATCGCGCCCCCGTTCACGTTGGTCTTCTCGCGTTCCAGCCCCAGCTCCTTCTCGACGGCCAGGTACTGCCCGGCAAATGCTTCGTTGACCTCTACCAGGTCGATGTCTCGAAGCCGCAGCCCCGCAGCCTCGAGCGCCTGCCGGGACGCGGGAACCGGGCCGATGCCCATGATCTCCGGAGGCACGCCCGCGATTGCCCAAGACACCACGCGGGCAAGCGGCTTCAGGCTCCGGGCCTGGGCTTCCGCCCGCGAGGCCAGTACCAGCGCCGCCGCGCCGTCGACGATACCGCTGGCGTTGCCGGCGGTGACGAAACCGTCCTCGCCGAAGGATGGCTTCAGGGAGGCCAGGATCTGGAGCGTCGTCTCAGGCCGCAAGTGGTCGTCCTCGTCCACCAGCACGGTCTTGCGGCCCTGCTCTACCTCCACGGGGACGATCTCTTCCTTGAATACGTCTTGCGCGGCGGCTTGCGAGGCGGCTTGCTGGCTGCGCAGGGCGTAGGCGTCCATCGATTCGCGCGAGATCGCGTGGCGGCGTGCCAGGTTGTCCGAAGTCTGCGCCATGTAGAGACCGCAATGCGTGTCGAACAGCGCGACCATCAGCGAGTCCTCGAGCTTGCCCTCGCCGAGGCGGAAACCTGAACGCGCGCCGCGGATCACGTGCGGAGCCTGCGTCATGTTCTCCATGCCGCCGGCGATTGCGAGCTTCGACTCCCCCAGGCGGATCATCTGTGCGACCGAGACGACGGACTGGATGCCGGACCCGCACAGGCGGTTCACCGTGAGCGCGGGAGTCTCGGCCGGCACGCCGGCCTTCAGCGCCACGTGGCGGGCTCCGTAGATCGCGTCGCCGGAGGTCTGGAGCGCGTTCCCCATCACGACATGGTCGATCGCAGCCGCTAGGACCCCGCAGCGCTCCAGCGCGGCGCGCGCCGCGTGGGCGCCCAGCTCGAGCGCGGAGACATCCTTGAAAGCCCCCGCGTACTCCGCCATCGGAGTCCGAGCGCCGCCCAGGATCACGACGTCGTCAGCCATCCCCGTTCCTTGCTTCTGCTGTGTTTGGCGCCGGCCGAAGAGCGGCGCGGGATCACTCCGAAGAACGCGCAGCTTAACACGCGAGCGTTGACATCGAAGGCCAGAAGAGTACGCTCGCCAACGAGTTGCGACGCACGTCCCAGACGTTCCTGGCGTTCGCGCTAGCCTCGTCGCTCGCGGGCTGCGGCGGCGACGACACCAATCCCATCACCGCCGGCACCAGCGTGGCCAGGCTGCGCCCGACGGCGGCGATCGTCTTTGTCAGCGACGCCTACACCACACGACCGGGATCCCCGCGCGAGGTGTTCGCGATCGACGAGGATGGCAGCGGCCTGACGCGGATCACCTCGTGCAACACCGACACGAAACGCTGCGACAACATCGAGGTTGCGCCGGCGCCGGACAGCCGGCGTCTCGCGATCCGGCGCGCGACCACGGACACGAACGGCGACGGCCGCGTCGGGCTGGGCGACAACGAGTCGCTGATCATCGCCGACACGCAGCGCGGCACCGAGGGGCAGATCGACCTCAGGGCGCCATCGACGTCGGCGAACGGCGGTTTCCTCGCGACCAACAAGCTCTCCGGGCTCGATTGGTCCCCGCTCGACGACATCCTCGTCTACACGGGCAACGGCGAGGGCGGCAACGACGACATGTTCCGCACGATTCCACGACCGGACACCGACTTGACGCAGACGCGCAATCTGACCTTCACCACCCAGGTTCGCGAGCGGCATCCGCGCATCGACCCGACCGGAAGCGTCGCGGTGTACGAGCGCACCGACGCGACCAGCAAGAACCAGATCTACATCTACAACTCGACCTCACAACAGGTGCAGGTGACCACCGCCGGACCTGGCACCGAAACGCTCGGCAGCTACGCCGTCGGAGGCGACACCGACCCCGACTATTCCCCCGACGCGCGCTCGATCGTGTTCCGGCGGCTCACCACTACCGGCAACGGCGGTCTCGGCACCTGGGACCTGATGACGATCCGCACCGACCGGACCAACCTCACCACGCTAGTGAGCGGCCCTCTCTATCGCAGCGCGCCGGACTGGGGACCGAAGGGAATCGTCTACGGCGAGATCGACAAGGCCACCGGCCTGGCCCAACTCGTCATCGTCCAGCCCGACGCGAGCGGGCGGCGCGTGATCGCCACGCTGAACGGCTTCGACATCGCGTCGCCGCGCTGGATCCCTAAGCCCTGAACATCCCCTCTTCGTAGGCGACGATCTTCCCGGCCACCGCCGACGCCGCGACCGTGAGCGGCGAGGCGAGATACAGTTTCCCGGGCCCCGAGCGGTTCTGGTAGTTGCGGTTGATCGCCGACACCGTCACCTGCTCGCGGCTCGTCGAGATACCCGGACCGCAGCCGATGCACGCGCCGCACCCAGGGTCGATCATGCGCACGCCCGTCTTCTCGAAGATCTCCAGGTAGCCGCGGCCGCGCGCGTAGTCCTCGACTGCCTTCGACCCGAACTGGATGAAGAACTCGACTCCGGGCTTGACGCGCTTCCCCGCCGAGAGCGCGTCTTGCATCACCCGCGCGTAGAGATCCAGGTCCACCTCCTTGCCGGCCGTACACGACCCGCCGTAGGCGATCTGGATCGAAACCTCGCCGATGTCGGCGATAGCCGCGCCGTTGGTCGGGTCGGACGGTATGCCCTTGTCGGGATCTCCCGGCGTCGCGACCATCGGCCGGATCGACGTGAGGTCGATGACGCGCACCCCGCCGGCGTACTCGGCGCCGGCATCCGGGGTGATCGTCCTGGCGCGCAGCGCCGCGAGCGAGACGCCGGGCCGCCGGGCCGCGATCCACTCCAGCAGCGTCTCGTCGGCCTCGCAGACGCCTGCCTTGGCCGAGCACTCGGTGGCCATGTTGGCGAGCGTCGCCCGCTCGTCGGGCGAGAGCGCCCGCAGGCCCTCGCCTCCGAACTCCATCACTCGGTCGAGCGTCTCCTGCCGTTTGGCGTGGTTGGCGAGGATGAACAGCATCACGTCTTTCGCGGTCACGCCGGGCCGCAGCGCGCCCTCGAGCTCGAAGCGGATCGACTCGGGAACCTCGACGAACGTGAACCCGGAGTAGATCAGGGCGGCGTACTCGGTCGAACCGACCCCGTAGGCTAGGGCGTTCAGCGAGCCGCCCATGCAGGTGTGACTGTCGGTGGCCTGGATCAGGTCCCCGGGCTCGATCATGCGTTCGCGCGCAATCGTGTGGCAGATCCCCGGCGACACGCCGTTCCGGGCCGAATAATCCTGAACACCCGTGTGTTCGATGAAGACGCGCTGCATTTCGCGCTGCGTCTCGATCTTCGGCAGGAACGGCCCCATCTTGGGCAGGGCTTCCGAGTAGATGAGGTGGTCTTCGAAGGCCGCGAAACGCTTGGCGTCAGCCAGCCGGTAGTCCGCGCCGTACTCGCCCTCCAAGAAGTAGTGCACCTGCGCGGAGGTGAAGTCGTGTGAATACCCGCCGTCCACAAGCACGCAGACCGCGTCGCCCGGCTTCACATGGACCTCGCCCGAACTGCTTCTGACCACGTGGCGGGCGAGGATCTTCTCGGCCAGCGTCATCGGCCGCCGAGCGGTGCGCGGCGTCGCGACCGTGACGCGGCCGTCCTTGAAGGCGCGCGTGAACGGGAACAGGCCGCCGAACTCGATGATCTGTCGCGTGACCGGGTCCCAGCCCTTGGCGAACTCGGAGAGCGGCAAGGCTTCGCCGTCCTGCAAGCGCTCGAGCGTCGCGTGATCGCCCATCAGCACGCCCTGGTTGATGTTGTTGCGGGCGTGGATCGGAGCGAAGGACGCCGCGATCGCGATCCGGATCCCGGACCATTTTTCGGCCTGCACTGCCGTCTCCCGCGAGCTGCCGACGCCTTTGCGAAAGCCCGAGACGATCACTTCGAAGTTTCCGTTCAGCAGCGCGCCCTCCGGAAACAAGCGCTCTCCCGCGATCGTGATGCCGGCATAGGCGTTCCGCGCGATGTCCTCGGGCCGATAGTCGAAGCAGACCCAGGCCGG
>CAZVOI010000264.1:0-2683 GCA_964628275.1 uncultured Acidobacteriota bacterium | reverse complement strand
ACGGCGTCCGCTGGGGTCGCGGAGGGCTGCGCCACGAATTCCTTCTGGTAGACGAAGCGCATCGTCCGCAGGTACTCGCGGCCGATCCCGCTCGGGCGCTGCGCCCCGTCGGGGAACGCCGTGCGCGCCAGCTCGCCGAAGTAGCGAAGGCGCGCGTCGGCGGCCGGCGCGTCGAGCGCTTTCACCAGGGCCGCGATCCGCGCGCGCACGGGGGCAGGCACGCGGGACGGATCGAGCGCCGACCCGCCGAGGTACGACGTTCGTCCGGCCGTGGACAGCGAGTCGACGAGGGCCTTCGCGCTCAAGGCCGGCTCGAGGGGCGGAAGCGAGGTGAAGTGCTCTGACTGGAGCAGGTAGAAGACGAGATGATCGAAATCGCCGTCGCGGACGCGTGCCGCGTGCGTCTCACGAAGCCGTCGTAGGTACGCAGGAAAGGCCTCGGCGGTCAGCCCGCGCGCTTCGAGCTGCGGCTGGAGGGGCCCGAGGTCAGCCCAGGTTGGAGACCCGGCAGGCCCGCCTCGCGCCACGGGCTCGCTCCACGCCGTCAGAGCGGCAAACGCGGCGAGCACGACGAGCCGGACACGCACGGCAGGAAGATAGCGCAGGAGCGGGCAGCTCGGCGCTGGGGGAGGGGAGGGGAGGGCGCCAGCGTTCGATCGGGCTGGCGCCCTCCGCGGCTCAGAAGATCACTCGAATGCCCAGCTGGATGAAGCGCTGGAAGTTCGACTGTGCCGTGACGTTGCGGTTGATGCGGCCGAAGTCGCCCGAGGTGACCGTCTGATTGTAGTTGCGCTCGTCGTACATCGGAGAGTTGAAGAGATTGAACGCTTCGAGCCGCAGCTGGAGCCGGACGTCCTTGGTGATCTGCGTCGTCTTCGCGAAGTTCACGTCCAGCTGCCAGTAACTCGGGCGGCGGAACTCGTCATACCGGAACGCCGCGGTGCGGCGCTGGAACGCCTCGCGGATCAGGAAGTAGGGCTCCGTGCAGCCGTAGGCCGTCGACCCGGACGTCAGCGCGTAGGCCCCGTTCGGCTGGCGCTGGCCGACGCAGGGCTTCACGCCGTAGATGAACTGCCCGTCCTTCTGGCCCGACAGGGCGATCTGCTTGGGGTCGATGCCTGGAGCCAGATCGACGTTGCCGGGCATATCCCAGGGCTGGCCCGACTGGTAGACGAACGCCGGCGCGATCGACCAGCCGCCAAGCAGGTAGCCGGCGAGGCTGCGGTCGTTGCGGTACCACGGCAGCTCCCACACACCGGAGGCGGTGATGCGGTGCTCGCGGTGCGCGAAGTACGGGCCGCTGTTCTTGAGGAGCGATACCTCGTCGACGTAGGCGTTGTTGATCTGGTTCGTGGTGTTGGCGCCTTCCTCTGTCCACCGGGGCACCCAGGTGTAGCCGACGTTGATCGTGAAGCCCTTGGCCCAGCGCTTGTTGGCGACGACCTGCAGCGAGTCGTACTTCATGCTGCCGAGGTTCTGCGAGTTCAAGTTGAATCCGGTGAACGCCGGGAAAGGCCGCGCCAGCTCGAATCGCGAGAGGGTCGTACTCGTGTACCGCGCCGTGTTCTGGAAGCCGTTCACCTGGTAATACGGGTTCGGCAGGCGCTCGTCACAGAAGCTCCGGCTGGCGCCCAGGGTCACGTCGCACTGCGCCTGGAAGGCCGCCGACGGCTCGTTGTAGCCGCCGAAGTTCCCCTCGATGTCGCTGCTGCGGCTGCCGGCGTAGGTCACTTCGAGCGAGACGCGGTAGGGCAGCTCGCGCTGGATGCCGACCGAGAACTGATAGATGCTGGGCACGACGAAATTGGGGTTGGAGGTGCTCGGGGCACGTCCGAGGAACGTCAGCGGCCCCCCGGAGCTGCCCGCCGCATCCTGGATCCCGGTCGGCCAGGGATTCGAGAGCGCGTAGGTCGGCGTGCGACCGCCGTCAAGCGACTCGATCACCGGGGTCGTCTGGCTGAACCCGTTGTTGAACGACTGGTTGGTCGGGTTGAGGAAGTACTTGCCCACGCCGCCGCGGACCACGGTCTTCTCGTTGATCTGATAGGCCGTGCCGACCCGGAACTGGAAGTTGTCCTTGTCGTACTTAAACGGCTGGTCCGGCGCCCCGTTGACGCCGACGAACTGGATGCCGCCCATCACCGGCTGGCCGACGGCCGCCGAGACCGGGTTGACGAGCGTCGGGTCGAACGCGTAGTTCAGCTGGTTCTCGGCCTCCTTGACGGAGCCATTGAAGTCCCACCGGAGGCCTAGGTTCAGCGTCCACTTGCTGGTGACGCGCCAGTCGTCCTGGATCCACGGCGCGAAATAGAACCACTGGTACTGCACCTTCGGGTTGACGTCGGTGCTCCCGCCGCTCATCGCGCCGAGCAGGAACGAGGCGAAGGCGTTCCCCTCGAGGACACTCGTGCTGTTGAGCGTGCCGCGCGTGAACTGGCGCGTGAACGAGATGTTGCCGCCGGAGTTGTTGTAGTTCTCGTTGAAGACGTTCGTCCACCGCATGTCGAGGCCGGTGCGGATGTTGTGCCTGCCGCGCGTCCACGACAGGTTCGGCTGAACCGACCAGTTCTTGTTTTCGTTCGGGCTCGAGCCGCGCGACAGCTGGACGAACTCCTCCATGTTGACCTGGGGGAAGAGGCCGCCGATGTCCTGGCTGGGCAGCTGGTTGACGAGGCTCGCGGGC
>CAZVOI010000263.1:0-1647 GCA_964628275.1 uncultured Acidobacteriota bacterium | reverse complement strand
CCCGGCATGCCGCGCGAGAGCGTCCGGTAGAGGTCTTCGTCCGTGGGCACGTTGTCCCAGGTAGAGACCAGCCGGAACTGCCCCGAGGTGAAGTCGCGAGGCCGTGGATACAGGAGATACGCCGCCTCACCCTCGCCGTCGCCGTTCGGGCCGTGGCAAGCCGTGCATTCCTTCTGATACGCGGTGTTTCCGAGCTTCAGCAGGTCGGGTGAGCTCGCCAACGTCTGCCGTGGCGTGAGCGAATCGGGGAGCGCCCCGGATCGAGTGGCGTCGGCATCGCTCGATCGGTCGCGGCCACACGCCAACGCCAGGACCGCAATCAAGGGTGCGAGGCGCGCGCGGCGAAAGCCCCTAGACATGGGCGCTCCTGAGGATCCGCTCGAGGAGAGGATTGATCACGCCGTCCTCCTTTCGGATGTGTTCCCGAAGCAGCAGCGCGACGTCCCGGGCCAGCGTGGCGGCTTCCGCGGTGGCGGCAACGCCGCCCGCCTCCAGCGGGCGACGCGGTTGGCGCATGAATCCCACGAGGCTGCGCAGCGTCTCGTGCTCACGCAGCATCGCGTCGGCCGATCCGACCTCCCCCGGAAGGCAGCGGTCGAGCAGCGGGTAGATCTCGGCCTCCTCGCGACGCATGTGCGGTTCGATGGTGGTGCTGAAGAACTCCAGAAAGGCAGCGACGGCCTCCGCGACGTTGCCGACCGCCGCGTCCGCGGCGCAGCCCGCATCGAGCCGGCGCAGCGCCTCGAGAACCTGTTGATGCACCTGGCGAATGGCGTCGAAGTCCGGGTTCACGAACTCTGTTCTACGCGGCTCCGGCCACGGGCTCCATGACCGATGCCGGGTGCGAAGAGCGCGCTGGATCGGACTGGGAGCGAGACGTATGACGTCCGTCATAGGCGGCCGAGTCGCCGCCGCCGAGGCTCTCGGCGTGGACTTCGACGAGGCCGCCGAACGGATCCCGTTCCTCCGGGCGTTGCCGGCCGCGGATCGCGAGCGCCTGCGTCCCTACACGGAGCTCCAGCGGCTGGCTCGGGGCGAGCGCGTGTGGCGGCAAGGAGACCCGACGGCGTCCTTCGCCTTCGCCGTGCGCGGCCGCGTCAAGCTGGTGAAGACGAGCGAGGCCGGCCGCGAGGTGATCCTGGAGCTGTGCGGGCCGGGGGAGTTGCTGTGCGCGAACGCCGTGTGTTCCTTCGCCCCGTACTGCTGCGCCGCCACCGCCCTGGAGGACGACGTGGAGGTCGCCGCCGTGCCGCGCCGGGACGTCCTGGAGTTGCTGGAGCGGAGCCCGCTCGCGGCACGCGCCTTCCTGCGCGAGGTCACGGGGCGCGGGATGCACCTCTGCGAGCGCGTCGAACAGCTTTCCACCGGTCTGGTCGAGCGACGCATCGCGACCCTGCTGCTGCGCCTCGCCGAGCAGGTCGGGGTTTCCCGTGGCGAGCAGGGGATCTGGATCCCGATCGAGCTGTCGCGCCAGGATCTGGCCGACCTGTGCGGGACCACGATCGAGACGGCGATCCGGACGATGACGCGCCTCGGCCGCGAAGGCGTGGTGCGCTCAGCCGCTCGTGGCCTCGTCGTCGCGGACCGGCCGGCGCTCGAACGCATCGCCCGCGGAACGGCCGAGGCATAGCCGGTCGATGGGCCAAC
>CAZVOI010000262.1:0-2078 GCA_964628275.1 uncultured Acidobacteriota bacterium | reverse complement strand
AGCATCAGGACGAGCGCCGCCCCCGACCAGGCGCGCGCCGGGCGAGCCACACGCTCCAGCAGTCGCCCGGCTCCGGCTCCCGCCAGGAGCGCAACGGCCAGCAGCGTCAGGATCGCGAGGCGTGAGGGGACGCGGATGAGATCGAAGCCCGGCAGCAGCTTGTAGAGCGCCGTGTAGAGACCGAAGGGCGGGCCGAGGCTCGCCCAGAGCGATAGGCCAGCGAGCAGCCCGTAGAAGCCGATACCCGGCGCACGGGTCTGGCCGCTCGTCTGCAACGCAGCCTCGGCTGGGAGCGCATCGCTCGCGCGGGCCACCGGCGGCGGGTCTTCCGCCGGGCGGCGGCGCAGCAGCAACCCCGCGACGAGCAGCAGCGTCAGCCAACCGGGGAACATGTACGCCTTGGCATCGGCGACGGCAATCGCGAGGGACGGCGCGAGCGACAGCAGCGCCTGGTCGACGTGCGTCGGCGAGGCCAGGAAGCTTGCGGCGTTCGGGACCCAGTCGTAGACGGCGCCGATCGTGCGGCGCAAGCCCAGCTCGCGCTGCACGCGGAAGTAGGGCACGAGGAAGGGCAGGTTGACCGCTAGGAGCAGCAAGCCCACCACACCCACGTCCCGTGCGAGCGTGCGAACCGGCGGGAGACAACGGCGCACGACCAGGTACAAAGCGAGCGCCAGGAGCGCCAGGAAGAGGAACAGGCCACCGTGGCCGCTGGTCACGGACTGCAGCGTAAAGAAGCAGATGGCGACCAAGAGGTCTCGCCTTCGTCCACGCTGCAGATAGGCGTGGACGAAGGCGAGACAGAATGGAATCCACTGGACGGTCGCGAGATGGAGTTGCGCCAGGCGGGTGAAGCGCGGCGGCGCGAAGGCAAAGATCACACCGGCAGCGAATGCGCCCGCGGCGCCGATCCCGAGCTGGCGCGCGAGCAGGAAGGTCCCGGCTCCCGATAGAACGCAGGACAGCAGGACCAGGACGTTCAGGGCCAGCACGGGATTGTCCGTGGCCAGCAGGAACGGCGCGCCGAGCACGGCACTGCCCACGAGATGCTCGGAGTAGGCGAGCGTCCGCGGCTCCGGGTGGAAAATGTTCGCGTCGAACAGCCGCAGCGGCTGGTGCAGCAGCGCGTGGACGTCCCACGACAGCGTCCACAGGAAGAGCCGGGTGTCGGCCGAGAGCGGCAGCGCTCGAGTGCCCGGCTCCAGGCTCAGCGGGAACGTCATGATGGCCGTCAGGGCGACAAACACGACGACGACCGCGACGCCGCCCCGCCAGGATCGCATGCAGCTTTCTAGCACAGGCCCGGGCAGGCGTCCCGAGTGTTACCTTTCGTACTCGTTCTGGAACGAGTAGGCTGCGCGCGAGTGGCCACGCGAGAACGACAGATCCCAGGAGGCAGAATGACGAGACAGCACCCATCCAGACGGCTCTTTGCAGCGACGACGGTGGCGGCTGTCGTGCTCGCATGCTCGGCCAGCGCGCTGTCGCAGGAACGCACGGGCGTCGTCCGCCTCCAGGTGGTGCCCGATCGTGCCGACTGGACCTACGCGCCCGGTGCTCCGGTCACGTTCCGGGTGTTCGCCACCCGCGACGGCCATCCCTTCGCCCTGCCCAGCCTCACGTGGAAGGTGGGGCCGGAGATGCTGGACGCCACGGAGGAGAAGACGGCGCCGCTGCCGGCAGAGGGAGTGAGCGTCAAGGCAGCCAGCCTGAAGCAGCCAGGGTTCGTCCGCCTCGTGGCCACTGCCACCCTCGACGGCCAGGACTACCGCGCGGTGGGCACGGCCGGCTTCGCACCCGAGAAGATCGCACCAACCGTGGACCAGCCTGCGGACTTCGACGCCTTCTGGACCGCGGGCAAGGAAGCCCTGGCCAAGCTGCCGGTGGACGCGAAACTCGTCCCGATGCCGGAAGTCAGCAACGGCAAGGTCGACTGCTGGCACGTGAGCCTGCAGAACGTCGGCCCGGACACGACGGGCACCAGCCGGTTCTTCGGCGTGCTGTGCGAGCCCAAGGGGGACGGACCCTTCCCGGCCCTGCTGCAAGTGCCGGGCGCGGGTGTGCGGCCCTACCGGGGC
>CAZVOI010000261.1:0-2159 GCA_964628275.1 uncultured Acidobacteriota bacterium | reverse complement strand
TGCAGGACTGGTCCGTCGATCCCGCGCTGCCGCTCTACTGGCGCTTCCGCAAGGAGAAGTCGGGCTCCGGCGCGCTCGGCGACATCCTCTCGCACTCGCTCGACCTCGGCCGCTACGTGACCGGCAGCGAGGTCACGGAAGTGGCGGGCGCGCTCGAGACCTTCGTCAAGCAGCGGCCGCTACCGGAGAACCCGAAGCGGAAGGGCCGAGTGACGGTGGACGACGCCGCGCTCACGCTGGTGCGCTTCGCGAACGGTGCCGTCGGGTCGATCGAGGGCAGTCGCTTCGCCGCCGGCCGCAAGAACTACAACCGCTTCGAGGTGAACGGCTCGCTGGGCAGCGTCGCCTTCAACCTCGAACGCATGAACGAGCTCGAGTACTACTCGCGCGCCGACTGTGGCACCGAGCAGGGCTTCCGGCAGATCATGGTCACCGATCCCGGTCACGCCTTCATGGGCGCCTGGTGGCCTGCGGGCCACATCATCGGCTACGAGCACACCTTCACCCACACCGTCCACGACTTCCTGGGCGCGGTCGCCACCGGCAAGCGCGTCCGACCCGACTTCGAGGACGGCGTTCGCAACCAGCTCGTGCTCGAAGCGATCGAGAAGGCGGCGCGCACGAAGCGCTGGGTCAGCGTGGCGGCGCCGTAGGCGCGGGCGTTCCCTGGCGGCGGCCGGACTGCCACCGCAAGGCCGCTGGGCGTTTCGGGTCCTTCCCGCGACGCTCGCACGCCTCTTCTGGGACTACCCCGGGCAGACCCTCAGCCTCGACAGCGACCGCGAGCTGGTGGTGCGCCGTGTTGCCGGCGAGGGCGGGCTCCGGGAGATGCAGCTGCTGCGCTCGCGGGTCGGGGACGCCGCCATCCGCGACGTGATCGAGCGGACCGAGGCCAGGGGCCTGAGCCCGCAGCGCATCCGCTTCTGGCAGCTGCTGCTCCGGCTTCCGGCCCGATCGGTCGACGCCTGGGTGCGTGCGGCGCGGGCGTCGACCTGGGCCGGCAGGGCGAGCGGCGTGCGCGTGTCGTTCCTGGAATACCGGTACCCGCGGCTAAAGCCGCTCGTCGAGCTCTCTGACCTGAGACTCGCCGCCCTCCCGGACATCGCGGCGATGAAGCTCGCCGCAGTGGCCCAACGCGGGTCGAAGAAGGACTTCGTCGACATCTTCGCGCTGGGCCAGCGTTTCGGCCTCGCCGAGATGCTCGGCTTCTACCGAGCGAAGTACGCCGTCAAGGACATCGGCCACGTGCTGATCGCTCTCGCCTACTTCGACGACGCGGACCGCGAGCGCATGCCGACCCTGCTGCGGCGATGGAACTGGTCGACGATGAAGTCCAGCATCCGCCGCTGGGTCAGCGACGTCACGCAGGCGCGCTAGGACTCGCCCCGGGGCGCGTTGGAGGGCCGCGACTGGAGCCCCGCGTTCGGGAGGGGCGGCGCATGATAGACTGGTCGATGACTAGTCTTTCCGGGAGGACACGATGGCGAAGGTGACCGCGTTCGAGGCCAAGACCCGCTTTGGAGAGCTGCTGGAGCGCGTTTCCAAGGGGGAAGAGGTCGTCATCACGCGCCACGACAAGCCGGTCGCCCGGCTCGTTCCCGAGGGCGTGCCGCGGCTGGACGAGGTTCGGCGTGCGGTATCAGGGCTGCGCGAGCTGCAGAACCGCATCCGCCGGAGGTCGAGAGCGAAGCTCTCGGACCGTGAGGTTCGCTCTGCCATCGAAGCGGGCCGCTCGTGACCCGGGCCTTCGTCGCGGACGCGTCGGTCGCGATCGGCTGGGTGCATCCGGCTCAGGCCACGACGCACACGGCCGCCATGTTGGACGCGATCGCCGAGGGCGCCATCGTCGAGGTGCCCGCGTTGTGGCCATTGGAGGTGGCAAACGCGCTCACCGTCCTGGAGCGCCGCCGGAAGCTGACCGAGGACGAGCGGCAGGCGGGCCTGGGCTGGCTGCGCGGCCTCCCGCTCCGCATCGACCACGAAATGTCATTGCTCGCCTTCTCGCGCCTGTCGGATCTGGCATCCGCTCACCGGCTCTCGGTCTACGACGCCGCGTACCTCGAGCTTGCCCAGCGACGGCGGCTGGTGCTGGGTTGCCAGGACGGCCCGCTGCGAAAGGCCGCCCGGCAGGCCGGTGTCGACCTGTGGGAATGAGACGC
>CAZVOI010000260.1:0-7282 GCA_964628275.1 uncultured Acidobacteriota bacterium | reverse complement strand
GAGCCCTCCACGCCGAACTTGTCGCACAGATGCAGGACGACGGCCGGCATCCCCTAGGCCGCGCTGCCCGGCTTCGTGTCGATGCCGGCCGGCACGTCGCCGCGCGCCATCCACACGAACGCGCCCGACAGCGAGAGCAGCACGATCAAGCCGGCGCCGACCAGGCTGAAGGCGAGCGCGCTGTCGCGCGACAGGCCCACCTGCCCGAAATACACGATGAACAGGCTTTCGCGAATGCCCCAGCCGTTGAACGAGATCGGCACCGCCTGCAGCAGCGTGCACAGCGGCACCATCAGGAAGCAAGCGTCCAACGGCAACGCGATCCGCAGCGCGTGGGCCACGGCGTAGTAGTAAGCCACCGCCAGCGCTTGCAGCACGACCGAGCCGAAGAAAGCGACCCAGACGTCGCGCACGCGGGTCCGATAGACGTGGACCGCGGCCTGGACGCTCACGAACTGCTGGTGCACCCAACCGATCTTCGAGAGCCCCGACAGGTCCATCAGCGTTCGCGCGACGCCGGGCCGGAAGAACACGTAGGCGAGCGCCGCAAAGAAGAGGCCCAGCAGCAGCAGCACGGCTCGTGACCCCGCCAGCTCGCGGACCAGGTCGTCGCCGACCGTGTACGCGAGTGCGGCCAGCGCATACAGCGCACCGAAGCCCAGGATCCGGTCGATCGCCACGATCGCCAGCGAGGTCGTGACGGATCCGGTGAGGCGGGAGCTGTCGCGGACGCGGATCACGTCGCCGCCGATGTTGCTGGGCAGGAAATTGTTGAAGAAGCTCGCCACCAGGTACGACGCCGACAGCGGCCGCAGCGGCGCCTCGAAGCCTTGAGCCTGCAGCAACAGGCGCCAGCGCCAGGTCGCGACACCGAGCATCGCCAGATACAGCACGACGGCCGCCGCCAGCAGCAGCAGATCCCCCGAGCGAACCCGCTGCAGCAGCGCGGTCAGGTCGGTCGTGAGGAGCAGATAGCCGAGCAGCACGAGGCTGACGGCGATCTTGGCGAAGAGCAGGACCGACTTGTTCAAAGCTCCATGCTACAGTCGTTTCCGAAGACGGAGCAAACGCCGCGGGGAGGTCTTTGGGGGCCGACGAACGGTCCGAGCGAGAGGCGATCGCGATCCAGGCTGCCGTGTCGAGCCGGACGGGCTCGGCGTTTTCCAAGTACCAGGACCTGATCGTAGGCAGCCGTAGCTTCGGCCGGCTGATCCTCTACGAGGCGGTCGTGCTCCTGACATGGGTCCCGGGCGCGCTCGGGCTCGTGCTCAGAAAGTTCGCTTATCGGCTGCTGCTTGGCCGCGTTGGACGTAACGTCAGCTTCGGCCAGGGCGTCGTGCTGCGCCATCCGCACAAGATTCGCATCGGCGACGACGTGGTGATCGACGACTTGGTCCTGCTGGACGCGAAAGGCACCAGCAACTCGGGGATCACGATCGGGAACGGCGTTTTTCTCGGGCGCGGCACGATCCTTTCGTGCAAGAACGGGGACATCGAACTGGGCGACCACGTCAACCTGGGTTTCTACTGCGAGATCTTCTCGGGCTCGCGCGTGATCGTGGGGCACCATGGCCTGTTTGCCGCACACGCCTATCTCGTCGGCGGCGGGCACGATTTCGACCGCCCGGACGTGCCCGTGATCGACCAGGCGCGCTCTTCGAAGGGCATCACCCTCCAGGAAAACGTCTGGCTGGGCACGGGAGCCAAGGTGCTCGATGGCGTGCGCATCGGACGCGACGTCGTGGTCGGGGCGAATGCCGTCGTGAACGAAGACCTGCCCGATCGAGCCATCGCGGTCGGCGTGCCGGCGCGGGTGTTGCGAACCCGCGAAGGGTCGGCGTGAGCCGGATTCTCGTCGTCACCTCGGGGGCGCTGTTCGTCCGCGGTGGGCATCTGGTGATCGCCGAGGAGACGTGCGCGGCGCTCAGGCGCGCCGGTCACGAAGCCGAGGTTCTCGTGACGCCGCAGAACCGTTTCGGCCGACAGCTCTCCGCCTATTGGGCCAACTGGCTCACCGACGTGGGCCAGACCGCCGACGGCAAGCCGATCGATCAGGTGATCAGCTTTCGCTTTCCGTCCTACGCGGTTCGGCATGTGCGCCATCTGTGCTGGCTGAACCACCCGATGCGCGAGTACTACGACCTTTGGGAACGCTTCACGCGGGGCCTCGGGCGCAAGGGAAAACTGAAAGAGAGCATCCGGCGCCAGATCTTTCACGCCCTCGACGGGTATCTGCTGCGCCGCAACGTCACGCGGCTCGTCGCGCAATCGCACACGATCCAAGCGCGGCTCTTGCGTTTCGGCGGGATTGCTTCCGAGGTCCTGTACCCGCCACCGCCGGAACGGCCGTATCGGACCGACGGCTACGGGGACTACGTCTTCGCGGTTTCGCGCCTGACGCCGCTGAAGCGCCTCGATCTGCTCGTGGACGCGATGGCGTACGTCACTCACAAGGACCTCCGCGCCAAGATCGCGGGCGAAGGTGAAGAAGCGGAACGGCTCGCAACGCTGATCCGGGAGCGCGGTCTGCAAGACCGCGTCGAGCTCCTGGGAGCGATCGACGACGCGCAGCTCGTGGATCACCTGGCGCGTTGTCGCGCGGTGTATTTCGGGCCGCAGGACGAAGACTACGGGTTCGTCACGCTCGAGGCGTTTCGGAGCGGCAAGGCCGTCATCACGTGCCGTGATAGCGGCGGGCCGGCGGAGCTGGTCAAGGACGAGGAGACGGGATACGTGGCGTGGCCCGAGCCGGCGCGCGTGGCGGCCGCGCTCGACGCGGTTGCCGGAAGCCCCGAGTTGGCGGCGCGGCTTGGCCAGGCGGCGCTGGCTGCCTGGCGGCAGCACACCTGGGATCGTGTCGTGCCCGAGCTACTGCGCGCGGGCTAAGATCTGGTCGCGGAAGGGAAGCGTATGGAGAAAGTGGTCGACGATCGAGGTCAAGAGGAAGCCAAGGGCTTGGCGCGCTCGCACACCACGATCTCGGGCCGGGAGATCGCCCCGCTGCACACGCCGCACGACGTGGCCGGTCTGGACTACTCCAAGGACCTCGCCGACCCGGGCCAGTTCCCCTACACCCGCGGCGTGCACCAGACGATGTACCGCGGCAAGGTCTGGACGATGCGGCAGTTCGCGGGCTTCGGCTCGGCCGAACAGACGAACCAGCGCTTCAAGTACCTGCTCGCCCAAGGCAGCCACGGGCTGTCGGTCGCGTTCGACCTGCCGACGCTGATGGGGCGCGATCCGGACCATCCGCTGTCGCTCGGCGAGGTGGGGAAGTGCGGCGTCTGCGTGACCTCGCTCGCAGACATGGAAACGCTCTTCGACGGCATCCCCCTGGATCAAGTCTCGACGTCGATGACGATCAACTCGCCGGCCGCGATGATGTTGGCGTTCTACATCCTGGTGGCCGAGAAGCAGGGCGTTGCCCCGGCGAAGCTGTCGGGCACGCTGCAGGCGGACATCCTGAAGGAGTTCATCGCACAGAAGGAGTACATCTATCCGCCGCGGCCCAGCATGCGGATCGTGGTGGACATGATCCGCTACTGCACCGCGGAGCTTCCGAAGTGGAACTCGATCTCGATCTCCGGTTATCACATCCGCGAGGCGGGCTCGACCGCGGCGCAGGAGCTGGCGTTCACGCTACGCGACGGCATCGAGTACGTGCAGTGGTGCGTGGATGCCGGGATGGACGTCGACAGCTTCGCGCCGCGGCTCAGCTTCTTCTTCAACTCGCACTCGGACTTCTTCGAGGAGATCGCGAAGTTCCGCGCCGCGCGCCGGATCTGGGCGCACACCATGAAGGAGCGCTTCGGCGCCAAGAACCCGCGCTCGTGGATGCTGCGTTTCCATACACAGACCGCGGGCGTTTCGTTGACCGCGCAGCAGCCCTACAACAACGTGGTCCGGACGGCGCTGCAGGCGCTGGCCGGGGTGCTCGGCGGTACCCAGTCGCTCCACACCAACTCGCTCGATGAGGCGCTGGCGTTGCCGACCGAGGCGGCCGTCACGATCGCGCTGCGCACCCAGCAGATCATCGCCGAGGAGTCGGGCGTCACGCACACTGCCGACCCGCTGGGCGGCTCGTACTTCGTCGAGAAGCTGACCAACGACATCGAGAGCGACGCGCTCGAGTACTTCCGCAAGATCGATGCGCTGGGCGGCATGGTGGCCGCGGTCGAGCGTGGCTTCCCACAGCGCGAGATCCAGGAGGCGGCCTTCCAGTTCCAGAAGGCGGTCGAACGAAAAGACAAGATCATCGTCGGCGTCAACGACTACGTGATGGACGAGAAGCCGCATCCGATCCTGTACATCGACGAGCAGGTGGCCGAGCAGCAGACGGCCCGCGTGGCGGCGCTCAAGGCGACGCGCGACAACGAGCGCGTTGCTGGCTCGCTGGCCGCTCTGCAGGACGCGGCGCGTGGCACCGCCAACCTGATGCCCCCGATCCTCGAGGCGGCTCGCGCCTACGCGACGCTGGGCGAGATGTGCGACGCGCTCCGCGAAGTGTTCGGGGAGTACCAGGAAGCTCCGGTGTTCTAGTGGCACACTTGATCGCGTGACGACACCGGAGAGGAAGCTGCGCGTGGTCGTTGCGAAGCCGGGGCTGGACGGGCACGATCGCGGCGCGAAGATCGTCGCGCGGGCACTGCGCGACGCCGGCATGGAAGTCATCTACACAGGCTTGCGGCAGAGCCCTGAGCAAATCGTGGCGGCTGCCGCGCAGGAAGACGCCGACATCATCGGGCTATCGATTCTTTCCGGCGCGCACATGCTGATCTGTCAGAAGCTCATCGAACTGCTCGAGGAAAAGCAGATGCTGGACGTGAAGCTGGTCGTCGGCGGCATCATCCCGGCGCAGGACATCCCGGAGCTGAAGAGGATGGGAGTCGTCGAGGTGTTCCTGCCTGGCGCGTCGCTCGGGGACGTCGTGCGACAAGTCACGGCCGCGGCCGGGATCGGGCGATAACGCCTGCAATTCGTTGACACTACGGCGGAACGGGACTATCGTCCGTTTGCTTAGGACCCCTCCCGCGAGGTCATGACCGACGATGGGCAAGAAGATCCTGTTGGCCGACGACAGCATCACGATCCAGAAAGTCATCGAACTGACTTTCTCCGATGAGGACTTCGAAGTCGTCACCGTAGGCAACGGCCGGCTGGCCATCGAAAGAGTGCAGGAGCTGCGCCCCGACGTGGTTCTCTGCGACATCATCATGCCGGAAAAAGACGGCTACGAGGTCTGCGACTTCGTGAAGAAGACCGCGGGCCTTTCGCACATCCCGGTGCTGCTCCTGACCGGAGCCTTCGAGCCCTTCGACAAGGACAAGGCGGCACGCGTGGGAGCCGACGGCTACCTCGCCAAGCCCTTCGAGCCGCAAGCGTTGATCGCCAAGGTCAAGGATCTGTTGGCGAAGGTCTCGAACAAGAGCTTGCCGCCCACGCCGCGCGCCGCCGTGGCGCCCGTTGCTCCTGCGCCAGCCCCGGCCGCCTGGGCGCCCGCGGCTCCTGCGCCAGCGCCCGCCGCGACGCCACCCGCACCTTCGGTGACGGTGCCTGCGCCGCCGGCAGCGACCGCGCCCGCCCCGCCAGCAGCGCCCGCGCCCGCCCCGCCACCACCGGCCCCAGCACTCGCTGCGGTGCCTGTCGTCGCGGAGGCAGCCTTCATACCGGAAGAACCTGAGGTCGAAGTCTCGCCGGTGCCGGTCGAAGCCGACGACGGCGTCGGCTTTGTAGACGACTCGTTCGAACCGATTCCCTCGGATGCCGTGACGATCCCTCGGTCGGGGCGGGTCGCGCCCTCGACGCCGAGTTGGGCGACGCCCACGGTCGAGGTTTCTCTCGAAGTGCGCGCGCAGGCCAGCAAGGAATCCGCACTGGCGGGGCAGGCGCCCTTGTTCGAGGAGGTCTTCGACGAGGTGATCCCCGAGGTCGAGCCGGAAAGCGAGCCGACCCCGCCGGCCCCGGTAGCCGTCGCGCCCCCGGCGCCCACTCCGGTCGTGGTCTGGCCGCCGCCGGTTGCGGCGCCCGAGTTCGAGGAATCGTCGTTCGCGGACGTGGCGGACGAATCCGAGCCGAAAGCCGCCGGCCCCGCCGCTTCCGAGGCCGCCGAGGTCGCCGTTCCGGTCGAAGGCGTCGAGAAGATCGCACAGCGCGTCGTGGCTCAAGTCTCCGAAAAGGTCGTGCGCGAGATCGCATGGGAAGTGATACCGGAGCTGGCCGAAAAACTGATTCGGCAGGAGATCGAGCGCCTCAAGGCGGAGCTCAAGAACAGCTAGGGCTCCGCGGCCCGCCGGAGAAGGGCGCCGCGCGTTCGCCTGCTGTTCTTTCGAACAAATCGATGCCCCTTTTCGTGGATCCGTCGAAGCTGCCGCAGCATTTCGGTTTCGCAGCCGCCGAAGCCTTCTGGGACGCTCGCTGGACCGAGACGCGCGTGCATGCCTTCGACAATGCCAGCCAGGGCGAGCGTTTCGTGATCGACACGCCGCCGCCGACCGTCTCCGGCTCGCTCCACGTGGGTCACGTCTTCAGCTACACGCAGACCGACGTTCTGGCGCGCTTCCAGAGAATGCGCGGCAAGAACGTCTTCTACCCGATGGGTTGGGACGACAACGGCCTGCCCACCGAACGCCGCGTCCAGAACTACTTCCACGTTCGTTGCGAGCCGGGTATCGCGTACGAGAGAGGCCTGCGGCTTCCGATGGCCGACGACGCCGCGCGCAAACAGCCTGCCCGGAAGCTGTCACGCGCCAACTTCATCGAGCTGTGCCTGGAGCTGACGCGCGAGGACGAGAAGGCGTTCAAGGCGCTGTGGCAGCGGCTGGCGCTGTCGGTGGATTGGAGTCTCGAGTACTCGACGATCGACGACCACAGCCGGCGCGTCGCGCAGGCGAGCTTTCTCGACCTCTACCGCAAGGGCCACGTGTTCAACGTCGAGGCGCCGACGCTCTGGGACGTCGACTTCCGGACGGCTGTGGCGCAGGCCGAGGTCGAGGATCGCGCCACGCGCGGCGCCTTCCACAAGATCCGCTTCGGCGTGGAAGGCGGGGGCTCGTTCGTGATAGCGACCACCCGGCCCGAGTTGCTCGCGGCCTGCGTGGGCGTCGCGGCGCATCCCGACGACGATCGCTTCCGGCCGCTCTTCGGCAGGCGGGCGGTGACTCCATTGTTCCGTACCACCGTGCCGATCTTCCCGAGCCCACAGGTGGACCGCGACAAGGGAACCGGCATCCTGATGGTCTGTACGTTCGGCGATTCGACCGACGTGCAGTGGTGGCGCGAGCAG
>CAZVOI010000259.1:0-6040 GCA_964628275.1 uncultured Acidobacteriota bacterium | reverse complement strand
ATGTCCCACAGGAGCCTCTGGTTCACGCCGAAGTAGTGGTGGACAACCACGTTGCGCGCCGCATAGATGCCGTCCCACGGGACATCCCGCTTTGGTCTCTTTGAGCGCGGCGGAGAGCTTATGGGCGCCGTCCCCGATGATCTGGAGGTTCCTTTCCACGGCCCGCTGGGTCTTGCTGTCGGCCTGGTAGGCCTCCTGGCTCATCCCCGCGGTGTGGGCCCTGATCTCGAGGATGGCGGTCTCGATGTGGGCCAGGTACTCCTCGTCGGTCATGCGATCGACCGCGCCTCGCGGAAGATCCGCGCGTGGAGTTTCTGGTCGAGTCCATCCGCGGTGACCACGTCCACGTCGATGCCGAGAAGTTGGCGCGCTTCCTGGTAGAAACGCACCAGCCGCATCGCGACCCCCCGGCCGTACTCGATGTCTACCAGGAGGTCGAGGTCGCTGCCGGGTTCGGCATCGCCGCGCGCGTAGGAGCCGAAGACGCGCAGGTGCGTGACGCCGTACTTAGCGGCCAGCGCACGCAGCGCCTCGATCCGCTCCGGGGTCAGGACATCAGAGAGCGCCTGGGCCATGTTCTATTGTCCCATGCTCCGGCTCCAGACCGTTGACGCGTCGTTGAGCCGCGCCTACGATGGCCCTCGAGACCACCCCCATGATCGGCCAGACGCTCGGCCACTATCGGATCGAAGCGCAGCTCGGAGCGGGCGGGATGGGCGTCGTCTATCGGGCCCACGACACCAGCCTCGAACGAAACGTGGCGGTGAAGGTGCTGGGCGAGCGGCTGTTCGACGACCCTACCGCGCGGCTGCGTTTCCTACGCGAGGCCCGGACGGCCTCCGCGCTCAACCATCCCAACATCTGCACCGTGCACGAGGTGGGCGAGCAGGACGGTCAGGCCTACATCGTGATGGAGCACGTCGAGGGCCGTGCCCTGAGCGACGTGCTGGCCGCGGGGATCCTGCCGGATGCCGTCGTCCGCTACGGGATCCAGATCGCCGATGCGCTGGCGCACGCGCACGAGCGCGGCATCGTGCACCGCGACCTCAAGACCAACAACGTGATCATCACGCCCGAAGGCCGAGCCAAGGTGCTGGACTTCGGCTTGGCCAAGCGGCTGGCCACCGAAGCGCTGGCGGAGCAGCCTACCCGTTCCCCGGATTCGCTGACCGACGCCGGGAAGATCGTGGGCACCCTGCACTGCCTCGCGCCCGAGGTGCTGCGGGGCGAGGCGGCGGACATGCGGACGGACGTCTGGGCGCTGGGCGTGCTGCTCTACGAGCTGGCCAGCGGCGAGCGGCCATTCGCTGGCAAGACCTGGTTCGAGGTGACGGCGGCCATCCTCGGGCAACCGCCACGGCCGCTGCCGCAGAGCGTGCCCGCGGGACTTAGCTCCGTGATCGAGCGCTGCCTGGCCAAGGAGCCGGGCGAGCGCTACCAGCGCGGCAGCGAGGTGCACGCCGTCCTCGAGGCCGTCCAGTCCGGCTCGTTCACCGGTCCCCAGGTGAAGCCTTCGCGAGCCGTTTCGCGGCGCTGGCTGCTGGGCGGCGCTGCCATCGCGGTGGCCCTGGCCGCCGGGCTGCTGGGGATGCGGTTCCTTGCCACCCAGACCCGCAGCATCGACTCGATCGCGGTGCTTCCCTTCGCGAACGTCGGAGGCGACCCGGACACGGAGTACCTGAGCGACGGCGTCACGGAGAGCGTGATCGGCAGCCTGTCGCGCATCCCGAAGCTCAAGGTCATCGCCTTCAGCTCGGTGCTGCGCTACAAGGGCAAGACGGTCGATCCGCGCGACGTCGCGCGCGAGCTGCCCGTGGCCGCCATCCTCACCGGCCGCATCCAGCAGCGGGGCGGCGAGCTCTCGATCACGGCTGAGCTCGTGGACACCCGCGACCTGAGCCGGCTCTGGGGCGAGCAGTACGACGAGAAGCTCACAGACATCCTGGCCGTGCAGGACGATATCTCGCAGAAGATCTCCGAGCGCCTGCGACAGCACTTGACGGGCGAGGTGCGGGAGCGCTTCAAGAAGCGATACACGGACAACGCCGAGGCGTACCAGCTCTATCTCAAAGGCCGCTACCACTGGTACAAGTTCACGCCCGAGGGCTACGAGAAGAGCCTCGAGTACTACCAGCAGGCCATCGACAAGGACCCGGCGTACGCGCTCGCGTACACCGGGCTCGCGGACACCTACGTCTCGATGGCCTTCGAGGTCGGCCAGCCGCTTGCAGACATGGTCCCGAAGATAGAGGCGGCCACGCGGAAGGCGCTGGAGCTGGACGAGGGGCTGGGTGAAGCCCACATGAGCCTGGCATCGATCTTCAACTACAGCTGTAACTTCAAGGGCGCGGAGAAGGAGTACCGGCGGGCCATCGAGCTCGTCCCCGGCTACGTACCGGCGCGGCGGTTCCTGGCCCAGGTTCTGCGCAACCAGGGGCGCTTCGACGAGGCGATCGCCGAGAACCGGCGCGCCCAGGAGCTCGATCCACTGTCGGCGGAGACGACCAAGGCGCTGGGCGCCCTGTACTTCTGGGCCGGACGGACCGACGAGGCGATCACGCAGTACAAGCAGGCCCTCGAGCTCGACCCGGACGCGGCCAGCGTCCACGACCTCCTGGCGGATGCCTATGCCCGGAAGGGCATGGACGCAGAGGCGCTTGCCGAGAAGCAACGATATTTCAGGCTGGGAGGGGACGAAGATACGGCGGCGACGCTGGGCCGCGACTTTGCGGCCATGGGCTACCGGGGGGCCATGCGGGCTCTCGCCCAGCGGGATCTCGCGTCCATGCTGGAGCGCGCGAAGGAGGCGTACGTGTCCCCGATGGCATTCGCCTATCTGTACGCCGCCCTCGACCAGAAGGACCACGCGTTCGAATGGCTGGAGAAGGCCTTCGAGGAGCGTTCTCCCTGGATGGCCTACATCAAGACGGACCCGCAGTTCGAAGGGCTTCGCAACGACCCCCGCTTTGTGCGCCTGCTCCAGCGCATCGGCTTCGGCCCGTGAGGCGTTGGCGGGAGGAGCCACAGCGCGTCCGGATGGGGCGAGGCGCGATTCCGGTCGGCCTGTCCGCTCGGAATTCGGTTTTGAGCTTGGTATCTTATACGATACACTGTGTCGTATGAGATACAACGGCCTTCGCGAGCAACTTCGCGCGGCCCGTCGCGGCCAGGCCTTGAGCCAGGCGGCGCTCGCCGCGCGCAGCGGCACCAGCCGGGTCACCATCGCCCGACTGGAAGCCGGCTCCGCGCAGGACGTGCGGACGGGCACGATCGGCCGCCTGTGCGAGGCCCTCGGGCTCGAAATCGCCGCGGTGCCCATCGGCGGCCAGCCGGCGCTCGAAACGCTGCTTGCTCGCGAACGGGACCGCGCGCGTCGGCTGGAGCGCCGGCTGGGCCACGCGCTGCTCGCGGCGCAGCTGCTGGCCTCTAGCAGGCCGCGGGCGCGCGCCCTGGTCGCCAGGGCTGGCGCCGTGGTTGACCGCTGGGAACGCCAGCGCCTGTGCAGCCATCACTACGTTTCGCGCTGGCGGGCGATGCTTGCCGGACCGGTGGAGCGCGTGGCGCACTCGCTGCTGGAGCCGGGCGAGTGGGCCGACGCTTTGTTCCAGAACACGCCCTGGGCGTTCGCCCTGCAGCCTCTCGCACCGTGAAGCGCGAGGACCTGAGGCGCCTGTTCGCACGGGCGCGCGACCTGTGCGGCGAGACGGACTACGTCGTATTCGGGAGCCTGGCCGTGCTTGGATTCGCGGGCGAGGTGCCGGCCCGCATGGCGGCGTCGATCGACGTAGACGCATTCACGAAGCGCGACCCCGGACGCGTGTTCGAGCTGAACGCGGCGCTGGGGCAGGGCAGCGCCTTCGAGTCCGAGCACGGCTACTACCTGGACCCGATCTCGCCCCGGGTGGCGACGCTGCCCTTCGGCTGGGCGGAGCGCCTGACGCGGATCCAGCTCGAGCCGGAGCTCGCAGCGTGGTTCCTCGAGCCGAACGACGCGGCCGTCTCGAAGTACGCGCGGATGGAACCGCGCGACCGTGAGTGGATTCGCCCCGGCCTGCGAGCGGGAGTGCTATCGCTCGCAATCCTGGACGCGCGCTTCGCCGACACCAGGTTCCTCGACGCGCCCGAGTCCGGTCGCGCGCGAAAGGCGCTCGAAGAAGATCGCCGCTGGCTGCGCTCAAAGGCCCGCCGCCGGGCGTGACGGTCACTACGGCCGCGCCGGGCTCCCGCCTTCGCGCGGCCGCTCGGGGCCCGTTCCGTGGGCTGCCCTCCAGACGTACACGCACAGCCCCACGAACAACAGCGCCGAGACCGACTGCGAGACGGCGATGTCGGCGTAGAAGGGGCTCCTGAGCCAGTCCTCGGTATAACCGGGGACGAGCCGCAGCGCCGCGCCGAAGACGCCGCCCAGGGCGCCGCCCGCCATCAGCCCCGAGGCGATCACGATCCCGCGCTCGCGGATGTGGGCGCCCCTTGTCTCGGAGCGCTTGTTCAGGAAGTGGGCGAGGAAGCCGCCGACGAGGGCCGGGGTGTTGAGCTCGAGCGGCAGGTACATGCCGAGCGCGAAGATCAGCGCCGGCACACCCAGCATCTCCATGATCAGCGCGATCACGCCGCCCGCGCCGAACAGGATGTAGGCGACGGGCTGTTGGCTCATGAAGCCCTCGACGAGCGACTTCATGATCGCCGCCTGCGGCGCCGGCAGCACCACGCGGGGATCGCCTGGCGCAGCTTCGCCGAACTGGAACGCGCGCGAGAGCATCACGATCGTGAGGCCCGCCGTGATCGCCGCGAATGCGATGCCCAGGAGCTTGGTCTTCTGCTGCGCGGCCGGGGTCGAGCCCAGCCAGTAGCCGGCCTTGAGGTCGGTCACGAACTGGCCCGAGATCGCGAGCGCCGTGGCCACGACGCCGGCGAGCGCCATCACGAAGAACATCCCGCTCGGGCCCGAGACGCCGAAGCGCAGCAGCACCACCGAGGACACGATCACGGTCAGCATGGTCATGCCCGAGATCGGGTTTCTGGCGGTGATCGCGATCGCGTTGGCGGCCACCGAGGTGAAGAAGAAGGAGAACAGCAGCGTGAGCGTGAGGCCGATCAGCACCACCAGCAGCGACTGGCCGAGCGTCGAGAAGAAGACGCCCGCGGCGAGCGTCGAGACGATCACGCCGACGAGCAGCGTCACCACCCCGAGGTCGCGGTCTGTCCGCTCCTGGCTCTCGGTCCCGCCGGAGCGGAAGGTGCGGGCGGCGACGGAGAACGACGCGCCGATGATGCGCAGCGACTTCAGGATCCCGAAGATGCCGGCGGTGGCGATGGCCCCCACGCCGATGAAGCGGACGTAGCCGCGGTAGATCTGGCCGGCCGACATCGTCGCGATCGGGATCGCGGCGGGGTAGACGGTCGCGCCCTCGGGCATCTCCCGGCCGATCATCCAGATGAGCGGCACCAGCACGAAGTTCGAGAGGAAGCCGCCGGAGCACAGGATCAGCGACGAGCGCAGCCCCATCACGTAGCCGAGACCGAGGATGAAGGCGACCGCGTCGAACGACACCACCACCCGCGCCCGCTCTGCGAGCGCCTTCATCGCGGGCACGAACTGGAAGTCCACGAACTCGTGCCAGACGTGGAAGGTGGTGGCGAGGAAGTCGTAGACGCCCGCGATCCCGGTCGCCTGCAGCAGCAGCTTCGCTTGCGAGCCGCCTTTCTCGCCCGTCACCAGCACCTCGGTGATCGCGGTGGCTTCCGGGTAGGGGAACTGCCCGTGCATCTCGCGCACGAAGTAGCGCCGCAGCGGGATCAGGAACAGCACGCCGAGGCAGGCGCCGCAGAGGCAGATGAAGATGGTCTGGACCGGGTGCGGGTCGAGCTTCAGGATGTAGAGCGCCGGCAGCGTAAAGATGGCGCCGGCGGCGACCGAGCCCGAGACGCCGCCGATACCCGTGATGATCACGTTCTCGAGCAGGGTCGAGCGGCGCGCGTAGACGCGGGCCAGGCCGATCGCCAGGATCGAGATCGGGATCGCCGCCTCCATCACCTGGCC
>CAZVOI010000258.1:0-2298 GCA_964628275.1 uncultured Acidobacteriota bacterium | reverse complement strand
CCGCTTCTAGAAGAGCCGGGTGGGGATAGGGGCCGCTTCGGCGGCCTCTTCTTTCTCCCTCTTCTTGTTGCTGTGATCCGACAACCGCCTCGCCGTTTGACACTTTTCGGCCAAGGAGAGAATGAACATGTGTAGAAGCTTCGCCCGCCTGCTGGTCGCCGCGGGTCTTGCCGTCGCGCTGGCGCCGCTTTCCGCGCTCGCGCAATCTCAGGCCTCGGGCGGCGCCATCGAGGGAACGGTCACCGATCAATCGGGCGCGATGCTGCCCGGCGTCAACGTGGCCATCCGTAACGTCGCGACCGGCGTCTCGCGCGACACTCACACCGATAGCGCCGGCCTGTATCGCGCGCCGCTGCTGCCCGTCGGTCTCTACGACGTGACGGCGTCGCTCTCCGGCTTCGCGACCGTCAAGCGGCCGAATCTCACGCTCACGATCGGGCAGACGCTGGTGATCGATGTTTCGATGAAGGTCTCGGGGCAACAGGAAGAGGTCACCGTCACTGCCGAGGCGCCGATGATCGAGTCGACGCGCTCACAGCAGTCGTCGACGGTCGGCAGCGCCGCGGTTGCCAACCTCCCGGTGAACGGCCGCAACTTCATCGATTTCGTGTTGACGACGCCGGGCGTCGTGCGCGACGTGCGCGGCGGCGACATCAGCTTCGCCGGGCAGCGCGGCACGCTCAACAGCCTGGTGATCGACGGCGCCGACAACAACAACACCTTCTTCGGCCAGACGCTCGGCCGCACCGGCTCCGGCCGCGCGCCGTACCAGTTCAGCCAGGACGCGGTTCAGGAGTTCCAGGTGAACCGCAACGCTTACTCGGCGGAGTACGGCCGCGCCGGCGGCGCCGTGATCAACGTCGTGACCAAATCGGGCACCAACGAGTTCCACGGCTCGGCGTTCGAGTTCTACCGGGACAAGAGCCTGAACGCGAACAGCTACGCGAACAAGACCGCGGTTCCGATCCGCGCGAAATCGCCGTTCCGAGTCAACCAGTTCGGCGGCTCGTTCTCGGGCCCGATCCAGAAGGACAAGGCGTTCTTCTTCCTCTCCTATGACGGCCAGCGCCAGACGATCCCGAACGAGGTGGTGCTGACGGTTCCCGGCGCATTACCGACCGACGTGGACACCGCCCTCGGGCTCGCCAAGGTGCGCGCCAAGGCGGGCAATTACGACCAGAAGCGAGACCAGGACGTGTTCCTGGCCAAGCTCGACTATCAGTTCGATCCCAAGAACCGTCTGACCGTCCGCTACAACCACCAGAACTTCACGGGCCAGAACAACGAGAACAGCGGCGCGCAGAACGCGGAAGAGCACAGCGGCGACAGCCTGGTGCAGACGCGAACCGTCAACGGCTCGTTCACCAGCGTCTTCAGCTCGACCTTCTTCAACGAGTTCCGCGCGCAGTACGCGCAGGACCAGGAGCCAGGCCTCGCCAACACGAACGATCCCGAGGTGAACTCGTTCCAGAGCGGCCAGCGCATCTTGACGTTCGGGCGCAACAACTTCAGCCCGCGCGAGACGACCATCAAGCGCTGGCAGATCGCGGACAGCGTCACGCTGGTGCGCTCGGCGCATCAGATCAAGGCCGGCTTCGACTTCCAGCAGGACAAGATCCTGAACTTCTTCCCCGGCTTCTTCGGCGGCTCGTACACGTTCCAGTCGCTGGCGAGCTTCAACCGCGGCGTCCCGAACGGCGCGGGCGAGTTCTACCAGCAGAACTTCGCCGGCATCGGCACTACCGGCGCCGCAACCGAGCCCAACTCCACCGAGTTCGCGCTCTTCGCGCAGGACGAATGGCGGGCGAACAAGAAAGTCACCGTGACCTTGGGTGCGCGCTACGACCGCCAGAAGTGGGCGCAACCGCAAGTCAAGAATTCGGACGCGCAGCTCGCCGCGGCGGGCCAGGACACGAGCTTCATCAACACCGACGGCAACAACGTAGCACCGCGCGTCGGCATCGCCTGGACGCCCAACAGCAAGACCGTCGTTCGCGGCGGCTATGGCCTGTTCTACGGACGCACGCCGGCGATCATGATCGGCACGGCCCACTCGAACAATGGCATCAACGTGCTCTCGCTGACGCTCACCGGCAACCAGGTGCCGACGTATCCGAACGCGCTCACCGCCCCGCCCGCGGGGACGACGCCGGCACGGCCGAACATCTTCGTGTTCGACAAGAGCTACGAGAACCCTGAAGTACACCAGGCCAGCGCTGGCGTCGAGTACGCCCTGACCGGCGACATGGCGCTTGGCGCGAGCTACCTGTTCGTGGCCGGCCGCAACCTGCAGCGTTC
>CAZVOI010000257.1:0-1525 GCA_964628275.1 uncultured Acidobacteriota bacterium | reverse complement strand
AAGACGGTCTTCGAGTCGCGGCCGTTCTACGAGCAGCGCGGCGGCATCCCGATCGAGCTCACGCTCCCGCCGGGCGCCCGGCGCCTCACCGTGATCACCGAGCCGCTGGGCGACAACCAATACGACTGGGCGATCCTGGCGTGGCCGTACTTCCGTCTGAAGCCGCCGTTCGAGCGGCTCGCGCGCATTCCCGAGGGCGCCATTTTCCTGGGTGACCTCGAGCCGATCAGCGCCAAGGTGGGTCACCGCGAGCCGCGCGGTTTCAAGGATGCCCCCGGCCAGGCGGCGCCGATCGGCGGCAAGCCCTGCGACACCTTCCTCGACATCCACGCGCCCGCGGCCGTCACATACGCGATCCCCGACGACGCCTGCCGCTTCACCGCGATCGGCTCGCGCTGGGACCGGGAGTTCGCGGCCCATGGCACGTGGAAATACGAGGTGTGGATCGCCGGCAAGCGCGTGTTCGATTCGCCGGCTCTCCACGAAAGGCCCGATGGCATCCCGATCGACGTCGCGATCCCTGCGGACGCGCGCGAGCTGACGATCCGGGTCGACGACTTCGGCGACAACTCTTGTGACTGGTCGATCCTGGCCTATCCCTGCTTCCACCTCCGCGAATCGGCGGCGGAAGTGGCCGTGCGTGTGGGTCTGCGGCCGGGCGAAGCCCAGTTCCGCACCGAGGCGGGCGGCTGGCTCTGCGCGGAGCCGGGCGGCGACGGGCTACGCGTCGGCGTCGATGCCGCGGAGCCTGGGGCCCGCTTCCGCTTCCACGACGTCGATGGCAGCGCATGCCTCTTCCTGCTCCAGGCGCAGGACGGTCGATTCGTCCGCCTGGACGGAAGCCGGCTCACGCTCGCGACCGAGGCCGATCCGAAAAAGCACTACCTGCAGCTCGTCCATGCAAGCGCGGACCGTTTCGCGATCCATCACTGGGGGCCCTACCTGAGCGCGCCGAGCTGGGGCGTCGTGAACCCCACGGCCTCCGGCGTGGGGCCGAGCGAGAGCTTCCAGATCGTGGATCCACGTTATCCGCCGCCCCCGCCGCCGGCGGCTGTGGACCTCGACCAGCTGCGCCGCGAGGCCCTCGTTTCGCTCCAGTTCGATGCTTCCCGTGTGGTGGAGGAGCGGGGAGACCGAATCCTGGTCGACGCACGCGGCGGCCGCTCCGCGGTATTGCACCATGGCAACATCGTTCCCGGCCGCCGAGCCGGCGCGCTCGCGCTGGATGGCGTGCGCAGCGCGCTCGAGCTGAGGCTGCCGGCGCAGCTTCCCGACGCAGCGCTGTCGATCGCGTTCTGGATGCGCTACGAGAGCTACGACCGGAACGAGAACCGCAGCTACTGGCTTCACCAGGCGGAGGGCGGCCGTGACGCGTTGCGGCTCAGCCAGTACTACGGGCGTCTGGCGTGGGATTCTGGGGCGCACGCGATCAGCCGCGGGGAGTTCCTGCTCGGCCGCTGGCACCACGTGGCCGTCGTGGTGGAGGGCCTTCGCCACCGGCTCTACGTCGACGGCGTCGCGCAAG
>CAZVOI010000256.1:0-2080 GCA_964628275.1 uncultured Acidobacteriota bacterium | reverse complement strand
TAGGCGGGGGCGTTGACGCGCTGAAGGTACTCGTAGTCGCGGATGAGGTTGGAGTAGTCGGCGTCCAGCGCCCACAGGCCGCGCACCCAGCGCGCCTGGGCACGGAACCCGAGGTCGTCGCGCATGCCGATCAGGGTGGCGCTGGTACCCGCGTTGGCGCTCAGGTTCAGGAAGCGGTCGTTGTCGAGCCTTAGCCGTAGCGTGCCGTCCACGGTGAAGCCGGACGTGAGCAGCCGGCTCACGGTGCCGGAATCGGTGGGCGTTTCGATCGCGGAGCGGCGGGCGGAGTAGTTGATGTTCGCGCTCACGGGCGCCGACTGGAACAGCTGCGCCGTGCCTCGGAGCGTGGTCGCGAGGTCGTGTGTACCGATTGCCACCGTCGACGAGGGCTTGCGTGTGCGGGCGACATTGCCGGTCACGCTGCCGCTCATGTCGTGCGACAGCCACTGGCCCCGCGTCACGCGCAGGCGGCCGTTCACGTCGCCCGAGAACCCGCGCTTGATGGTCGAGGAGTTCTGCAGGTTGAGCGTGCCAGCGAACATGTTGAGGTCGCTCTGAATCTGGCGGGAGTACTGCTGCCGGGTCCGTGCAGAGGCCTGAAACTCTTGCTTGGCCTCGATAAAGTTCGAGCTTGATGCGGGGTCGAACGAGTCGAACCCCGTGATCAGCGCGCGCCCGCCCACGGACAAGTTCGGTGAGGTCCGCCAGTTGGCCTCGGTCGTGGACTCGCGTGTCTGGCGCTGGCTCACGCGGCCGCCGGCCGTCGAGCGGTCCATGACGATACTGGTGCCGTTTCGCAGGAACATCTTGCCGCGATTGAGCGTGAAGTCCCCGCCATTGGTCCACACCGTGCTGGTCTTGGCGATGTTGTAGCCGCTCGTATAGCGGAACGAGCCCTTGGTGAGGTTGCCGACGGTGAGCGGATTGAAACGCTCGCGGTCGAGGATCGTGCCGACGGAATCGACGGGCATGCCCATGCTGTCGGCCATCGCGATCAGCCTGGGCATGGGCAGGCGGTAGCGAATCATCTGCGCACGGAGCGAGTCGGGGAGCATCCGGAGGCTGTCGGCCGTCTCGAACAGGCGGTCGAACTTGAGCCCGAGCGTGTCGCGGAGCAGGGTCGTGTCAGCGAACGCGAACCGGGCGGAGATCGGGGCTTGCGCCCTTCCGCTGGGCACGAACGCGAGCAGGCCCGGCACCACCAGCACCAGGCCGGCGAGCAGGCGACGAAAGTTGGACATTCCGGGCAGGGTCGCGAGGCTCCAGGTCCAGGACGGGGCGCCAGCCGACTCCCGACAGCCCCATTCGGGCGGGAGACCAGCGACGCCATCATGCCATACCCCCGGTCACGGCGCGTCGCGGCGAAAACATGCCCGGGCGCGGGCAGGAACGGTGCACCACGGGCGCGTTATCGGCCGCCATTGGAGTGGGGGAGAGCCTCGTCGCGCGGCCCAGCCACGGGCCTGCCGCCTCACGCCCGCGGCCGGTTCGGACGCATGTTCAGTACCACTGAACTCCAAAGTGAGCGTCTAACCGATTGCCGCCGAACGAGCTGCGCGGACTTTCGTTCCCCGCGCGGAGGCCGCTGAAGTTGCTGGGGGCTTCTGGCCGATGCTAGCTTGCCTCCGTTTCGACGGCTCCGAGCCACCCCTCCTTGGACCCGGTGCCGAACTTGCTATGGCATCCCTGACGGTTCCGCCCCAAAGACTGTTCCACCCCCTGCAGACGAGGCACGGATGTTTCTCGACAGCTTGATGGGGTTCTTCTCCACCGATGTGGCGATGGACCTCGGCACGGCCAACACGCTCGTCTGGGTGAAGGGCCGTGGCATCGTCCTGAACGAGCCGTCCGTGGTCGCCGTGGAGAAGAGCACGAACAAGGTCCTCGCGGTGGGCAGCGAAGCCAAGCTGATGCTCGGCCGCACGCCGGATGAGATCAATGCGATCCGGCCGCTCAAGGACGGTGTCATCGCCGACTTCCAGGTCACGGAGCACCTGCTGCGCGAGTTCGTCCAGCGCGTGCAGAAGCACAAGTTCTTGGTCCGGCCTCGCATCATCATCTGCGTGCCCTCGGGCATCAC
>CAZVOI010000255.1:0-3697 GCA_964628275.1 uncultured Acidobacteriota bacterium | reverse complement strand
GTAGGCCCACTTGCCTTCGAGGCCGATGCCCTTGGTCACGCGATCCAGGTACTCCGCGGCGTACGTGGGGTCGTCGACGATCTGGTTGGCGCGCGGGTCGTAGGGCCATGTGGCGTCGTCTTCGACGTAGTACACGTCGTGGCCGAGCCGCGACAGCCCGCGCAGCCAGTTGATGTAGAGCCAGGTCTGACCGCCGAAGGGACATCGCCCCATCATGCCGAGCACGACCAGCGTTCGCTTCGTCAAACCACCGCCTCGATCAGCTCGCGGCCGGTGTTGCTGCGCGACCAGAGGTCCGCGTACGCGCCGCGCAGCGCCAGCAGCTCGTCGTGGGTGCCCTGCTCCAGGATCCGGCCGTCGCCCATCACCACGATCCGGTCGGCCATCCGCGCCGTCGACAGCCGGTGCGCGATCAGGATCGCGGTCTTGCCACGCAACAGCTCCTCGACGTTCTTCCACACTACTGATTCCGTCACCACGTCGAGCGCGCTGGTCGGCTCGTCCAGGATTACGATCGGCGACTCGCGCAAGAGCGCCCGCGCCAGCGCCAGACGCTGCCGCTGGCCGCCCGACAGCGTCAGCCCGTCCTGACCCAGCACCGTGTCGTAGCCCTGCGGCAGCTCTTCGATGAACGGCTCGGCTTCGGCGCGGCGCGCCGCGGTCTGGATCTGGTCGAGGGTCGCTTGCGGCCGCGCGAAGCGGAGGTTGTCGGCCACGCTCGAGTGGAACAGGATCGGCTCCTGCAGCATCAGCGTGACGTTCTGGCGCAGCGAAGCCACCTGCAGGTCGCGCAGGTCGTTGCCGTCGATCGTCACCCGGCCCGACTGCGGGTCGAAGAAGCGCAACACCAGGCTCGCCAGAGTGCTCTTGCCGGCGCCGGTCTTGCCCACCAGCGCGACCTTCTGGCCGGCCGCGATCTCCAGCGTGACGTCGTTGAGAACCGGCCGATCGGCGCTGTAACCGAAGCCGACGCCCTCCAGGCGGATCGTGCCGCGCACGTTCTCGAGCGGACGCGCGCCCGGCCGATCCTGCACGTCCGGCTCCACTTCCAGCACCTGGAACACCCGGTCGAGCCCGGCGCGGGCCGAGGCCAGCTCCTTCAGGTTCTGCGCCACGCTCTGGATCGGCGTGTACATGTTCTTGAGGTAGGCCAGGAAGATGGTGAGCGTGCCGATCGAGAGCTGGCCCGCCATCACCCGCGTCGCGCCGATGTACACGAGCAGCGCGGTGCCACACGCCAGCACGCCGTCCACGATCAGCATGAAGATCGTCTCGGTCGAGTAGAGCTTCAGCGTCAGTTGCAGCGATCTCTCGCTGCCGGCGCGGAACTCGGCCAGCGTGTCGCGCTCGCGGCCGTAGGCCTGCACCAGCTTCACCGCGCCGATTGCCGTCTCGGCGCGGCTGTAGAGCGCGCTCTCCGCCTCTTTCGACGCGGCGGCGTGGCCGTGGATCCGCGATGACAGCCGGGTGATCGCGAGGTACAAGGGCGGCGCGACCAGCGCCGATACCAGCGCCATCGACGCGTCGTAGCCCGCCATCACCGTGAACATCGCGATCAGCATCAGCGTCGCGGAAAAGAGCGGCAGCAGGCCGTTCATCACCATGCCCTGGATCGAGAAGGTGTCGGCCATCACACGGAACAGCAGATCGCCGACCTGCTGCTGGTAGTGGAACTTCAGCGACAGCTTCTGCAGGTGCGCGTAGAGATCGGTGCGCAGGTCGTTCACCATCCGCTGGCCGACGTCGATCGTGAGGTAGTTGGCGGCCACCGTGAGCGCGCCGTGCGCGAGCGTCAGGACGACGATCGCGACGGCCGCGCCGAGCAGCAGCGCTCCCGGCGCGATGCCACCGAGCCAGGGGCGGACGAGAGCGGGCAGCGGCTGGCCGCCCAGCACCGCGTCCAGCACGATCGCGAGCGGCACCGGCTTCAGGAGCTCGAGGCCGATGCCGAGGAAGGTGAACGTGGTGCCGGCGAGCAGGCGCCCGCGGTGCCGCAGCAGATACACGAACACCCGGCGCGACACGGCGGCGAACGACAGCGGCGTGAGGTTCAGACGGCCTCGCGGGCGGGCAGCGAGGCCGCGTCGGCGCCGGGCGAGACTTCTTTCTTCAAGAGGTTGGGCTCGTCCAGCAGCGTCATGTCGAGGTCCTGCGCGGCCTCGAGCAGCCCGGCGACCACGGTGCGGCCCAGCAGCCGGCGCGCGGCCCAGAGCCTCCAGATCACGAACACCAACGCCGGCGCGACCACGAGCTCGGCGCGGCGGTCCACGAACCAGGCCAGGACGAACACGTAGCCGAGCACGAACACGAGCGCCTTCTGGTAGAGCGTGGCCTGTAGCCTCAGGCTGACCTTGGTCAAGAGCCGGCCACCGCCGTGGTTCTCGGTCACGGTCTGGACGTCGGCCTTGCTCCAGCGGTCGCCGTAGAAGCGCACGTCGTGCGGCGCCCAGCCCGGGTCGATGCGCACGAACCACTTGTGGTACGCGGCGAGCTGCAGCAGCCGCTCCAGCAGCTTCTCGCGCGGCACCCAGCTCTCGCTCCACAGGTCGATGCGGTTGCGGTCGAGCAGGCGGCCGGCCTTCTCTTCCCACTTGACGCGCAGCGCGTCGAAGCCATCGGGGATCTGGATCGTCTGAAAGCGCGTCTTGTAGCGAGCCCAGCCGCGCTCGACCGGCTGCGCCACGTGCATCGCGGCGATCAGCAACCGCGACCACCAGCGCCGCTGGTGGAGCGGCGGGCTCGCTTGTCCGGCCACCCAAAAGGCGATGCCGAGCGTGGTCGCCAGCATCGCGAGCGCCGCGATCAGGAACGGGTTGCCGACGGTGGCCGCCGTGGCGCCGAGCATTCCGGCCGGCGGCGCGACCAGCAGCGTCGGATGGAAGACCGTGGCCAGGCCGATCAGCAGCAGCATCACCAGCCACCACTCGAGGCTCGTCGCCAGCAGCGGCCACCACGCCTGCGGCGCCGCGTAGATCGTCTGGAACAGGCCCATTCCGAAGATGCCGTAGTGGACCACCGGCTCGCCCACGTTCAGCCCCAGCCCGGCGCGCGTGTAGATGCGGCCGTGCCACGACAGGTCGTTGCGGAAGCCGCGGAACTTCTCGGGGTGCTTCCTCTTCAAGAGCGCCTCGGCGATGCCGTAGCCGCGCTGCTGGCCGAGATACGCCTTGACGGTGCTGCGGCGGTGGTGCCACACCATCGCCGCGGGGCTGTAGACGATGTGATCGCCCTCTTCCTGAAGCCGCCAGCAGACGTCCACGTCGTCGCCGGCCGCGCGGTAAGCGGGATCGAAGCCGCCGATCGCGCGCAGTCGGTCGGCCCAGAACGCCATGTTGCAGCCCGGTACGTGCTCCGCGACGCTGTCGTCGACCAGGATGTGGGCGGGCGTGCCCGGGCTCGCCGACACGCACGCCGCCACCGGGCCGTCGTGCGTCGGCAGCAGGTTCGGCCCGCCGACGCCGGTCGCGTCCGACTCGAGCAGCTTGCCGACCAGGAAGTAGAGCCAATCCTCGTCGGCGAAGCAGTCGTCGTCGGTGTAGGCGATGATCTCGCCGTTGGCCAGGTCCATCCCGACATTGCGCGCCGCCGAGAGTCCCTTGTTGTCCTGGCGGAAGTAGCGGATGTAGTCGTAGCGCTTGCAGATCTCGGGCACCGAGTCTTTCGACCCGTCGTCCACCACCACCACCTCGTAGTCGGG
>CAZVOI010000254.1:0-5554 GCA_964628275.1 uncultured Acidobacteriota bacterium | reverse complement strand
CGGCGAGCCGCGCAGGTAGGTCCATTTCAGGACGTCCGCCGCCAGCCGGCTGGTGTAGTCGACGATCCCCACGGAAGCGGCGAAGAGCGAGAACGCCCCGATTCCCCAGAAGAGCGTCCGGAACCAGGGCCCGACCAGCGTTGCGAGCTGCTCGCCCTCGATCCGGAGGAAGTCGATGCTGTTCGGAAGATCCGGTCTTCCGAAGAGCGTCGAGTGGGCGAGCATCGACGTGAAGAGAATCGTGACGAACGTGACCAGCACGAAGCTCGCCGCTTGCTCCAGGTTGGCGAACTTCCACCAACGCGACCAACGCCGCAGGTTGGCCGCGTCCAGCGGAAACACATAGGCCTCGACGGCGGACGCTTCCGCCTTCCGCCCGGTGAGAGCGCTCTCGAGCCTGGGCACGTGCGCGCCCATGCCGAAGCCTTTGTCGCGGATCCAGTTGCTCTGGCAGAGATTCTGGCCGCCCCCCGCTCCCGCGAAGGCGATCGCGCCCATCATCAGGGCGAACGGGAGCTCCTGGGGGAACCGCCCGAAGCCGCTGGCGGCCTCCGGGACCGCGGCCCAGGTCTCGGCCCTGATGACGAGGACGAGGGCGAGCACGATGAACCCGCCGATCAGCGCGATCTTGACGAAGATCAGACGCTCGAGCGCGACGTACACGACCGGCGCGACGGTCAGGATCACGCCCACCAGCACCAGCATCGAGATGGCGATCGGGGTCACGCTGCCGCCGGCGAGGAAGCTCAGCATCGTCGCGGAGCTCGTCACCCAGCCGGGCCACAGGTTGGCGAAGTAGGCTAGGATCGCGAACACGAGTCCCCAGTGCTTCCAGAGCCGGCTGAACCCAGTGAGCGCCGTCTCGCCGGTGGCGAGCGTGTAGCGCTCGATCTCCATGTTGAGAAACCACTGGATCACGACGCCGGCGAGCGCTCCCCAGAGGAAGACGAGGCCCACCTGGGAGGCGATGTAGGGCCAGAGGATGAACTCCCCAGAGGCGAGGCCGACGCCAGAGGCCACCAGGCCGGGTCCAATGAGGCTCAAGACATTGTCCGGACGCTCGGGCAAGTCGCGGACGAGCGGCGGCGGGAGGTGTCCGGAGGGCAGATCGAAGGCGTCGGTCACTGGATCGCGGCGCCCGGCAAGCCGAAGCCTTTGCTGGCGTCGTCGAGCACCAACACCCAGTCGCTTCCAAGGCCCTCGTACGGGGGGGCGAACTCGCGTGTGCCGATGTTCTCGAAGGCGCCGATCGAGGTGACGCCGCCGTTTCGGGGGTTGAACCAGTAGGCCTTCACTTGCTGGCCGGAGATCTTTGCCAGGTTCACTGTGAACTTGATCCCAGCCCCGGTGTAGACGAACAGATACCCGTCGCCGCGGGTGGCCTGGACGTGCTCCTGGCCCTGGAGCGCGTCCACGACGATCGATGGATCGGGCACCCGCGACAGCGCCGGGCGCGACTCGATCAGCGCTCGCAGGTACTGCATCTGCGCGGCTCCCGGCCGATGGATCGCCTGATACCAGTAGAAGAGCGGACCGTTGATCGGTTCGCGCCCGGGAGCGAACATCTGCCAGACCGCGTGGTTGCCGTAGGCGAAGCCGAACGATCCCGCGAACACCTGCCAATAGGCCCGCTGCCGGACGTGAGCGTCGAACGAGAAACCGTTCTGTCTCGCGCCGCTGCGGAAGCCGATCGGATGATCCTCGTACAGGGGCTCCCCCTCCAGGACCGGCTTCACCGGCTGAAGGTCGTAGTCCGCCGCGATCTTTTCCCACTGTGCGTTCGCGGGCCCATGCCCGGTCTGCTGCATGTTGAAGTCCAGCCAGGTGTCATTGTGGAACCAGGTCGACGAGGTCTGGCCGCCGCCCGGGTGATAGGTCATCAAGACCGCGTCGTAGTCCTCGCGGCCGCTGACGCCGATCGCGATCCCCTTGGCGAGGGCCCGCCACACGTCTTCGAATCCCGCGCCGGCTCGATCGCCGCCGAGAACCCAGATGATTCCTTTCCGTCCGTACCGCTTGCCGAGGAACTCCCCGTACGCTCGAGCGTTGGCGGCCGTGATCACCCTGTCATCGCGCTCGCGCTCCTGCACCCCCAGCCAGCGGCCCCATGTCGGCAGGAACGCGACGTACAGGCCGCGCTTGTTGGCCTCGTCGACGATGAAGTCCACATGGTCCCAATAGTCGTACTGCCGGGCGTCCTTCGGATTCGCGCCCGGAGTCAGCGCCGGGCGAGCGGGGTCCGCGTCCACGAACGGGAGATCGCCGTGAGAGTTCGGATCGCGTAGGCCGTTGACCTCGGCCAGCGCCACGGCATGGATGACGGTGAACCTCTGGCCGGCGCGCGTGTCGAGATACTCGACGGCCTGCTTTCGGTCGGTGCGGTGGAACAGCTCCCAGGCCGTATCGGCAAGATAGAAGAAAGGCCGCCCATCGGCGGTGACCAGGTAGCGTCTGTTCTCGCTCACCTTCAGGGCCGGAAGCGGCCGGCCGGACAAGGCAGCGCCCAGTACGCATTGACCCCACACGACAGCCAGGATCGACATCGCGAGACTTCGCAGCACCGAGGCAGTCATCGTCGGTCAGCTCCGCTCGCCTCGCGGCGGGCGCACTCGAGGATCGCTTCGGCCGAGCGGTCGATGTCGGCTTCGGTCGTCGACCAGTTCGAAACGGAGATCCGCATCGCGTCCTGCTCGTGCCAGCGCGTGCCGCCGAGCCAGCAAGTGCGATCCTCCTGGACGCGCGCGATCACGGCCCTGGTGAAGGCGTCCGCGTCGCCGCCGCGCGGCGGCTCGAAGCGAACTAGCACCTGGTTCAGCACGACGTCGTTCAGGATGCGCACGCCGGGCGCGTCTTCGAGCCGCGTGGCCATTCGTTTGGCGAGCTGGCAACAGCGCTCGATCAGATCGGCGACGCCGGACCGGCCCAGGCTTCGGAGCGCCGCATAGACGGCGAAGCCGCGCGCTCGCCGCGAGGACTCTGGCGTGAAGTCGTGCGGGTCGCGCTCCTGGCCCTGGCCTCGAATCAGGTACGCCGCGCTCTTCGTCATCGCGGCGCGGTGGGCCGCGACGTCGGCGACGATGGCGAGGCCGCAGTCGTACGGCACGTTCAGCCACTTGTGCGCGTCGGTGGCCCAAGAGTCCGCGGCTTCGATGCCGCGCACCAGCGGCCGCAGTGATGGAGCCGCCGCCGCCCATAAGCCAAAGGCGCCGTCCACGTGGAGCCACGCGCCGCGCGCTCGCGTCGCTTCCGCGATTGCCGCGACGTCGTCGAAGGCGCCGGTGTTCACGTTGCCCGCCTGTGCGCACACGAGGGTCGGCGCGTCGCTCGCCGCGAGAGTGCGTGCCAGCTCGTCCGCGCGCATGCGCCCCTGGCCGTCGGCCGGCACGCGCACGGCGCGCGCGGCTCCGAAGCCGAGATAGCGCAACGCCGAGAAGATCGTCGCGTGCGCCTCGTCACCCACGATCACGCGGACTTCGGGCGCGCCTTGTAGGCCGTTCGCTTCGACGTCCCAGCCGACCCGTCGCAGCACCGCGTCGCGTGCCGCCGCGAGACACGTGAAGTTCGCCATCTGGCAGCCGGTCACGAAACCGACGGAGGCGGCCTTTGGCAATTGAAGAAGATCGAGCAGCCATTCCGCGGCGACCGACTCCACCGCGGCTGAAGCCGGAGAGCTGCGCGCCAGGGCAGCGTTCTGGTCCCACGCCGTCGCGAGCTGATCGGCGCAGAGGGCAGCCGGCAGGCTGCCGCCGATGACGAAGCCGAAATAGCGCGGCCCGGGCGTGGCGACGAGGCCGGGCTCCACCGCGGCGGCCAGCTCCTCGACGACTCTCATGGCATCGACGCCGTCTTGCGGCAGCCCAACCGCGAGCCGCGCTCGAACGGCATCGAAACTCTCGGCCGCGCCCACGGGGCGATCGGGAATCCTCTCGAGATAGGCCGACGCCAACTCGTGGGCACGCGTCATCGAAGCTCGGAGGCTCATGCCCCGAATCTTAGGGGAAGCCTCCCGAGGCGCGGCTATTCGGCGCGGACGGCGGCGAGAGGATCGACACGGGCGGCGCGTCGAGCCGGCAGCCAGCAGGCCGCAGCGGCCACCATCATCAACAACACCGGCGCGACGCTGAACACGACAGCATCCGTCGGCGGCGTGTCGAAGAGGATGCTGGAGAGAAGCCGTGCCACCGCTAGTCCGCCCAGGATACCCAGCGCCACGCCCAGAACGGCCAGCGACATCCCTTGCTTCAGGACCAGAGCGAGCACGTCACGCGGACGAGCGCCGAGCGCCATCCGGATCCCGATCTCGGCGGTTCGCTGGCTGACCGAGTAGGACATCACGCCATAGATGCCGATCGACGCCAGCACCAGCGCCAGACCCGCGAAGGACCCGAGAAGCAGCAGCGGATAGCGGCGCAGGAACGTCGGCCGGGAGCTTCCGATCAGATCTTCCATGCTGCGGACGCCGGTGAGCAGCAGCTCCGGCTCGACCGCCCGTGACTCGGATCGCAGCGCGGCCACGAGCGCCGCCGGATCCGATCGCGTTCGCACCAGAGCGCCCATCGAAGCGGAGCTGTCCTGGAGCCACGGAAAGTACAGGACCGGCCGCGCGCTCGCGTCGATGTTCCCCACGTTCTCGTCGCCGACGACGCCGACGATCTCGAGCGACTGGCCGGCCATGAACACGAAGCTGAGCCTTCGGCCGAGCGGATCCTCGCCGGGGAAGACGCTCGCGGCGAAGGCTTGATTGACGACCACGACGCGTGGCGCTCCCAGCCGGTCGCCTTCGCTAAAGCCGCGCCCCGCGCGCAGCGGGATCCCCATCACGCGGAAGTAGTCGAGGTTGACGGTTCGGAGCTGCGAGTCGGCGCCGCCCGTGTCCGCGGCCCGCCGGCCGATCACCGACGGCGTTCCGGTGTTGCCAAAACCCGTCATCGGCATTCGATCCACCATCGCGACGCCCGCGACTCCCGGGAGCGACTCGATCCGCGACTGCCACTGACGGAAGAAGGCCTCGAGCTTCTCGGGGGTGTCGTAACGAACGGACGGCACGCTCAGGCGGGCGGTCAGCAGGCCCTTGGTCTCGAAGCCTGGGCTGACGCTCAGCAGGCGAGACAGGCTGCGTGTCAGCAGCCCGGCAGAGGTCAGCAGCACCAGCGCGAGCCCCACTTCGGTGACCACCAACAGACCGCGCAGCCGCTCTTTGCCCGCCGAGCCGCGCGCGCCTTCCTTCAATCGCTCCGCGACGTCACCGTCCGCCGCGTGGAGCGCGGGGGCGATGCCGAAGAGGATGCCCGTGAAGAGGCAGACGCCGAGCGTGAAGCCCAGCACTCCCGGATGAATCGTGAGGTCCTTCAGGAACGGTAACGTCTGGAGCTGAGCCTCCGGGATCGCCGCCAGCATGGCGCGCACGCCCCAACCGGCCCACAGCAGCCCCGCCGCTCCGCCCATCACGGCCAGCAGCAGGCTCTCCGTCAAGAACTGGGCGCAGAGCCGCCCGCGGCTCGCCCCCAGGGCCACGCGTATCCCGACCTCGCGCCGCCGGCCGGTGGCCTGGGCG
>CAZVOI010000253.1:0-13414 GCA_964628275.1 uncultured Acidobacteriota bacterium | reverse complement strand
TGCCCGCGCGCCCGCCGCCTGCGCGTCGGCCTGGGCGCGGACCCGGCCGGCGAGGTCGATCGGAGCTTCCACGGTCAAGAGCGAGGTGAGATGCGAGAGGCCCGGCGGGGCGTTCAGCCGATCGATCGCGAAATCCTGCTGGGTGAAGCCGCCGGCGTTCAGCTTGTTCGCGAAGACCGCCGCCGGGTTGTTGGTGTGCGACCAGGCCAGCGAGGCCACCGCGCGGGGGAAGGCCAATTTGCGTAGGGCGTCGCCACGCGCCTTCTGGGCATCGACCCTGTCGCGGGACGCCAGCAGCTCCGGACTCCTCTGTTCGGCGAGCTGCAGCGCCTGCTGCAGCGTGAGCCGAGTCTCCTGGGCGGCCAGCGACCGTGAAACCGCGAGCGCAACCAGCAGGATCAGAGACCCGAGATGCCTGCGAAGCCGCTCAGCCACGTCGGCCCCGCGCGGCCTTGGCGGTGGCCTGGAGACGCCGGCCCTGCTCCGCGGCGTGCTTCTTGACGCTCGCACAGACGACGGAACAGATGCGCTCGATGTAGGGGTCGCCGATCCGGTACAGGACGCGATTGCCATCGCGGCGGGCCGCCACCACTCCGGCCCGGAGCAGGCTGCCGAGGTGCTGCGACACGTTCGGTTGGCTCCGCTCGGTCGCGGCGACCAGCTGCGACACGCTCTTCTCCCCGTCGTGGAGGCTGGACAGGATCGAGAGCCGGCCGGGCTCGCCGAGCGCCTTGAAGCGTGCCGCCACCAGCGGGATCAGCGCCTTTTCGATCATCGCCGCCTCCTCAGGAGGCCGCGCCTCCATATCCATAAATGCGAATATACGCATATACGAATGTAGTGTCAAGCGCGATTCTTGCGGCCGGTCGGCAGCCGCCGCGCAAACTGCGGTGCTGGCGCCGGCGCGGGCGCGGGGCGCTGGCGATCGCGAAGCGACCGATCGGCTCGAAACACGCGCGATTTCCGACGAAGAGCTCGAGGCTCTCGTCGACTACCTCGCGCGCCTCGACTGATCGCGCTCGGGTCGAGCGATCTCCGCCGCCGGGGTCGCGCGCCCACGAAGCGATTCCCATGCCGGCGTAGATAGGGGAAGCACCAACACCTGCGTCGCTGCGACACCCAAGGACCGCAAGGCCCCGTCCGTGAAGAGGGAAGCGCTGGCCCGGTCCTTGCTGCCTCGTCATTTCGCGGATGGACGGAATACGGAGTGCGATTCATGAGTGACGCAAAGGCTGGCTTGCGCGGGAGGGCGCCGTGGCGAAATCGCGGCTGAGCCAGGCAACGGAGGTCTTCAAGGCCGCAGGTCACCCCGCGCGCCTCCGGATCCTGAGCATGCTCCGTCCGGGCGGGCTCTGCGTCTGCCAGATCACGGCGGTCCTCGAGTTGGCCGTCTCGACCGTCTCGGCGCATCTCGCCGAGCTGAAGCGGGCGGGCCTCGTCATCGAGCGGAAAGACGGCCGTTGGGTCAGCTACAGCCTGGCGCAGAACGCCGAGGCCGGCGAGTTGCTGAGACGCGTGTGGGCCCTGGTGGGCGACGACCCGCAGGTTGCGGGGGACGCGCGGCTGGTGCGTGGCCTGCGCGCGATCCCGGTCGAGCAACTGTGCCGCGTGGACCTGGACGTCACACGGCTGGGACTGAGGCGCCAAGCGGTGCGCCAATCGGGAAGGAGCATGTGATGGACACGCCGATCAAGGTGATCGAGATCCTGGGGCCCGGATGCGCCCGCTGCCACGAGACGGACCGCGTGGTCCGGCACGTCGTGGATGAGGCGAAGCTCGTGTGCCGCGTCGAGAAGAGCGAGGCGATCGAGCGGATGGTGGAGCTGGGGGTGCTGCGCACGCCGGCGATCGCGTTCGACGGCCGCGTCGTTCACCAGGGGAGCATCCCGAAGTCCGAGGACGTCCGACGCCTGCTCGGCCTGGCCTGACGGCCAGCCGCGGACGCAGGACGCGAAGGGAGCATCATGATGCGTGAGCGAACCAAGCTCTTGTTGCTGGTCGCCGTGTTCGCCGCCGCCTACTTCCTGCCGATCGAGAGCCCGCGCGTCCAGGGCGCCTTCCTGGAGGGGCTCTTCCTGCTGAAGGACTACGCCCGCCAGCACGTCCTGCTGTGTCTCGTGCCGGCGTTCTTCATCGCCGGCGCGATCGGCCAGTTCGTCAGCCAGGGGGCGGTGATGCGCTACCTCGGGGCATCGGCGCCTCGCCCGGTGGCCTACGGCGTCGCATCAGTCTCCGGAAGCATCCTCGCAGTCTGCTCGTGTACGGTGCTGCCGCTCTTCGCGAGCATCTACCGTCGCGGCGCGGGCCTCGGGCCGGCCACGGCCTTCCTCTACTCCGGTCCCGCGATCAACGTCCTCGCGATGATCCTGACCGCCCGCGTCCTGGGGCTGGAGCTCGGGATTGCCCGCGCGGTGGGAGCGGTCGGTTTTGCCTTCATCGTCGGTCTGTTGATGGCCGCTCTCTTCCGCCGCGAGGAGGCCGAGCGCCAGCGCAACGGGCCGGATCCGTTCGCGGCGTCAGGAGGCGACTCGCCTCGACGCCCACGGCAGGACGCGCTTTTCCTGGCGACGATGATCGCCGTCCTCGTGTTCGCGAACTGGGGCGCACCGAATCAGGCCGTCGGCTTCTTCGCTGGCGTGTACCAGGTCCATTGGCCGCTCACGCTCGCGGGCTTCGCCGCTCTCACGGCAATGATGCTCCGTTGGTACGAGAGGGAAGAGCTGCGGCAGTGGGTGCAAGCGACCTGGGGTTTCGCGAAGCAGATCACGCCGTTGTTGCTCGGCGGCATCCTCGTGTCCGGCTGGCTGATGGGGCGCCCCGGGAGCGATGCGGGCCTCGTTCCGTCCTCGTGGATCGCTTCGTCGGTCGGCGGAAACGGGCTTGGCGCCAACCTGCTCTCCTCGGTGATCGCAGCGTTCATGTACTTCGCGACGCTCACCGAGATTCCGATCCTGCAGACGCTGCTCGGCTCGGGAATGGGGAAGGGCCCGGCGCTGGCGCTCCTGTTGGCAGGGCCGGCGCTTTCGCTTCCCAGCATGATCGTCATCCGCTCGTATCTGGGCACCCGCAAGACCGTGGCCTACGTGTCGCTGGTCGTCATGCTTGCGACGGCCACGGGTTGGGCTTACGGGCTGCTGTTCGGCTGATCAACTTGATTCGTCGCGCCGGCGCTCGCGTCGCGGGGCTGTGATGAAGTCACGACTGTGGAGGGGACCGAAGTGAGCGAGAAGCAGATGTCGGTGTTCGAGCGCTACCTGAGCCTGTGGGTCGCGGCATGCATGGCGCTCGGTATCCTGGTGGGGAAGCTCTTCCCGGCCTTCGTGGAGTGGCTGCGCTCGATGGAACTCGGCCATGGCAGCCAGATCAACATCCCGATCGCGGTGCTCATCTGGCTGATGATCTACCCGATGATGCTGAAGATCGACTTCGCGTCGATCCGAGGCGTCGGCCTGCGGCCTGCGGGGCTCTTCGTCACTCTGTTCGTGAACTGGCTCGTGAAGCCGTTCTCGATGGCTTTTCTCGGGTGGCTGTTCTTCACGAAGCTCTTCGCTCACTGGATCCCGCCCGCCCTCGGCGCCGAGTACCTGGCCGGCGTGATCATTCTCGCCGCCGCCCCCTGCACGGCGATGGTGTTCGTCTGGTCGCAGCTCTCCGGCGGCGATCCCGCCTACACGCTGGTGCAGGTTTCGGTCAACGACCTGATCATGCTGTTCGCTTTCGCGCCGGTGGTGAAGTTCCTCGTGTCCGGCGCCGCGGGCCTGGAAGTGCCGTTCTCCGTGCTGCTCTACTCGGTGCTGGTGTTCGTGGTCGTCCCGCTGGTGCTCGGCTCCGCTAGCCGCGCCTGGTTCCTGCGCACCAAGGGTGCTGCCTGGTTCGAGAACCGGCTGCTGCCCGCGTTCCAGCCGGTGACCATACTGGCGCTGCTCGTGACGCTGGTCGCGATCTTCGCGTTCCAGGCCGAGAACATCACCTCGCGCGCGTTGCACGTCGCTCTGATCGCGGTGCCAATCTTGATCCAGGTGTACTTCAACTCGGGGCTCACGTATGGGCTGATGCGGTTGTTCACGGTGCCCTACCCGGTCGCGGCGCCCGGCGCCTTGATCGGCGCGTCCAACTTCTTCGAGCTGGCCGTGGCGACGGCGATCGCCCTCTACGGACCCGGCTCGGGCGCGGCGCTCGCCACGGTGGTCGGAGTGTTGGTAGAGGTTCCGGTGATGTTGTCGGTGTGCCGCGTCTGTGTCGCCAGTCGCCCCTGGTTCGAGGCCGGCGTGGCGGCGCAAGCGGTCGCACCCGTCTCTTCGGGCTCGCTTCCAGGAAGCTCTCTCCAGCCGTGAAAGCCGTGCGGCAACAAGCTGGACTCGCGCATGGGCTGCGCCAAGTGTGATCGTGCGCCTCTCCTAAGTCCTTTGTCGACAGCGGCGTGCTAGCGGCACGGCGTATGCACAAAACAGCATGTGACGGGTCGGCGAGACAGCGGTCCGCAGCGATCCGAAAGGAGCCGACGATGTTCATCACGGTCTTGCGTCGCGTCCCCGCGCCGATCATCGGCACGCTCGGTGTGATACCCGATCGGACCTTCGAGGCGTTCGAGGAGCGCCTCGATTGGCTCGAGGCCATCGGTGTGCTCGTTGAGAGGTTCGATCCGAGTGTGTCACCCGCCGAGGTAGCGTCGCGCGAGTCTGCGCGCGAACTCCTTTCGAGAGAAGGCGACCGGTGCCTCCCGCTCATCCTCGTGAACGACGCCGTCGTCTCGCGGGGCGTGTACCCGTCGCGTACGCAGCTCGCGCGTGCCGTGGGCCAGGCCGGAGCCGGGGTCGTCCACGACATGCGAGAAGCGGATCGAGCCGCTGCGGCGCTCGTCGCGAAACACCACTGAGCGTGTGGGCGTGAAGGGAAAGCTCAGCGAAGTCGGGCGCCTGTTGCGAAAGCTGGGGAACGAGCGCCGACTGCGGATCGTGAATGCGCTGCTCCAGGGCGACCTGTGCGTGTGCGAGCTGGTGGACACGTTGCGTCGGCCGCAGTACGAGGTCTCGCGCGATCTCGCCGCACTCCGCAAGCTGGGGCTCGTGGAGGATCGGCACGAGGGCCAGTGGGTCTACTACTCGATCCCGGCCGGGGTTCGCGCGGATGGGTTCCTGGGCGGCCTGCTGCGGCTGCTCGAGGTTCATCTGCCTGCCGACGGCGACATTCGTTTCGACTTGGCGTGCCTCGAGCGACGGCTGGCGTTGCGCTCCGGCGAGCGTTGCGTGGTGGGAATCCCGGCACGGGCCGCGTTGCTTCAATAGGGGGAGCCATGGCACTCTCGGTCGGTGGGCGGATCGCGCGCGTCCTTCTCGCAGGGTGGAAGCGCGCCAGCTCTGGCCGCGGCGTTGGTGACGCCTCGAAGCGTCGCATGTTTTTCCGCGCGCGGTAGCTCGCCGGGTCGATCACGAATCCCGCCGCAGCGACCGCGGCCTCGGTGTCGCGGTTGGGGTGGCAGCCGCCGGTGAACCAGGTCCAGGCCAGCTGCGTGCGGTCCTGCAGCCACGCCGCGCCACGCGCGATCGATCGCTACGATCGAGCTCCCCGCCTGCCTATTGGCAAGATGCGCTCCCGGCGCGCCGCAGGCTGATGTCCGCGCAATCGGTCCGTGCCGGTCGGACACTCCAGCAAGGAGTGCGCGGCCGCTTCCGACGCCGGTAAGGATTTCCGCCTGCGAGAAGAGAACGTAGGCGATCCGAACGGCTCTGGGCGGCGATCCGGCTTCGGCGTCAGCGGCCGGTTCGACTCGATAGCGCGGACCGCGCCGACGCCGAGGCGGAAGCGTCCCAGGTGGCGAGGAGCCGGCCGTCGCCATGCGACCACTCGAAACGCCCACGACCGCCGAAGGCCTTCTGGAGCTCGTGGACGATCCGGTGGGCCAGCTTCTGCGACGTCGTCCGGACCTCGATCGAGTCGCCCTGGCGATGGATCTCCACGATCTTGCGTTCGGGCTGCGTGTACGCGGCGCGCTTGGCCACGTTGGCGACGCGACGCAGGATCGCCTGCTCCTCCGCGCTGATGTTGAGGCCTCGGATCACGACTTGTCCGTAGAACTCTCCCCGTTCGATCTGGCGACAGGCGGGACAGACATCCCAGGCGGCGTGCCGGAGAAGCTCGATTCGCCTGCCGCGTCGCCACGCCTTGTGAAAGTACACGGCGCCGCAGCGTCCGCAAACCGTGGGCTCCTTGAAGGTCGGGCCCTTGGCGGTCACGCGTGGTGACTTATCGCTCCGTACGCCACGTTGGTTCAGCCCGTGGATGGCCCCCTTTCCGCTCGGGCCGCTCACGAGACGCGACGGCCGGCGCGCCTCGGTCCGCCCGCTGCGCGACTGTCTGGTGAACGCCATGCTCCCTCCTCTTCGGAATCAACCGCGAGCCGGCGACTCGGGACGCGCTATTTCTTGGGCGCTGACTGGATCGACCAGACGTAGTTCGTGATGCGCTTGACGGCGCCTTCGACCGTCGGCGACTCGGTGCCAGTCGTCTTGCCGAAGACCTCGCCCCACACCGGCATGTCCGGGGTGCCGTGGGCTCGACCTGTCTCCCGGCCGTCGATGGACTTGGCCACCTTGTCGAAGGGGAACGTGCCGGAGTTCTTCGCCGCGAGCGCAGTCAGGTCGACCGGCTTTTTCACCAGACCTGGTGCGACCGGCCCGTCGCCGCGGCCCTCGCGGCCGTGGCACGCGGCGCAATACCGCATGAAGATGACCTGGCCCATGGCGGCCTCGGATGCATCGACTCGCGCGGGCTGCTGCGCCGCGGCGGGGATCGAAACGACGAACAGGCTAATCGCCCAGACAGATCTTCTCATTGTGTTGCCTCCTGATGCCACATCCTACGCGCTCATACGACCAGCACCGGGCAAGGCGCGTGCTGCACGACACGCTCGGTGTGCGAGCCCAACACCCAATCGGTCAAGCTGTCGCGGCCGTGAGTGGACATCACGATCAGGTCCGTGCGCTCGAACTTGGCGGTCTCGACGATGCGATCCCAGGCCGACCCAAACACGACCTGGGGGTGCACGACGAGGCCGCTGAAATCGCTGCCCAGGAGCTCGGCGACCGCCTGCTCGCTCGGCAGGTGCGACTCGACATCGTACGAGACCCCGGACGTTCCGAAGGCAGGATCGCCTCGCGGGGGGACTGCGACGTGGAGGGCAATCACCTCGGCGTCGAAGGCTCGCGCGAGCTGCGCCGCCATCGGGAAAGCCCGACCGGAAGCCGGCGTCATGTCGGTGGGCACGAGGATTCGCCTGTACGGCAGGGCCACGCCGTGCTCGGGCTCGCGGATCAGCAGCAGCGCTCGCCGCGCGGAGTTCAACGCCGTCTCGGCCACGCTGCCCCTGAACAGTTGACTGAGCCATTCGCGCCCGTGTGTGGCCATTACCGTCAGGTTGGGCTTCCGAGCGACCAATGCGCGCAGCAGACCTCGATGCACCGAAACCTCTTGCTCGATCACGATCTCCGAGACCATGGCTCGATCCTTCGTGCCTCGCTCCAGGTGATCGAAGGCGTCACGCCGAGAGCGGCGCAGTGCCTCGCGGCCCAGCTCCTTGCGACTGCCGTAGGGCGGCGCCGCCAAAACGTGATAAAGCGTGAGACGGGCGCCGAAGCGCTCGGCGAGCAACGCCGCGTGCTCGAACGCGCGATCCGAGGCCGGAGTGAGGTCCGATGGAAACAAGATCTCGTCGATCTGGGCGGCCCCGGGGAGCGTGATCGAGGTCGGCAGCGCCGCTTTGGCTTCAGGAACCTGCATCGTGGGTCTCATGCTTCCTCCCTCGCGTGACCGGGCAACGCATCGACGCCCATCTGTATTGTTACAAGAGCGGTGCCACGGCCAACCGCTCGAAGATGCACGTCGCGCTGAGCGTTGCCGCGAAAAACCCTCGCAAATTCGCACAGATGCACGCAATTCCTGCGCCGGTGCGTTCTGTGGAGCACCCGAACGGGCCGATCCGACCGTGGCGCAGATCGTGCAAAACCGTCGCATCGGAAAGTGACCGCGATGAAACAGGCCATAACGATCACGGTGGACGGCAACGAGGCGGCCGCATCGGTCGCACATCGCACCAACGAGGTCATCGCGATCTACCCGATCACTCCGAGCTCCACGATGGGGGAGCTGTCGGACGAATGGTCGGCGGCCGGGCGTCGCAACATCTGGGGCAAGGTCCCGGAAGTGGTCGAGATGCAGTCGGAGGGCGGCGCCGCGGGCGCCGTCCACGGCGCGCTGCAGGCCGGCGCCTTGGCGACGACGTTCACGGCTTCCCAAGGCCTGCTGCTGATGATCCCGAACATGTACAAGATCGCTGGCGAACTCAGCGCCTACTGCATGCACGTCGCGGCGCGCACGCTGGCGACGCACGCGCTGTCGATCTTTGGCGATCACTCCGACGTGATGGCTTGCCGGCAAACCGGCTTCTCGCTGCTGTGCTCGGGGTCGGTGCAGGAGGCTCACGACTTCGCTGCGATCGGTCAGGCGGCGACGCTTGCCTCGCGCATCCCGCTGCTGCACTTCTTCGACGGCTTCCGGACCTCGCACGAGGTCGCCAAGATCCAGGAGCTGAGCGACGATGACCTGCGCTTTTTGATCGACGACGCCCTGGTCGCCGCTCATCGGCGGCGGGCGCTCACGCCGGACCGTCCCGTGCTGCGCGGCACCGCGCAGAACCCCGACACGTTCTTCCAGGCGCGCGAGGCCGCCAACGGCTACTACGCCGCCTGCCCCGAGATCGTCCAGGGCGTGATGGACCGCTTCGCGAAGCGCAGCGGGCGCGGCTACCGGCTCTTCGAGTACGTCGGCCATCCGGAGGCCGAGCGCGTGATCGTGCTGATGGGTTCCGGCGCCGAGGTCGCGCACGAGACGGCCGATTGGTTGATCGCGCACGACGAGAAGGTGGGCGTCCTCAAAGTCAGGCTGTACCGCCCGTTCGCGGGCGCCGCCTTCGCCGCCGCACTCCCGCGGGCGGTGCGGGCGATCGCGGTGCTCGACCGCACCAAAGAGCCCGGTTGCGTCGGTGAGCCGCTGTACCTGGACGTGGTCAGCGCTCTCCGGGAAGCGCGCGAACAAGGTGAGCAAAGCCCGCTCCACGACCCGCTGGTGATCGGCGGCCGCTACGGACTGTCTTCGAAGGAGTTCACGCCGGCGATGGTCAAGGCCGTTTTCGACGAGTTGGCCAGCCGCGAGCGCCCGCGCAACCACTTCACGGTGGGGATCGTGGACGACGTAACCCACACCTCACTCGCCTTCGATCGCGACTTCGAGATCGACGACGACGAGCGGGTGCGCGCGCTGTTCTTCGGTCTGGGGGCCGACGGGACGGTGGGCGCCAACAAGAACTCGATCAAGATCATCGGCGAGGAAACCGACAACTTCGCGCAGGGCTACTTCGTGTACGACTCGAAGAAGTCCGGCGCGGTCACGATCTCGCACTTGCGTTTCGGTCCGAGGCCGATCCGTTCGTCCTACCTGATCCAGCGCGCGAGCTTCGTGGCGTGCCATCAGTTCTCGCTGCTCGACCGCTACGACGTGCTCGAGTCCGCGGCTCCGGCCGCCACGCTGCTGCTGAACGCGCCGTATCCCGCCGACGAGGTGTGGGGGCGCCTGCCGCGCGAGGTGCAGCAACAGGTCATCGACAAACATCTCAAGCTCTACACGATCGACGCCTCGCAGGTCGCCAAGGCCACCGGCATGGGCGGCCGGATCAACTCGATCATGCAGACCTGCTTCTTCGCGATCTCCGGCGTGCTGCCGCGCGACGAGGCGATCCGGAAGATCAAGGCCTCGATCGAGAAGACCTACAGCAAGAAGGGCGACGAGATCGTGCGCCGCAACTTCGCGGCCGTGGACGAGACGCTGGCGCATCTGCACCCGGTGAAGGTGCCGGCCGCGGTCGATGCCAAGCGTTCGCGGCCGCCGCTGGTCGCCAAGGGCGCTCCCGACTTCGTGCAACGCGTCACCGCGCTGATGATCGCGGGCAAGGGAGATCTGCTCCCGGTGAGCGCCTTCCCGGTGGATGGGACCTGGCCCATGGGCACGAGCCAGTGGGAGAAGCGCGGCATCGCCGCCGAGGTCCCGATCTGGGACGCGCCGATCTGCATCCAGTGCAACAAGTGCGCTTTCGTTTGCCCGCACGCGGCGATTCGCGCGAAGCTCTTCTCGCCTGACGCCCTCGCGGGAGCCCCCGCCAGCTTCCTGGCCCACGATTTCAAGTCGCAAGAGCTGAAGGGTTTCAAGTACACGATCCAGGTCGCGCCCGAAGACTGCACCGGATGCGGCCTTTGTGTCGAGATCTGCCCGGCCAAGGACAAGGCGCAGCCGCGTCACAAAGCCATCGACATGCAGCCGCTCGGGACGCACCTCGAGCGCGAGCGCGCCAACTACGAGTTCTTCCTGGGCATTCCCGAGTTCGATCGGACCCAGATCAAGCCGGACCTCAAGGGCTCGCAGTTCTTCCAGCCGCTCTTCGAGTACTCGGGCGCCTGCGCGGGCTGCGGTGAAACCCCCTATATCAAGCTGCTGACGCAGCTCTTCGGCGACCGGCTGCTGATCGCCAACGCCACCGGTTGTTCCTCGATCTACGGCGGCAACCTGCCGACGACGCCCTACACGACGGGGCCCGACGGCCGCGGTCCAGCCTGGGCCAACTCGCTCTTCGAGGACAACGCGGAATTCGGGCTGGGCTTCCGCCTGGCGCTCGACGCGCACGCCGACCAGGCGCGGCGGCTGCTCGAAGAGCTGGCGCCGCACGTGGGAGAAAACCTGGCCCGGGCGATCCTGAGCTCGATCGCCGCGCCGGCCGACGGCAGGCGCGTCTCGATCGAAACCGACCAGCGCTTCGCCGCCGAGGTGCTGGCACAGCGCGGGCGCGTCGCGACGTTGCGCTCCGTGCTCGACGGGCTGAAGCAGCCCGCGGCCCGGCAGCTCGCGACTCTCGCCGACTACCTGGTCAAGAAGAGCGTGTGGATCGTGGGCGGCGACGGTTGGGCCTACGACATCGGCTACGGCGGGCTCGATCACGTGCTGAGCACGAACCGCGACGTCAACGTGCTGGTGCTCGACACCGAGGTCTACTCCAACACCGGCGGCCAGCAGAGCAAGGCGACCCCGCTGGGCGCCGCCGCCAAGTTCGCCACCGCCGGCAAGGAAACCGCGAAGAAGGACCTCGGGCTGATGGCGATGGGCTACGGGCACGTGTACGTCGCTCGGGTGGCGTTCGGAGCCAAGGACACGCAGACGCTCAAGGCCTTCCAGGAGGCGGAGAGCCATCCCGGACCGTCCCTGATCATCGCCTACAGCCATTGCATCGCCCACGGCTACGACATGGTGCACGGCGCCGAGCAGCAGCGGCTGGCCGTCGATTCCGGGATCTGGCCGCTCTACCGCTTCGACCCGCGCCGGGTGACCGCCGGCGAGCCGCCGCTGAAGCTGGACAGCGGCCCGCCGAAGGTGAGCGTGAAGGAGTACATGCGCAACGAGGCGCGCTTCCGGATGGTCGAGAAGATGGACCCCGAGCGGTTCCGAGGCCTGATGGCGAAGGCCGAGCGCTCCTCCGCCCAGCGTGTCGCCATCTACCAGCAGCTCTCAGCGCTCACGGTGCCCGACGCCAAGTCCGTTGCAGTCGAGGAGCCCGCCCCAGTCCCGGTTGGATAAATATAAGGAAAGCGCAATGGACCTCAGAACCAACTACCTCGGGCTGAAGCTGCCGCATCCGTTCATGCCCGGCGCCTCGCCCCTGGTCGACGATCTCGACGACGTGAAGCGGCTCGAGGACGCGGGCGCCGCCGCGATCGTGATGCACTCTCTCTTCGAAGAGCAGATCCAGCGCGAACAGATCGCGACGTTCCTGCACACCGACCGGCACGGCGAGAGCTTCGCGGAGGCGCTGTCTTTCTTTCCGAGTCCCGATCGCTTCGCGCTCGGTCCCGAGGAATACCTGGAGCAGCTGATGCGCATCAAGCGTGACGTGAGCTGCCCTGTGATCGCCTCGCTCAACGGCACGACCCCGGGCGGCTGGCTCGGCTATGCCAAGGCGATCGAGCAGGCCGGCGCGGACGCGCTCGAGCTCAACATTTACGCGGTCCAGGCGGATCCCGCGGAAAGCGCCGCGGACGTCGAAGATCGGACGATCGAGATCCTGAAGCAGGTCAAGCAGTCGGTTCGAATCCCGGTGGCCCTGAAGCTCTCGCCCTTCTACACGTCGTTCGCTCACTTCGCGCAACGCCTCGACGCCGCGGGCGCCGACGGTTTGGTCCTGTTCAACCGCTTCTACCAGCCGGACATCGATCCGGTGGGCCTGACCGCGGCGCGCTCGCTCCACCTCTCGAACTCGTCGGAGCTGGCGCTGCGCTTGCGCTGGCTGGCGCTGCTTTCGAACCGGGTCCGGCCGAGCCTGGCGGTCACCGGCGGCGTTCACACCGCGATCGACGCCGTCAAGGCCATCATGGCCGGCGCGCACGCGGTCCAGGTCGTGTCCGCGCTGCTGCAACGCGGTCCCCAATACCTGCGCGTGTTGCGCGAGCGGGTGGTCGCGTGGATGGAAGAGCACGAATACGAATCGCTCGCCACGATGCGCGGCAGCATGAACCTCGAGATGTGCCCGGACCCCGGTGTTTACGAGCGTGCCAACTACATGCTGATGCTCCAGAGCTGGTGGCCGTCGAGACGGATGGCGTAGTTAGAATTAGGAGAGGGCCATGCTTGTCCCAAACCAACCCAACGCTCAGATCGAGGCCTTGTTGACGCGAGCCGAGGTGGCGCGCCTGCTCAGCGTTTCGCCGACCACCGTCACGCGCTGGGCTCGCGAACACCGCCTGCCGTGCCGGACGACTCTCGGAGGGCATCGGCGCTACTCCAGCGCCGTGATCCGGGAGATCCAGGTCCAGATGTCGCACGACTTCGATGACCCAGCCGTTTCAACTCATTCGCCTTCGGAGGTGAACTCATGAGATGTCCTCCGTTCTTCGTGGGCTTGGGCCTGCTCGCTCTCGCCGCCGCGCTGCCTGGCCGCGCCAGCCCCACGCGGCAGGAGAAATCGCCGCCGCCCGGCGAGATCGTGGGGATGGAGACGTGTGCAGCCTGCCACGAGGACGCGGTGAAGGCCTTCAAGCTGACACCTCATGCGAAGGGCGAGCAGAGCTGCGAAACGTGCCACGGTTCCGGCAAGGCGCACGTCGACGCCAGCGGAGACAAGACCAAGATCCGGACCTTCAAGGCGCTGACTCCGCCGGAGTCCTCCGGCGTGTGCATGGATTGCCACAACAAGGCCGGCCAGAAGCACTGGGTCGGCTCGTCGCACGACGCCAAGAACGTCGCGTGCGTCAACTGCCACAACCCGCATCCGAAGGGCGCGGTCCCGAAGGCGCTGCTCGCCAAACCGCAGCAGGCCCTCTGC
>CAZVOI010000252.1:0-6640 GCA_964628275.1 uncultured Acidobacteriota bacterium | reverse complement strand
GCCGAAGGACCGAAGAAGCCGCTGATACCCCTCAAGCTGCAAGTCGTTTTCTCGAGGTTCATGGGGGAGAAGAAGGTCAGCAGCCTCCCGTACACCCTGACGCTGAACGCGGGCGGCCGTCCTGGCCGCCTGCGGATGGGCATTTCGGTGCCCGTCCAGACGATGGTGAACAACACGGCCACGGTCAACTTCAAGGATGCCACCAACAACGTGGATTGCAGCGCGGAGGCCCTCGAGGACGGCCGCTTCAAGTTGGTTTGTTCGCTCGAGCAGTCGTCGCTCTATTCGGCGGAGGGGGCGCGACCGTTCGCTCCGGCGGCCCCGGACGGATCCCTCACCACCACACCGCTGCTCCGCACCTTCCGCTCCGAGGCCGAGCTACTCTTGCGCGACGGTCAAACCACGCAGTACACGGCGGCGACGGACCCTATCAGCGGGGAGTTGCTGAAGGTCGAGGTGACGTTGACCGTCATCAAATGAAGGAGTCGACCTCAGGCCGGCGACATCTTGAACACCCGGTGGCCGTTCGCCCAGGCGAGCTTGCGGAACACGTCGGCTTCGGTTGACGCGCGCAGCAGCGTCAGCGTCTCGCGGGCGACGCACTTGCCCGCGAGACGGGAGGCCGCGGGGTTGTTGGCTTGCGACGTGCCGGCGCCCTGGCCATCGGCGCACGAGCAATCGCTGCCGAAGATCAGCTTGTCCTGGTGACGCTTCAGGAAGTCGGGCGTGAAGGCCGGGTCGCGCGACAGCGCGTTGTTGCCGGAGTTGGCGGAGAGATCGCCGAACAGGTTCGCCTAGTCGCCGAGCAGTTTGTCCGTGATGCCGCCCCGTCGGATCGGCCCGGTGGGATAGGACGCTTCGTTGGCATATGCCGCATCCAGATTGGCCCAGAAGGCATCGGCGTGACCGATGAACGTCGTCTTCGGGTACTTGCGCAGCATGGCTTCGAATCGCTTGAAGCCCGTCCCCCACAACCCTTCGCCGGGGAAGTGCTCGACTTCCTGGAAGTGGACGAGCACCGGCACACCGCGTTCGGCGGCGACTGAGTAGACGCGCTGGAGCTCCGGTCCGTCGGCCTCCACGGCCGCCATTGTCGTGGATCAGGCCGCTCAGAACCAGCTTGCCGGCCCTCACGTCGCAGACATAGGATGCGCGGTGGGAGCAACACACTCATGACCAACGCCTATCCGACTCGACGCGACGTCCTTCGGCTTGGCGGCGCTGCCGCCGCCTCGGTGCTGCTGGCTCCCGTGGCGCGCGCCGCAACCTGGAAGAAGATCCCCATCGGCACGCAGCTCTGGTGCGTCCGCAAGCAGCTGGCCACCGACATTCCCGGCACGCTGTCGCCGCTCGGCGCGATGGGGTACGAGGCGGTCGAGCTCGAGAACGCCTTCGGCCGGCCCGGCGCCGAGTGGCGCAAGCACCTCGACGCGGCCGGGTTGCGGGCGTGCGGCTTCCATCACCGCCTCGACGAATTACAGGGCGACAAGCTGGCCGCCAGCGTCGAGTTCAACCAGGCGATCGGCAATCGCAACCTGATCATTCGCTCCCTGGCGCCGGCGGTGTACAAGTCGGCGGAGCTGTTGAAGACCACCGCCGCCGCCGTCAACGAGGTGGCCGAGCGGCTCAAGCCGCATCGGATGCGCGTCGGGTACCACAACCACACCACGGACTTCAACCGGATCGACGGTGAGTACTGGTGGAATCGCTTCGCGGACCAGACCGCCAAAGAGGTGGTGCTCCAGTTCGACACCGGCAACGCCTCGGAGATGGAGGGCGTCACCCCCCAAGCGCTGATCCGGCGCAACGCGGGGCGGACGATCTCGATCCACGTGAAGCCCTTCTCGAAGAAGGACCCGAACGCCTACCTGGGAGCCGACGAGCTGGACTGGCCGGCGATCATGACGGCGGCCGAGACCGTCGGCGGCATCGAGTGGTACATCATCGAGTACGAGAAGGAGGGCGTGCCGCCCCTGGAGTCGCTGAAGGTGAACCTGGAGCTGTTCAAGAAACTGCGGAGCTGAGGACCGCGGGCGCCACCGCCCTCCTCAGCGGGCCGCCCCCACCTCTTCCACCTTCAGCGACACGCTGCGGATCAGCGCCAGACGCGAGTCACTCCGCGAGCCCACGGACTTCTCGCTGGCGGTGTCGCTGCGCTCGATGCTGCCCAGCGAGATCCATTCGCCGAGCCGGCCGCTGACGGTCGCGGCGATTTGTTGGCGGTCGATGCGGCCGGCGGCGTCGATGCGGTCGGCGGCGGTCAGGATCTCCAGGGTGACGAGGTCGCCGGAGACGCGCGGCGTGACCGAGAAGCCGGAGTCGGCTTCGACGTAGGTCGAGCCGGCGATGCTGGCTGCCGGCACGGCGCGGCCGGTGCGGATGAACGATTGGCGGCCGTCGAGGGCGCGGATCTGCTGGAGATCCTGTCCGGCTTCGCTGGCGGATCCTTCCGCGAACGCGCCCGTCACCTGCGTGCGCGTGGTTCGCGTGACGGTCCGGCCGGCTTCGCGGGTCTGCACCGTTCCGGGGTAGACCGCCACGACGCCCGACACGCCGGCGCTCTTCCCTTGCATCTCCGCGTCCCGCAATTGGCGGACCGTGATCCAGAGCGATCGCGGCTGGACGTCGAGCTCGGCGATCAAGGCGCGCACTTCACGCAAGGCCTGAGGCCCTGCCTTCACGATCAGCTTGTCGCCGAACGCGGTGACGCTGCCTTCGACCCCGACCAGCGGCTTCAGAGCCGCGACCAGGTCTTCCGCGGGCCGGTTGCGGACCGCGATCGTGGCGATATCTTGGCCGCAAAGGGGTCCGGATCCGAGGAGGAAGAGCGTTACGATCGCGAAGTGGCGGAGTCTCGTCACGCCCCCGAGCTTATCGCTGTCGCTGGGCCGTCGGCCCGAGAATCTCGCGAGAAACCAGGCGTCGTCGGGCCCTCGTTGACGTCTTGTTCCCCGATCGGCGGGTCTGCTAGAGTGCGCTGTTCCAATAGCCCCAAGGAGGCCCATGTCGAAGCGTGTCGCTGTGTTTCTCGCAGCATTGGCCGCGCCGGCCGCGACGGCCCAAAGCCTCTCGGAGCTCTTGCCGCGCCTGATCTCCGAATCGGTCACGATGCCTTCCACAGCGGGCAACGTGGCGGGGAACCCCCACGAGGCCCACTTCCTCCCGGCGGCCGCGCAGCTCCGGGCGCCGTATGCCCTGAACGCCGCGATCGTGGCCCAGCTCGCCACCTTCCCCATCGGATCCTCGTCGGGCGGCTTCACCTACACGCTCGACGAGAAAACGGGCATCCCGCAGCGCAGCAGTGGAAGCTTCGGGCCGTCGTTCGCCGAGCGCTCTCTCACGATCGGCAAGCGCAAGCTGAGCGTGGGGCTCAACTTCCAGCAGGTGCGCTTCGACAAGTTCGAGGGACTCGATCTCGAGCAGGGCGTCCGCTTCTACCTGCAGCACAACGACTGCTGCCCGAACCAGTTGGCCGACGGAACACCCAACCCGAATGCGGCTGTCACACCGTCGGAAGACTCCAATCCGTTCTTCGAGGGGGACCTCGTCAGGGACGATTTGGACCTCCGGGTGCGCACCGACACCGTCGTGCTCTTCGCGAACTACGGGCTGACCGATAACTTCGACATCGCCGCCGCGCTCCCGGTCGTGCGCGTCGAGATGGATGCCACGATGCGCTCCACGCTGCTGCGGGTCGCCACCGCCTCAAACCCCTCCATCCACAACTTCGGCAGCCCCAACCCCAACGAGAAGACCTCCCGCGAGTCGGGCTCCGCCAGCGGCATCGGCGACCTGCTGCTGCGGGCGAAGTACCGGTTCCTCGAGCGTCAGCGCGGCGGCCTCGCCCTCGCGTTCGACGCGCGCCTGCCCACCGGCGACGAGAACGACCTGCTCGGCACCGGGGCGACGCAGCTCAAGGGCTCGCTGATCTACTCGGAGAACTTCGGCCGCTTCGAGCCACACCTGAACCTCGGATACACGCTGTCGCGCGGCGGGCTGGCGCCAGGCGTCGCGAGCTACGAGCTCGGCGACGACGTGCCGACGCCGATCCCGGGGGCCTCCGACGCCTACAACACCGTGTTCCGAGGCCAGACGCCGGCGGGACCGCTCACGGAGGCCGAGCTCGAGCTGCCGGACGAGCTCAACTACACCCTCGGCTTCGCGATCCAGGCGACGCCGCGGCTCACGTTGAACGCCGACTTCGTGGGGCGCACGCTGCTGGACGTGAATCGCTTCGGAACGGTCAGCCGCAGCTTCAACTACCGGACGGCCGCCGGCGCGCCGTTGCAGGCGGTCACGTACCCCGACGTCACGGACGTCACCGTCAGCCAGGACAACCTGACGCTGCTGCTGGGGATCGCGGGCTTCAAGCTGAACATCGCGAAGACGCTGCTGCTGAACGGCAACGTCTTGTTCCCGCTCTCGAGCAACGGCCTGCGGCCCACGACGACGCTGGTGGTCGGACTGGACGTGGCTTTTTAGCCTAGCCGGCGCGCGCTACTTTCGCTCCAGGCGTTCGATCAGCCAGACGTCGCCGGTGCGCCGCAGGTGGAAGACGGTGGCGACCGGCTGGATCTTGCCGGCTGGCTTGGGGACTGGGCTGTAGGTCACGACGCAGCGGGCCAGGCCGGTGTCGCCCTGGACAACCACATCCTTGACATCGAGCCGCACGGTATAGCCGGCCACCGTCGAGAAGACCTGCTTCATCGCGGCGTAGTCCACGCCCGGCTGGACCGCGCGCAGCGCGTCGGCGTCCCGGCGCTCGAAAGCGGCGCGGTACTCGTCCAGCACTCCCCGGATGGCCTGGCGCGCCGCCCCCTCGCTCTGCGCCGGGCTGGTGACCGGGGGCGGCGTGGGCGCAGGAGGAGTCGCGGCCGGAACCGTGATCGGCGGCAGCGTCGTCGGGGGTGACGCCGAAGCGGGGAGCGTGGCGGTTGGCGGCGGCTGCGTCGCCGGGACCGCGACGACCGGACGCGGCGCCTCGCTGCGGCGGCGCGCCGCTTCGGCCTGGTCTCGAAGCAGCTCGTTCAGCCGCTCGCTCAGCGCGTGCAGCTCCGGGTTCACTGGGTCCTGAGCCAACAGGCGCGCGAGCGCCTGCGAGGCCCCGGGGCCGTCGCCCGCGCTCAAGCTGCGGCGCAGGGAGGCCAGCACTGGCTCGGCCTGGCGCAGCGCGCCGGCCGCTTCGTCGCGGATCGAACGCGCTTCCAGATTGCCGGCGTCCGAGGCCAGGATCGGGTCGGCCAGGGCCATCGCGGCTCGGTAGTCCCTGTCGCGCAAGCTGAGTCGCGCGGCCTCGAGCCCGGGCGGAGGCGCGGCAGTGGTGGCCGGCGCCTGGGTCGGGGCGATGGAAACGGGGGGTGGCGGCGAAGCAACCAGCCCCGGCGCGGACCGAACGAGCCAGTAGGCCGCGAGGCCCAGGGCACCGGTAAACACCACTAGTCCTACCGCCGCGATCGCCAGCAACGGCAGACTGACGGACCGCGCGGGCGCTGGCGGCCGCGGCACGGACGCCGGCCCGGCGGACCTCGCAACTGCACCATGGGTCGGAGCGTCCCCGGCCAGCGTCTCCGAGATGCCGCCTCGCGTCATGGCGCGTGTCGCCTCCGGGGAGGGCTGCCGTGCCGTGGCGGCGCGTGTGGCCGGGCGCGCCGGGACCGTCTGCGGCCCAAGAGCGCTGGGCTGCCCGGACGTCGAGGCGGGGAACGGCCCCGGAACCGGGCCCAGCGCCCCGCGCACCTCGCGTAGCGCCTCCCGCAGCTCCCCCGCGTCGGAGTAGCGGCGGGCCGGGTCCTTGGCCATTGCCCTTCGGATCACTTGGCAGAGCTCGGGCGGCAGGTCGGGGCGGATCTGGTCCAGAGGCGCCGGTTCAGCCTGCATGATCTGGTACAGGATGCCGGTCAGCGATTCGGAGTCGAAGGACTTGCGCCCGGCGACGAGCTCGTAGAAGACGGAGCCCAGAGAGAAGACGTCCGAGCGCCCCGTGACCTTCTGCCCCTGGATCTGCTCGGGCGACATGTACTGCGGCGTGCCCAGGATCGAGCCGGCCCGGGTCATCTCGGACGAGGAGATCCGGGCCAGACCGAAGTCCATGATCTTCACCTGGCCGTTGCGCTGCACGAGGATGTTGCCCGGCTTGAGGTCGCGATGGACGATCCCCTTGGCGTGGGCGAATGCGAGCCCGTCACAGATCTGCTCCATCAAACTGAGCTTGCTCGAAAGATCCGCGGCAACGCGGCCGTCGACGACCTCCTTGAGGTCGGCGCCCTCGAGCAGTTCCATTGCGATGTACAAACAGCCCTGCTCTTCGCCGAAGTCGTGGATCGTGACGATGTTGGGGTGGTTGAGCTGGGCGGCGGAGCGCGCCTCGCGGTGGAAACGCTGGCGCGCCTCGTCGCTGTCTCCTCCCATCTTCGTCGTCACCATCGTCTTGATGGCGACGTCGCGGCCCAGGACGGCGTCGTGGGCGCGGTAGACCTCGCCCATTCCTCCTTCGCCGATCTTGGCGAGGATCTCGTACTTACCTAGACGCTTGAGCTCCACCGATGCCGGATTGTCGCATAGCGAAATCCCTCGAGCGCGTCCCGATGCCGGCGTTCGTGCGTCAGCCCTAGTAGGCGATCGCGTAACCATCGCGCCGCGG